>JACPFN010000012.1 GCA_016183005.1 Candidatus Babelota bacterium | reverse complement strand
AAGTTTTTGGGCAGATGGATATTTCGTTGAAAGTGTTGGAAAAATAACTGAAGATACAATTAGAAATTATGTTCGCAATCAATAGCTCTTCGAAGCACTGCTCATAAGCGACGGCTTTTAAGCCGTTCGAGTTTTACTTTCTTGCATGAATTTTATAAATACCTCTTCAAGATTGGTCTCTCTAAAATCTTTTTTGAGATTTTCTGGAGAGTCAATGAGCTTGATAACGCCGCTGTCTAAGATGCAAACACGATCAGATAAAACTTCAGCCTCTTCAAGGTAATGTGTAGTTAAAAGAATTGTTGTGCCATTTTTTTTTAATGTTTTAATAATATCCCATAAGTTTCTTCTGATGTGTGGATCTAGGGCAACTGTTGGTTCATCAAGTATGATGAGCTTTGGATCATGCATTAATGTTCGTGCAAGCATAAATCGTTGTTTGTATCCACCAGAAAGTATTGCTCCTTGTGCATTTGCGTATTTAGTGAGCTGAAAACGTTCAAGCAGTTCATCCGTTTTTTTTTCAATTAAATTATAGGGCATATTAAAATAGCGTCCTGCAAACATTAAATTCTCTTTAATGGTTAGCATTGCGTCAATGTTCGGTTTTTGAGGACAAAATCCAATTATTCTTCGATAATTAATAACATCTTTATAGATTGATTTGCCATGATATAAAATGTCGCCTGATGTTGGTGGATGTAGTGTCGCAATGATAGAAGAGAGAGTAGTTTTGCCAGCACCATTAACGCCAAGCAAGCTAATAACTTCTCCTTGCATAATATCTAAATTCACATCTTTAAGTGCTTGAATAGCAGGTATACCATTATAGGTTTTACTGATATTTTTTATTGATAATAAAACGTTATTATCCATAATAAATTCTCCTTGTAATTTTGTTTACGATACAAAGTTGTTTTTTAAAAAAGCAATGGTTATGCAGAATTAAATAGCATAATTCTTTTTTATAAAATAAATTTTCATTATCTAGTAATTAGAAGTTTTAGAATATAAATCTAAAAATGATTTTTTGAGATCTTTAGAATAAATGGTCAATGTGTTTTGATTTCCATGACACAAACCTTAAACTTTTTTAATGAATGTTTAAAATAGCAATTTAACTAATTTTAAGATTAAAAAATAAATTGTCAAAAATAAAAATAAGGGATTGCTGTGCGCGATCCCTTATTTTTATTTGAATTGAAATAGATCTTATTATTTACCCCATGATGCAAATGGAGGAATGCTGATCTGTGGACCACTTGCTGTAGGTGTTTGATATATAAATGTTGTATCTATATTTAAATGTACAGGATTGATGTATGATCCTGACCATATTACATAAGCAGGTAAAGTTTTTTTGATACCTTCTAACTTTACATGGCCTAAATATTTTCCAGTTTGAGCCCATGTGACATATACATAAACACCATCATTTGGCTGATTAATTAAGCTGAAGGTGATGCCAGATATTTTTAGATTAAGGGCTGACCAAGATTGTATGAGCTTCATAGTTGGTTGCAGATATTCTTTTTTCCAATTATTACCTATATTTAAACCAGAGCCGTCATTATTTATAATGACATGAATCTGTCCATCTATGTTTACAGCTATCCATAATGGCGCTGAATCTACGAGGTTAGGTAGTGGTAAGTTGACAATTTCAGTATAGCTATTTTTCAATTTTGACAAATTTTTATTTGGTGATTGTGTATTACTTTCAATCGATGGAGGAGTTTTGGTATATACTGAAACTGGTTGATTCGGCTGATGTATGGTGGTTGATAGACTTTCAAGTTTTTGAGTAGGTGAGGTGCTGGTGGGAGGTGGAAAATCTCTATGTTTTCCTTTTTCATAGTTTGGTATTGCATCATCTGTCATTATTAAAGGATCAAAATTTGAAATATTAGCGCCTAATTGGTCAAAGGCTGTTGAGAGCGAAATATTTTTTTCTTGAGAAATTACATTTGCTTGATCGTTTACTTTTGCAAGTGCTATTCCAGGGGATTCATTATATAGTTTTGGATATAAAGCTTGGGCAATTTCATCTGCTAATTCACTTATTGTATAAGATATATTTGTTATTTGTATGATGCATCCTAAGAGGAGCACCATTTTTAAATATTTCATTTTAATTCTCCCTTTGAAATATTTATTAATATGATTCTGGGTATATTCAGTTTATTGTGATTCAGTTAATAAGATCAATGATTTTTTAACTGACTTAAAAGATTTTCAATTATACTTGATCGGCAGGGAAAAATATTAAAAGTTCATGAACTGTATTGATGCGTTTTACCTGAATTTCTTTATGATTAATGACTTGATCTTTTGCGATAATGAGCTGTTTGAATCCAAATGTTGTGCATTCCTTAGCATGAATATCGATATTGTAGACCGGTTTAATTTGTCCTGTGAGGCTAATTTCTGCAAGTGCTATTGTTTTATCAGGTAATGGTTGTTGAAAATAGCTGGATAAAATTGCAAGGGCGATGCCCAGGTCGCAGGTTTGATCTTTAGTTTTCAATCCGCCGCTAATTTTAAAAAATATGTCATGTTTTGAAAGTGGAATATGCAGATATTTTTCTAAGATAGCAGCAATCAGGCTGACATGTTTATGATCGATTCCTGTAATAATTCGTTGTGGTATTCCAAATTTAACGGGCACAGTGAGTGCTTGTAGTTCTAAAAATATAGGACGAGATCCTTCAAGTGAACTAACTAAAGTTGAACCAGGAGCATTTTTGGTTTGTTCTAAGAGATGTTGATTGATATTTTGAACCTCTTGGAGTCCATTGCCTTTCATATGAAAAAAACCTATTTCATTGATTGAGCCAAATCTATTTTTAATTGCACGCAGTGTTCTGGTTTGCCATTGATCTTCTTTTTGAAGATAAAAAACACCATCAACCATATGTTCTAAGAGCTTGGGACCCGCAATATTACCCTCTTTTGTTATGTGTCCTGTTGCGATAATTGCAATTGAGTTTTCTTTTGCAAGTTTCATAAGCATGAATGCAGACTCTTTGAGTTGTGAAATAGTTCCTGGCAAAGCATTTGTAGTATCATTGATCACATTTTGAATTGAATCAATGATGACTAAAGTAGGTTTTTTTTGTTTACAGATCTCAATAACGCCATTGAGTGTTGCGTGATCAGAAAAAAATAGATTTTTAGGTGTTTGGGTTGCAATACGTTGGAAGCGTAATTTTACTTGGGTAAGTGATTCTTCTGATGAAAAATAGATTATTGCATGTTTTTCACTTAGTTGAGTTGATATTTGTAAAAGAAGTGTTGATTTTCCAATTCCTGGATCACCCGATATTAAAAGAAATGATCCGGGCACAATTCCACCCCCCATAACGCGGTCCCATTCATGACATTGGCTAACGATGCGTTGTTGTTCTTCCATCGATATTTCGTTGAGTGTATGAATATTTAGTTTTGATTGGATTCCTACGGATTGCTTCGTTGTTTTAAATGTAGAAATTTGATCAAGGGTATTCCATTGATTACATTCAGGGCAGCATCCAATCCATTTTAACGTTTGGTATGAACAGTTAAGGCATTCAAAGTAGCTCGATTGTTTACTCATAAAAAATTGCTTACATCGTAATAATATGATTTTATTTTACTGGACTTTTATTGAGATTGAAAAAGTTAGCTTTATATTAATCTTTTCTGATAATATGACACTTTCTGCAGCGAGGTTCATATTGACTTGCGCCAACGACAATTAAAGGATCATTATAATGTGCTGGAACTCCATCGATAAGGCGTTGAGTTATGCAGTAAGTATCCTCTTGGCAAAGACTACAGATTGCAGTGAGTTTTACTACATTATCTGCAATTGCTAAAAGATCGGGCATAGCGCCAAAGGGTTCACCGCGAAAATTAAGATCAAGGCCAGCAATAATAATTATTTTCTTTTCAACAAGAAGTTGCTGAATAATGTCAATAAACTTTTTTGTGTCAGTAAAAAACATAACTTCATCAATTGCAACAATATCAATATTGCTTTCCAGTACTGTTTTTAAAATTTCTTCGCAACTGTTTACGGCAATGCATTTAGTCCAGCTACCGCTACGGGATGAAATATAAGATAGTGGATTAATATTTAGTTTTAATATTTCACGATTATCGATGGATGGTTTGAACACTAAGACATTAAATCCAGCAATGATAAATCTGCCAACTTGTCTGATTAACTCTTCAGACTTTCCTGAGCACATTGATCCGCATATAACGGTTAATGAACCCTTTTCGTGCTTGCGTTGATCTTTTGAATTATGAGATTTTTTTTCTATGAGTTCTATGCGAGCCTTATGTTCTTGATCATTTGATAAAAGGGTATAACATACACTAATATAAGAGATTAACATTATTTTTTTTAACATGATTTTCTCATTATTTAAAGTTTAAAAGTTTATAGTATTTTTTTAGTGTAAGAGCCATTTTTTTTTTTGCAAGAAGTTATCTTTAAAATTAATGCTGAATAAATATTTTAAAAAAAAATAACCAAATTATACTAATAGAATAGATTTTATTAGTAATCGATTAGAAAGGTTTTTGTGTCAACAGGTTATATTATTGTTCAACAATCGGGACCACTTGAGGGCTCAGTTAATATCTCTGGAGCAAAAAACGCTGTACTTGTTATTATGGCGTCACTTATATTGACACGCGGTAGATCTATTTTAAGAAATGTACCGGCTATTGCAGATGTATACGAGATGATTGAGATATTAAAATCTCTTGGTGCCAAGATTCAATTCGATTCACAAAGTAACGTTGTAGAGGTAGATACGACTCAGCTTAATCCTGGAATTTTAAATCAGGATGCAGTTAAAAAATTTAGAGCTTCTCTACTTATTTTTGGGCCACTTTTAACTCAATTTAAAGATGTTAAAGTTGCTATGCCTGGGGGTGATGCGATTGGTGTTCGTCCTCTTGATTATCATATTAAAAATTTCAAAAAACTTGGAGCGGATGTCTGGCAAGATGAAAATTTTTTATATGGGAAAGCGTATAATCTTCAAGCTCAACGATTAGTTTTGGATTATCCAAGTGTTGGTGCCACTGAAAATCTTTTAATGGCTTTAACGTTGGTTGAAGGTGAGTCATGGATTGTGAATGCAGCGCTTGAGCCAGAAGTATTGGATTTAATTGTAGTACTTCAAAAAATGGGTGCTGATATTGAGATCTGTCCACCGGCTATGATTAAAATTAAAGGTGTTCAAAATTTAAAGCCCGTTGATCATACAGTTATCTGTGACCGTCTTGAAGCTGGATCACTTTTGATTGCAGGAGCAATTACTAAAGGTGATGTTTTTATTCCTAATGCAAATGCTCTTGAGATGGAACTTTTTTTGATGAAGCTTGGTGAAATGGGTCATGAAATTAAGATAGGTGCAAACGGACAAGGTGTTCGCCTAAAGGCTTGTTCAAGTCCTAAGGTTGTCTCATTTAAGACAGGACCATATCCTGGATTTCCAACCGATTTACAAGCTCTTATGATGGCTGCGCAAGTAGTGGCACAGGGAACATGTAATGTAGTAGAAACTGTTTTTGAGAATAGATTTTTACATGTTGCAGAGATGAATAAAATGGGTGCAAAAATTTCAGCGAATGGACATTGTGCACAGCTTGAAGGAACTCCGCATTTAATTGGAGTTGATGTGATTGCTACCGATATTCGTGCTGCTTGCGCATTAGCGCTTTTAGGATTCGCTGCTCATGGTGTTACCAGAGTGCAAAAAGGGGTGCATCATTGGAAAAGAGGCTATGAAACGCTTGATGTTAAATTACAGCAACTTGGCGCAAATATTATTTTAGATTAAATTTTCAGGTTAGAAAATTGTTGCAAATATGTATTTTTTGTTCGTAATAACGGTGCTAGTTGTTGAAATATTAAAGTGAAGTGATAATCTATATTCATATTAATTATATATTAGGGGTTCTTATGTACAAATATGGTATAGTGTCCATGTTATCTATTCATGCGATTTTTCTGCAATCTCAGCCAGATATTTTTCCTTTAAAATCTGTAGTTGTAGAGATTATTGCTTCACATGAAAAATTAAAGGGTGATGTTTCTATTCTTAAAAAGAAATCTGGCGACTTCTTGCCTGGAACTTCTCAGTTATTTGTTTCTAGCTCTGTTCTACCAAAATTAGATGTCCTTTTGGAGGAATCTAAGAACATTGCATCATTGTACGTGAAGCATGAACAAGAAAATGAAAAAAAATATAGCAGTTGGGCTAAACTTGCAGGTAAAGCTCGAGAAAATAAACAAAGAATTCAGAGATTTTTGCCAGACATTGCTTTCTTGCAATTACCTAGTGATAAAAATTAGAAATAGTTACGAAAAAGGCCTTTGTGTTTCGATATAAATTTTTATTAATTTTGAATATATTTTTCCAATTTGAGATTTTTTGTAAATCAGCATTAGATATTAATCATGATCAATTGTGGGATGATTTTGAAAAAAATAAAAGATTAAGTAAAACTCTTAAAGAATATTTAGAAGTTTTACTGTTTTGTAGGCAAAAATCGGATTTTGATCCATATCGATCAGAGTTTGATCTTTTGTATAAACAAGCAGAGGAGTTATTAATTAATCATAAAAAATTATCGTATTTAACGCGTATGTATCATCAATCTGATAATTGCCATGATACTTTAAAAGAAATACATAATATTTTAGGTCAAAAAATGAGTCCATTGGAAGATGTTATTCAACGATTAGAAGCGATTTTATTTAATGTTAGCCAGGATAATTTTGCTTTACATGGACAAAATCATTCTGGCTGTAAAGCCTTTGAAAAACTAGAAGAGCTTTCCATAAAGCGTTTTCGTTGCTTAGAGCAAAAAGACTATAAATGCCTGAATGAACTGTTTGAAGAATATCATGATCAGATGCAAAAATATCAAAAATGCATTAATTTTATATTGAAACAAAAGGTCTTAAAAAAAGATAGATCTATCAATTTTATCGATTAATTTTTTAAGCGTTTTTTTAAAAGCTTGATATTAATTCAATGAGTTCTCTGGTGATTTTTGCTTGACGTAGTTTATTTAAAGCTAGTTTCATTTCTTTAAGAAGCGTTTCTGCACTTCTTGTCGCATTATCCATAGATAAAAATCTTGCCGATTGTTCTGAAAGCATTGAACTTGAAAGAACCAAAAGAATGTTTGTTTTTAAAAGAATCTGAAACATCGCTTTGGTAACATCTTTATGATTTTGATGCCATTCATACTCATCAAGAGTTATTTTTGTTTCTATGTCACATGGATCGTCTTGTATAGGGATAATTTGAACAGTTTCTGCTTCTTGAGTAAAGAAAGTTTTGGGAAAACTATACATACAGATTACATATTCATAATGTTTATGAATATGTATAACTCTTTCATAGATATCTTGAGCTATTTTCTCGAGTTGATTGGGCATCGCTTTATCAAATTCATACAAGGGTTTAACTTGTATCTGTTTAAGATACTCTGACGCCTTTTTTCCAACGGTTATTATGTGACTGTTTTCTAGTTTTTCATGAGTTAAATGTTTGTGGAAATATGCAAACATATTGGTATTAAATGTTCCACAAAGTCCTTTTTCGGCAGCAAATAATATATAAAGTGTTTTGAATTTTGGAGGATGCTGAAGTTCTTCTTTGGGATTATTTTGAGATAAGGCACACAGCAGGGGGCGAACTTCATTTCTAAAACGTAGCATGTTTTCAGTCTGTTTTTTAAGTTTTGAGTGTGATGACATAGAAATAAGACGCATAGTTTGAGTTATCTTTCTGATTGCGCCAATTGTCTTAATTCTTTGTTTTAAGTGAATTAACTGTGACATACTAATTCTTATTTTTATACTATTTTGATAACTATGTAATTATACTACGGTAACTATTATTTTAGGACAAGTTTTTTATAAAAAAATAGTTAAGTTATTATGGTTTTATTTTGATTAGATTGGATTGATAATACAATATGAAATATTTTTTTTGAAACTAAAGAAATTATATCCTTTAGCTTGGATGACTATCAACCTAAAATTCCCTCTTTTTTAAGAATAATGTCTGCAATGTTTTGGTCAGATATTCCAGGGATAATTAAATAGGGATACTGAAGTATTCCATTTAAGTTTACCGTAGCGGGTGCTGCCTGATAGTTTATAAAAATATTTTTTTGTTCTAGTTCTGTAAGTTTGGGAAAATGTGTAGCAATAATGGAAATGCTGCTTGAAATCCGACCCAATTTTTCTGCAAATTCATAAGAAGCTTTTTCTGCAAAATCAGCACGAGTTCCTGTAAATATTTCATCAAGAACAGTAAGCGTTTTTTGGCCATTACTGCATTCTTTAATGGATTTATATAGGTGTTTTGCTCGATTTGCTTGAGCAATAAAAAGTGATTCATTGTCCTTTAAGTTGGTTGTAATATCAAGATAGGTATGCATGCGTGTAAATGGAGTTGCATTATATCTTTGAGCTGGAACAATTCCAAGAGATTGAGCAAAAATAGCAGAAAGCATTATAGCGGTCATTGCAGTTGTTTTTCCACCTGCATTTGCTCCCGTAATAACTGCATTACGTGCAATAGCATTTATTCCTAGAGATATATTGTTTTTTATAACTCTTTGTATTGGGATTATTGGATGCCAATAATCCTGTATTTCTAATATAGGATATTCGCTTTCGATCCATTCTGGAATACAAAAATATGTAGGATTATTTGTTAGTATATTCTGTATGCATATCTGTGCATCTAAGTTCCCTAATTCTTGCCAAAGTGGAACAATTTCATTTTTGAGCTCTTCATATAAAATGAAAGTTTCATGTATTTTTCCTTGCCATAATGGGTAAGGGCTTGGTTCATCTTGATTGAAAGGGTAGTATTCTAGAAGGCTTAAGAAGTGGTTCATTTTTGCACTTAGAAGCTCTGGATATTCCTTATATCTAGCAAATTTTGCAATGGCAGTGTTTTTAGTCAAAAAATGTTCAATAGCCGGATTTTTTTGAATTAATTCCACAATTTTTTTTGATGCTTTGATGACCTCTTTAAACAACAAAATACTTTTTTGTTTTTGAGAAGCTTGGTCAAAATCTGCCTTGAGTGACTTGCTGGTCATGGTAATACCGATAATTGTTCCAAGTGTCATAAATGTTGTACAAGGAATGGAGAGAGGCCAAGATGCGGCAATAGTGTCAGCATGATTAGTAGGTATAAATGTTTGTTGAAGCATCCAGGACAGCTCAGAAATATTATGTTCATGAAAATTTTTGAAATAATATAACGTGGCAAGAGAGGCAAAAATATTAAGAACCGTTTTTCCTTGTTTTGCCAATTTATAAAGCCCACCCGTGTAGCGATTTGATAATATTTTTTTTTCAAGATTTTCTAAATAACAGAATCCTTCTTCTATTGGATTTGTTGGGGCCTGAGAATCTTCTTTGACGAATTTAAAATAAAAATGAAGCAAGAAATCTGATTCTGAATTTTTAAGACTTTGTAAAATTTCGTTAAGGTCAGTAATGAGTTCTTTGTTTGCTTGTAAATATAAAGAAAAATCATTGCGTTTTTTAAGTATTTCTAAATTATCCGTGATTTGACAGGTGTTTTTGGCTAATTCGAAATATCCCCATTGTAAATTATTAACAGCGATTTGAGGTAAAATATCAGAAAAGACATGGAGACTTTGCAATGTTTGTAACATTTCTGGATCTAAGGGCTTTGGATTATCTCCGTTAAGGATGATAGCTTGGGATATGCAATCTTTTAAGATTTCATGAGACGTTTTGTTGACCTCTGTTTTTTTAATTAGAGGGATAATTTGTCCCCAAAGGCTGTTTTCGCAAGTTACTATTTGTTGAAAGTGAAAAAAAATGGTAAAAACATAAAACAAAAAAGTCATTTGTAGTTGTTATCTCTGTAATAAGATCATTAAAAACTATAAAAAATATAATTTTTATTTTAAATTATATGTAACAAATATACCATTTGGGCCAAAAAATTCAAATGCGTCATGGCTGTTTTAAGAAGAGATTTTTAGGGATAAGGTTTGTAGGTTATGATTATAGTAATAGATGGATATAATTTTTTGAAGTCGATTACAGGGACTAAATTTATACCAGAAAGCCAGATGCTTGACTGGATTAATTATTTTCAAAAATATATATATTATCGAGGAAATCAGATTATAGTTGCTTTGGATGCTGGCCCTTATTTATATGAAAGTTATCAACGTTATGGTGCTGTTGAGGTTTGGTATGCGGGACAATATCAGTCGGCTGATGATTGGATTAAAAATTGGCTTAATAAAAACAAACAAAAAGATATTTTATTAGTTAGTTCTGATCGTGAAATTCGTAGTTGCGCAAATGACTTAGGGCTTGTTTCTATAAGTTCACAAGAGTTTTATGATATTTTAGATACGGTTCTTCAAGAGCAGGAGCATAAACAAGAAATTCAGATGCAATCATTGCACAAAACAAAGCAAGATGATGTTTCAGATCTATATTTAGACAGTTTAATGGAAATGAATAGTAGGAGCATGGTATCTGTTCACAAAGAAAACGAGTATACTCAAGATATAAAACGTACATCGAAAAATAAGAAAAATTCTAAATCGGATAGAAATTTTTTAAAAAAAATTAATAAAATATGAAAAATATAGCATATAATCTTGATCAAATAGAAAGTGTGGCGACACAGTTTATCTTAGATATTTCAGATAAAAAAATAGTTGCTTTTGTCGGTGGACTTGGCGCTGGTAAAACTACCTTTATTAGAGCTGTTTTGCAATCCATGGGGGTTTCGGATACTGTAATAAGCCCAACTTTTACCTATTTTAATCAATATTATACACCTAATGGCCTCACTATTTATCATTTTGATTTATATCGATTAAAAAGTTTGTCGGAATTTGAAGCAGCCGGATTTTTTGAATATTTATATCAACCTAACAGTATGGTATTTATTGAGTGGCCAGAAATAATTGAAAAAATTCTGAAAGATTCTGTTTGTAGTGTTAAATTATCGGTATTAAATCATAGTCAACGACTCTTGGAATATCATTTTTAATGAAAGGTGCGACAATGTCTTGCTGTAAGGATATAAATCAAATTTGTAAAAAAAAGAGGGAGCAGCAAAGTGATTATTTGGTTTGTACCTGTATGGGCGTGATGTATTCTGATATTTGTGATGCAATTAAGCAGGGAGCTGATACTTTTCAAAAATTATCTGATCAATTGGGCGTAGGAACGGCTTGCGGTTCATGTATTCCAGAGGTTGAGTCTATTCTAAAATCACAAAAAACAATAGAATGTTGTAAAAGATAAAAAAGAGCTATTGCAATGTTTTGAGATCTGGGTACAATAAATGTGTTGTCTTTGATTTATTGCATGAATCTTTTGTGTGAAGTTTTATTAAATTTATTTTTTAAGATTTTTAAAAGCAACAAATTTGACATTTTGATATAACAGCTTGGCGAGATTCCCGAGTGGCCAAAGGGGGCGGACTGTAAATCCGTTGGCTCTGCCTTCGAAGGTTCGAATCCTTCTCTCGCCACCATTTTATATTAAAAATATTATAGCATGCGGGAATAGCTCAATTGGCCAGAGCGACAGCCTTCCACGCTGTAGGTTGCGGGTTCGAGTCCCGTTTCCCGCTCCAAAAGTTGTTATTGATATACTTGTGAGTTATAATGGGCTGGCGTAGCTCAATGGTAGAGCAACTGATTTGTAATCAGTAGGTTGCAGGTTCAAGTCCAGTCGCCAGCTCCATTTTTTATACTAGAAAAACAGTTGTATTTTTCTAGTTTTGCTTTACACTGAAAAAGTATATATGCCTTGAAATAGGTTGTTTTGTTTGAAAAATACAATTAATAAGTTGAGTTTTTATTAGCAAGCAATACATGACAAAGTTGAAATTGATGGGCGTGATCACTTGCTGGGATGTGTGCCCACGTAGCTCAGTCGGTAGAGCACTTCCTTGGTAAGGGAGAGGTCGCCGGTTCAAATCCGGTCGCGGGCTCCATTGTAAATAGAGAGTTGCTGTAAGGGGGCTAGGGTTTAAACTGAAGAATAAGTTCATTGGAATTTGTTTATTTGAAATTTAGGCCAGTAGCTCTAATGGTAGAGCGGCAGACTCCAAATCTGACGGTTGGGGGTTCAAATCCCTCCTGGCCTGCCATAATTTGTTTGTGTTAGTCTGTAGGGTTTATTATGAAAAATCTAGGGTTGTTTTTTGGTGAAGTGCGCAGTGAAATGTCTAAAGTTGTTTGGCCATCACGCGCTGAATTTTTAGGTTCTGTTATCGTGGTTATGATTATCATGATAGCATTTTCTGTTTTTTTAGGGTTGGTTAATACTATATTTTATACAGGAGCTCTTAAGGGTTTTCAGTATTTAATTCTCAGTCGTTAAATATAAGAGTTTCTTCAAGGTTTTAAAAATTATGAAACGTTGGTATGTAGTTCAAATTTATGCAGGTTATGAAGCTAAGATCAAAGCTGATCTTGAGCGTCGTATTCAAGAATCTCCTTTCCATGAAAAAATTGGTGGTATTCATTTTCCATCAGCGAAGATGAAGCAGTTTTTTAGTGCGGGAGAAGAAGAGGACCAGCAGTTGTTTCCGGGCTACATGCTCATTGAAGCTGAACTTACTCCAGAAGTAATGCAAACAGTACTTGATGTTCCTCGAGTAATTCGTTTTCTTGGTGGTAAGAAGCCGGTTGCTTTATCTCAAAAAGAAGTTGATCGTATTTTTGAGAAGGTAAAAGGTGGCGTTGTCTTATCAAGTGATAAAGATAGCTTGGTTGTTGATAGCGAAGTTTCAATTACAGATGGTCCATTTTCAGGATTTGTTGGAGTTGTTGAAAAAGTTGATCCTGAGAATGATCGTGTTACAGTGATGGTAAGCATTTTTGGACGTATGACTCCCGTCGAATTAAGCTTCAGTCAAGTTAAAAAATAGTACATAAGTATATACATGTGGTGTAAATAAATATGTCAAAAAATTTAGGTAATATAAAATCAAAGCTTAAGCTTCGTGTACAGGGTGGCTCAGCAACGCCTGCTCCTCCAGTTGGTTCTGCACTTGGTCAACATGGTGTAAACATTATGGAGTTTTGTAAGCAGTTCAATGCTAAGACAGCTGATCGCAGAGGCGAAACTGTTCCAGTCGAGATTACGGTTTTTAAAGATAGAACATTTACGTTTATTTTAAAAACTCCTCCTACATCTGAATTGATTCGTAAAAAAATTAATTTGGCAAAAGGATCTTCTCGTCCTCATGACAGCAAGGTTGGTAAGATTAAATGGAGCGATGTGGTAGAAATTGCAAAAATTAAACTTCAAGATCTCAATACTCGTAATGTTGATGAAGCAGCAAAAGCTGTTGCAGGTACAGCGCGTAGTATGGGTGTTGACGTTATTGATTAATAAGGATTTTTACTATGATTGAGCATGGGAAGAAATATAAAAGCGCGCAAGAAAAATTAAAAAACACGGTGAATGTTTCAGCGGTGCCGGCACGTGAAGCTTTGCAAAAAGTTAAAGAGTTAGCATTTGCGAAATTTGATGAAACTGTAGACGTAGCAGTCAA
This sequence comes from Candidatus Babelota bacterium, assembly GCA_016183005.1. Taxonomy (GTDB): domain Bacteria; phylum Babelota; class Babeliae; order Babelales; family Chromulinivoraceae; genus JACPFN01. Next base: position 5,683 of record JACPFN010000012.1, on the reverse strand, counting down.
TTTAGGTATTGATGCGTCTAAGGGTGAGCAGGTTGTTCGTGGTAGTGTTATTTTACCTCATGGTAGTGGTAAGAAAACACGCGTTTTAGTTTTTGCTGAAGGTGCAAAGGTTGATGAAGCTCGAGCAGCTGGCGCGGATTATGTAGGATTTGATGAATTAGTGGATAAAATTTTGGGTGGATGGACTGATTTTGATTATGCAGTTGCAACACCTGATTTGATGCCAAAACTTGGTAAACTTGCAAAAATTCTTGGACCAAAAGGTCTTTTACCAAATAAAAAACTTGGTACTGTTTCTGATGATGTAGCATCAGTCGTGCAAGAATTAAAGAAGGGAAAATCTTTCTTTAAGAATGATAAGTACGGCTTGGTGCATTTTGTTGTTGGAAAAGTTTCTTTTGGACCAGAAAAGTTATATGAAAATTTTGCTGAATTTATGAAGGTTCTTGTTGTATCTAAGCCATCTTCATCAAAGGGTAAATTTATTCGAAAAATTACTATCTCTTCAACAATGGGTCTTGGTATTCCTGTTGATGTAGATAGTTTATAGAATAGTTAAGGTAATAATTATGAATCGTCAGCAAAAAGAATTTGTTATACAGGATCTTTCGCAGAAATTTTCTAATAATGAAGCTGCATTTGTTGTTAAATGTCAGGGTCTTACTGTTGGTGAATTGCATCAGTTGCGTATGAATTTATCATCTAAGGGTGGTGAATTAAAAGTTGCAAAAAATCGTCTTGTTCGCTTGGCGGTTTTGAGTAATGAGCGATGCAGTGGTTTAGACTCTGTGATGAAGGGTCAAACAGCAGTGGTTTTTGCAAAGTCAGATTTTACTGGCGTAGCAAAAGTTTTAAATGACTTTTCAAAGGGTCATGAAGCTTTAGAGATTGTTGCGGGATGTTGTGAGTCCAAACTTTTTGATAAACAGGGTGTTAAGTCTCTTGCAAGTATTCCTTCACGCGAGGTTCTTTTATCAAGACTTTGTGGAGTACTTCAAGCTCCTATTGTAAAAGTTGCTTGGATCGTTTCTGAAGTTAGCAAACAAAAATCAGGTGAAGTTGCAGTGCAGCAACAAGAAGTATAATTAGGTATAGGTTTTAGATTTTATATTCATTTTGAATGTCTTTGGAGACAAATATGTCAAAAAATTTTGATTCAATCATTGATTCTATCGAGAAAATGACTGTTCTTGAGTTAAATGAACTCGTGAAAGCATTGGAAGAAAAATTTGGTGTTTCTGCTGCATCTATGGGTGCGGGTATGGCTGTTGCGGCATCAGCTGAAGCTGCAGCCCCAGTACAAGAAAAAACTGAATTTAAGGTAGTTCTTAAAGAAATTGGCGCAGATAAAATTGCGGTTATTAAAGCTGTTCGTCAAATTGTTCCAGCTCTTGGTCTTGGCGATGCTAAAAAGCTCGTTGAAAGTGCTCCTGCAACTATTGTAGAAAACGCTGGTAAAGATGATGCTAAAAAGGCAAAAGAAGCTCTTGAAGCAGCTGGTGCAAAGGTCGAATTAGTATAAGAATTTTTTTGAGTAGAGTATTTTGAGGGCGGCTATTACTGTGTTTGGTTTTTGCGATTAAGGAGGAGCATGATATCTTGCTCGACCGTTGATAATTTCGTTATACGAAAATCATTTAGAAAAAATAAGGCACTTGTTGCAGTACCGAATCTTATTGAGGTACAATCAGATTCATTTAATGAATTTGTGCAGCTTGATTTTTTGTCAGAAGAACGTAAGAATATAGGGCTTGAAAAAGCTTTTAAAGATATATTTCCTATAGAATGTGGTTCTAAGATTTCTCTTGATTACGTTAGTTATGAATTGGGAAATTGGGCATGTTCTTGTGGTAGTTTAACTGGTATAACTAATCGTTATACATGGAAAGACTCTTCTACGGGTAAAATGGGTTGTTCACGTTTGGATGGAAGTTCAAAAACAAAACGTTATATTGTTTGTTCTACTTGTCATTCACGCGTACAATTAAGTATTCCTTTTTCAGTACAAGATTGCCGAGATAGTGAAAAAACTTTTTCATTTCCACTTCGAGTAAAAGTGCAACTTATTACTTGGGATATTGATGAACAAGGAAATAAGACAATACATGATGTTAAGGAGCAAGATGTATATTTTGCAGATGTTCCTGTTATGGTTGATGCTTATGAAAGAGGCAATCAGTATCGATTAGGTAGTCAAGGTACCTTTGTTATTAATGGTGTTGATCGTGTAGTTGTTAGTCAATTGCATAAATCATCAGGTGTTGTTTTTTCAAAAAGCAAAAAAACTAAAGATTTACGTGGTCGTCCTTATTATTTTGCTCGTATTATTCCAATGCGTGGGTCATGGTTAGACTTTGAATTTGATACAAACGATTGTTTATATGTTCGTATTGATAAAAAGAAGAAGGTTTTAGTTACAACTTTTCTCCAAGCGCTTGGAATTCCCCGCGATGAAATTTTACCAAAATTTTATGAAGCAGATTTAGTATTAACAGATGGTAAATTTTTCTATAAAAAATTAGATGAAACTGCTATCGGTTTTGTTATTGCGTCAGGTATGCTTCCTGAATCTATAGAAGCAGATTTCTTAGGGACAAAAATTAATCAAGATACTTTAGAATTGTTAAAATCTAAGGATGTTGATCGTATTGAAATTCCTAATTCTTATTTAATGAACAAGATTGTACGTACTGATGTTATTGATCCCGTTACCGGTGAATTAATTATTTTACAGGGCGAAGCTATTAGCGAAGATATGCTTTCTGAGCTTGTAAAGCATAAGAAATTAGTTCTAGATTTAGTAAATGTACATGGATATTCATTCCAGCCAACAATTGCAATTAGCCTGTCAAACGATATGTGCAAAACTCGCGAAGAAGCTCTTCATGAGATTCATGCAAAAGTTTGGCCTGGAGATGTTCCATCTGTTGCAGAAGTAAAAGAGCGTTTAGAGCGGCAATTTTTTTCAGGTAGTTATTATGATTTAGCACAAGTTGGTCGTGTTCGTATGAATACTAAGCTTGGGTTAAATGTACAAAAAGATTTTACTGTTTTAACGCTTGAAGATATTTTTGCAACCATTAAATATCTTATTGATTTACGTGAACGTGGACTTGGTGAGCTTGATGATATTGATCACCTGGGAAATAGACGTGTACGTCTTGTAGGAGAACTTTTAAGTAATCAGGTTTATTCAGCGTTATCACGTATTGAGCGTATAGCAAAAGAACGCTTTAGAATGCAAGAAGCTCATAATGCCTTAATGCCACAAGATTTTTTAAACATTAAACCATTAAGTGCTGTATTACGTGAATTTTTTGGTTCAAGTCAATTATCACAATTTATGGATCAAACAAATCCACTTGCTGAACTTGCTCATAAGCGTCGTCTTTCAGCCCTCGGGCCCGGCGGCGTAATGAAAGATCGTGCAACATATGAAGTTCGCGATGTTCATAATTCTCACTATGGTAGAATTTGTCCTATTGAGACTCCAGAGGGTCAAACAATTGGTCTTATTTCTTCTCTTGCAACATATGCGATGGTAAATGATTTAGGATTTATTGAATCGTCATATCGTTTGGTTAAGGATGGAAAGATTCAAGATGACGTTGTTTTCTTGGATGCATTTGAAGAATCAAATCTTTATATTGCGCAAGCTGATGCAATAAGCGAAGATGGTAAAAAATTAATTGGAGATAAAGTTATTGCTCGTCATGGCGGTAATTTTATGGTTGTTGATTCAAAACAAGTTAATGCAATTGATTTATCACCACAACAACTTGTTTCTGTTGCTGCAGCTCTTATTCCGTTTCTTGAACATGATGATGCCAGTCGTGCATTGATGGGTGCAAACATGCAACGTCAAGCTGTTCCTCTTATTAAACCAGAAGTTCCTGTTGTTGGAACTGGAATGGAATCTGAGGTTGCTCGGTCATCAGGTGCTGCAATTATTGCAGAACGTTCTGGTGTTGTGAAATATGTTTCTGCTGATGAAATTGTTATTGCGTCAGATGAGCATTATTTTTCAGACGAAGAATCATGGGTCGATAAGGGAATTCAATCATATCGTTTGAAAAAATTTAATCGTTCAAGTTATAGTACTTGGATTCATCAACGTCCTATTGTTAATGTAGGGGATCGTATTTGTAAGGGTGACTATTTAACAGATGGTACATCTCTTTCAAATGGTGAACTTGCTCTAGGTGCAAATCTAACAGTTGCATTTATGCCATGGCGTGGTTATAACTTTGAGGATGCTATCGTATTAAATCAACGCTTGGTAAGTGATGATGTTTTAACATCTGTTTCTATTGATGAATTTGCAACTGAAGCTCGAGATACAAAGCTTGGGCCTGAAGAGATCACCCGGGATATTCCAAATGTAAGCGAAAAGGCTTTATCGCAACTTGATGAACATGGTATTATAAATCTTGGATCACGTGTTGTTCCAGGAGATATCTTGGTTGGTAAAGTTACTCTCAAGGGTGATGTGCAGTATTCTCCAGAAGAAAAACTTTTACGAGCAATTTTTGGAGAAAAATCACGTGAAGTTAGAGATACGTCATTACGTGTACCGCCTGGAATAGAGGGAACCGTATGTGATATTAAAATATTCTCACGTGGTGGTTCTCGTAAAGATAAGCGTTATAAAGATGATGCTATACGTAAAGTTGAAAGACTTGAGCGTAGTCTTGAAAAACAGATTCTTGCACTTCAATCAGAGATTAAAAATAAACTTGGTGAATTACTTCATGGTCAAAAATCGATTGGTAAAGTTTCAAAAGAATTCTTAATCGATGGTTCTTTTGATCGTGAAAAAATTATGACAGTTGATATGGAAACATTGTTTGCATTTAGATGTAAAGAAAATACATCAATGGAAACATTTGAGCGTATTAAATCTGCGTATGAAACAAAATTAACAATCTTAAAAAATGTCACTGAAGAAAAAGTAGCATTTTATAAGAAAGGTGATGATCTTCCATCAGGTGTAATTAAAATAATTAAAATTTATATAGCATCGAAAAGACCAATTTCTGTTGGGGATAAGATGGCTGGACGTCACGGGAATAAAGGTATTGTATCCAATATCTTACCTCGTGAAGATATGCCATATCTTGATAATGGACAATCGGTTGACATCGTATTAAATCCACTTGGTGTTCCATCTCGTATGAACGTGGGACAAATTCTTGAAACTATTCTTGGTTATGCTGGTAAAAAAATTGCACAGCAAATGCAAGAAATTATTGATGGTGGTGTATACGAATCTATTAAAAAAGCCTTAGAAGATGCTTACAGCCAAGAAGTTATAACTGAACTTGAAAAATTACATGGAAAAGATGGTATTATTGAGTTTGCTCAGCGTACTGTCAAAGAAGGTATTCATTTCCAAACACCAATTTTTCAAGGTGCTGAATTTGAATCAGATATTCAACCTCTTTTAATTAAAGCTGGATTGTCGATTGGTGGAACATATAAAATTAGAGACGGAAGAACTGGTGATTACTTTGATCAGCCGGTAACTGTTGGTACGATTTATATGATGAAATTGAATCATATGGTTGAAGATAAGTTGCATGCTCGTTCTGTTGGGCCATATTCACTTATTACTCAGCAACCTCTTGGTGGTAAAGCAAACCTTGGTGGTCAAAGATTTGGTGAAATGGATTTATGGGTTCTT
>JACPFN010000010.1 GCA_016183005.1 Candidatus Babelota bacterium | reverse complement strand
CCGCTACATCAGCCGTTGACGGCTGATTTTAGCGTCCACAGCAGCCTCGCTTTCCTCCCCAGCTTTAAAAAGCTAGGGTTTCCAGCTCGTGCTTAATGACCAAGCTGAGATGTACAGCATTTCAGCGCAGCTAAAGTCATTGCATGAATATTCTAACAAAAATAACTTTAATGTTATCAAAGAATTTATTGATGTAGAAACAGCTAAAAAAGCTGGTCGAACTCAGTTTATGGCTATGCTTAAATTCATCAAGGAACAGCCAAGTGGTGTAAATATTTTGGTCGAGAAGACGGATAGATTGCTCCGGAACATAACAGACTATGCAACACTCGATAACTTAATTACTTACTCTGGCTTAATTGTCCATCTGGTCAAAGAAAATACCATACTTCATAAAGATTCTCGATCTAATGAGAAATTTATTTTTGGTATTAAAGCACTTATGTCTAAAAATTATGTCGATAATTTATCTGAAGAAGTAAACAAAGGTATGACAGAAAAGGCTTCTCAGGGCATTTATCCGACCGTCGCTCCAATGGGCTATAGAAATCATCGTGAAGGCAAGAAAAGTATAATCGTTGTGGATCCTGTAGACTCTGTTTTTGTACGTAAGGTATACGATTTATATTCGACTGGGTCGTACTCACTTCTAACGCTACGAAAAAAACTTATTGCTGATGGAGTCGTATATCGTAAAGGAAGACCAATATACAAAACTACACTTGCTACTATATTAACGAATCCTTTTTATACAGGGGTGTTCATATGGAAAAATAAGCTGTATGAAAATGCTCAACATGAACCATTAGTCACCAAAGAACAGTTTCAGCGCGTACAAAGTATTTTAGTTGGTCCAGCCAAAAGCAAATCAAGAAAGGGATTATTTCCTTTTACCAATCTGATTACTTGCGGTGAATGTGGTTGTAAGTTTACAGCTGAATTGAAGAAGGAAAAATACATTTACTACAAATGTACCGGCAGCAAAGGAAAGTGTATACCCGATCATCTTCGCCAACAAACTATCGATGATTTATTTACTGATTTATTTACTAAAATTCAAATACCTGAAAATATACGCCAAATTATTTTGCAAGGTATACGCGCTAGCTTCAAAGATAAAATTGCATATCACAACACCTTGATAGAACAATTACAGCAACAGCTTAAACGATTACAAAACAGAATCGATCAAATCTATTTAGATAAAATAGACGGAAAAATAAGCGAAGAGTTTTGGCAAAGCAAATCAAAAGAATGGTCTACAGAAAAAGATAATGTTTTAATAAAACTACATGCTGCTCAAAAAGCAGATATGAATTATTTAGAAAATGCCGAGTTTATCTTAGAACTTTCAAAAAATGCAGCCCAGATGTTTAAAACAGGATCTGTAGAGAAAAAACGTCGAATTATCAATATACTAACATCGAACTGCGCGTATAAAGATGGAAACATCGATGTAGAGCTGAAACCAGTGTTCGATTTAATACTGCAGTCTTCAAAAACACAAGAATGGTGCGCCTGGTAGGACTCGAACCTACAACCAACGGAATCGAAATCCGGTACTCTATCCATTGAGCTACAGGCGCATATACAAAATATTTATTTAGTATAACCAAATATAAATACTTTGAAAGTAAAATCATAATAATCTGTCAGGGCAAAAAATCTTTCAGGGTGAGTTTTTAAATGTTTTTCAAAAATTAAAAATTTACAACTCTATTATTTTTATTTTTTAGGATCACATTTTTTCATAAGCGCTTTCATGCATTCAGTGATTGCATAGCCTTGACTTCTTGATAATTCAGGTTCAACTTTACAAATCTTCTCCAAATCTAATGCAACTAAAATATTATCAGTTGTTTCCATGCTAATCATATTTTTAGTTTTTTTAATAGCCTTTCTTAAATCTTTAAGTGTTGCAACTTCAATACCATTTACAGTTTTTAAGATGGAACCAGTTAATTTTAATCGCTCTTTAAATGCTACAGAATTAGGCATCACATGAGTAATAACCAGAGCTGGCTTATTTTGATTTTTTTCATCTGCATATTTAGAAAGACCCGTCGCAACAGACATAAGAACTGATAAATGGTTCATCATCAGCGGCATAATCACAAATCCACCAACTATCTCATATTCTAAATCTTCATACTCTGTAAAAACATGTCGTATTGGAGCACATTTTTTACGCTCGAAAAGACATTCAAAGGTCATAGGTTTTCCTCTGCGATAAATCTTCATGCAAACCTTTTGCCCTTTTTTAAGCCGTGATACATATTCAGCTGTTGTTATCTTGTCTTCACTCCAATCAACTTTCATCTCACCATATAAATCAACTGGAATACCATTAATTTCATAAACCATATCGCCTGGCTTAAGTTGCTCATATAATGGACTATCACATAAAACATCTACAACATACGTTCCACCTGGCATAGGGTTACCCAATGATTTAACTAAATCTAGTGTTGCCATAGCCTGATAAATACCCAAATAAGGCTTTCTTACCAGCCCTCCCTCACGCAATAAATCTAAAACATTTCTTAAATCATTAATAGCTATTATATAACCTATATTTTGCGCCGATGAAACACCTGCTGTATTAATTCCAATTACTTCGCCGGCACAGTTAATTGATGGACCTCCAGAGCTTCCTGGATTAATTGGAGCACTCATCTGAATCATTCCTGATTCTCGGCCGCTAATAACTCCGGTAGTACTTTTTAAAGATTGTTGCCCTAATGGATAACCAAGCGCTAAAATTTCTTGCGATCTAACAACTTTATCAGAATCTCCAAGTTTAAACTGTGGCATTCTACCTAAAGCATTGATAATTTTTGTAATATCATCTGGTCTAAATCTAACAAGGGCGACATCTTTTTCTGGCATAATTCCAACTAAATCTACCTCAAACTGATGCTTACCAAATGAGGGTATCTGAACCATAATGCATGTAGCACCATTAACTACATGCGCATTAGTAATAATTTCACCATGATCATTGATAATAAATCCTGATCCAGCAGCTTGACTTTGGGTAGGAACTCGATAGGGTTGCAAAATATTTTTTTCAGAGCTTGTAACATGCAACTGAACAACCGTGTCTTGTAATTTTTTTTGAAGCTTTTCCCATAACTGAGAGGAAAGAGCCGTATTGAATTGCATATCATTTTTATCAGAATCCTGCTGATCGATACTAAAAGTAGTACCCGAAGTATCGATTTTTGATTCCAATTGAGAAATTTTATGCTGTAATGTTAGATTTTCTTGAAAAAACCGGTATAAAAAATAACTTATCGAACCAAATGCAACTAATATCGTAATTTTAAAAAATACATCAAAACTTTTCATACTTACCCTTTTAAACTAAGACGCTTATAGGCGCCTATAAGTTTACTTAAATAATCCAAAAAAATCATCCTTATTCTATTTTAAAATTAATTATCCGTATAAAAAATAATAATATTGACTTCCTACTAGTGAAATTGATATGTCTTGAAATAAATATCTTAAGATATTAAGGGGAAATTATTTTATGAATAAAAGAAAAATCCTAATACTCACATTTCAAATTATTTTCTATAGTCCAAATTTTATAGAATCTGCTTCTAAAGAAGAGGATTCTAGAAATAACGCTTCTAGCAATAATGATTCCAATGATAGCAAACAAAATTATAGTAATTCCTCCTTGCAACGATCATCAATTACTGCTGATACACCTATACATTTAGTGAAAGAACAGGTAAGCCGCCTAGGGGAAAGAATTGCCGAAAAAGCTCATAAATTAGAGAAATTCATACAAATTTATAACGAAAAAAAATTAGACTTAAAAGATTTTAAATCAAAAATAATCGATGCAGAAAGAATATTGAATATGATGAAATCACGATTTAATATTCTAAATATGCTCCTACAACATTGGCAAGAAGTAGCTCCACAGAAAGAAAATGATCTAATAGCGATTGGCATAATAAATATTAATTTTTATATAGATTCCATACATGCAGAAATGCATGAGCTTACAACCATAGAATCTGATTTAGAACCAATACTTACAGCAAATTCGCCAATACATGAACTCGGAAAAGAACAGAGCTATTTAAATCGTTTCCTGACAACAACATCTGATTTAGTATTTGGTCATAAAACAGAAACTGCTTACTGGCATTTCTATAATTTACAACGACAATTACATCAATTTGAAATTAATAATGATAAAAAAACAAATGAACAGTTATTAAAAGAATTAATGAAAAATCTTTATACCAGCTACCAACAAGCAAATGATTTATTATTTAATGAATATTTCACAAAAGAGAATGATGTTTTAAAAGGATTAATACCGTATATCCCAAAAACAATATCTATCATATTTACACCAAATAAACCAAATATTACAATCCTAGATCCATTACAAAAAATATCTGGTTTATTACAAACAGAAAATGTACTCCAGAACAAAAAAGAACAAATAGAAAGTTTAATTTCTTCAGATAAACCATTTATTGATCCTTTAAGGAGTAATTACGAAAAACTATTATCGCCAATTGCTATTCAAAACCTTAAATATATCTGGTTCTTCAGTTTAAAAATAAATACTATAGATCCAAATAATTTTTATAACCTCTTTGAAAAATTCAGATTACCATTCAAAAACATCACTGAGATAATACTTCAAATACAATACATACATAGCGAAATACACAAAGCCTATACCAAAGACAAATCTGTTTTAAGGGAAAGATATGAAAAAATTATAAAATTTTTAATAAATAAATTTGAAGAGAACTCTGCTATTGAAAAAATTTTATATACCACTCAACCACCATTTGTAATTCGATTAATATTAAAAACAGATAGCGTTGATGAAATGCAACGTATAGTGAATAGCTTTAAACAAATAACTGAAATGAAAACTCCGAAATATTTAACAAGAATTTTTAATCCATATTTTAATCCATATAATATTGGGTTAATAAATTATAAATTTTCAACCTCTCATAATTAATAAAATTAATCTTTAAAGGAAAACTATGAGTAAAAATTTATTACTAAATATCGCATGTCTATCTCTATTACAAATCACAAGTAATTACGCAGGCATGATTCTACCTCAAAATGAATCTGGTATCTGGAAATGGAGTCCTTTTAGAATTGGTAGTCATATGATATGGGGTCAAAGATTAGGTCAAGATTTTTGGGAAACCAATGCATCTGAATTAAAATCACAACTTAATAATTTTAAAAGTGCCAAAACCAATGAAGATAAAGTAAGAATTCTACAAGATGTTATGACAAAAAGTGCTGATGCATACCAAAATGTTATAGAAGGCTTTAAGAACAATTATCGTACAACAATGTCGTACATTATAGAACAATTTCAAAACGAATCACCAGATTCAACGATTCTCTATTTACCTGATAATAAATTAGTGACCATGTACAGAAAAGATGTACCAGATGAAGAAAAAACCAAACTAATGTACAACTTACTACGAAAAGCTGATGAGATTAATGCAAAGAAAAGAACAACCATACTTCCTACTAATACCCCTCAAACTGTACTTACACCTGGTTACCATGTATATCCAATTAATCCAATTACAAGTTAAGAACTAGCCTTTATATTTACAATTTTGTCATCTTTGATACATTTTAATGTTAGTCGCTTATAAAAAGCTCAATATTAAAAAATCAAGGATTTAAAAATCATGGCAAACACACAGGCTACACTCGAAAAAATTGTATCTTTGTGCAAACGCAGAGGCTTTGTTTTTCCAGCTGCCGACATTTATGGTGGCATTAATGGACTCTATGATTTTGGTCACCTTGGTTACTTAATGAAAGAAAACATCAAAAATTCTTGGAAAAAATCGATCCAAAATGATCTTGGTGATATATTTTTTCTTGATGGAACACTTATTGGACCCCATGCTATGTGGGAAGCTTCTGGACACATTTCAAACTTCCATGATCCTATGATTGATTGCATGAATTGTAAAAAACGTTTTCGTACTGATGATGATAATATTAATACAGAAAAATCCTGCCCATCTTGCGGAATAAAAGCATGGACAAACATTCGAGATTTCAACCTCATGTTTCAAACGCAACTCGGTGCTGTAGCTGACGAAAGCGCTCAGGCGTACTTACGACCGGAAACAGCTCAAACTATCTTTGTGCAATTTAAAAATATTTGGTCAACGAGCAGAACAAAACTTCCATTTGGTGTAGCTCAAATTGGTAAAGCATTTAGAAATGAAATTACCCCTAAACAATTTTTATTCCGCATGCGTGAATTTGAACAGATGGAACTTGAATGGTTTTGTAAAGATGAAACTAGCATGGATATGTTTAACTTCTGGGTGCAAAAACGTCAAGAGTTCTATAAATCTATCGGTATCAATATGAACCATATTAGAATGTATCAACATCCCAAAGAAAAATTATCTCACTACAGCAAATGTACCTTTGATGTTGAATATGAATTTCCATTTGGCTTTAAAGAGCTTGAAGGAATTGCACATCGTGGCACCTTTGATTTAACGCAACATACTAAATTCTCTGGAAAAGATCTTGCTGTTTTTGATCAAGAAACAGCAAAAAGTGAAACACCTGTCGTCGTTGAATCATCAGTCGGTGTTGAACGACTCTTTTTAACACTTCTTTTTGATGCATATCACGAAGATGTTATGGATAATGAAACACGTATTGTACTCAAACTTCATCCTAAAATTGCTCCTATCAAAGCGGCTGTATTGCCTCTTGTAAAAAAAATATCTGCTCCAGCAGAAGATCTTTATAAAGAGTTAAAAAAACAGTTTATTAATATTGATTTCGACGAAAGTGGATCAATAGGGAAAAGATATCGCAGACAGGATGAAATCGGAACGCCAATATGCTTTACAATCGATTTTCAAACAATTGAAGACCAAACCATAACCGTGCGAATACGCGACACTGCGGCTCAAGAGCGTATTAAAATTTCGCAAGCTGCAACCTATCTATCAAAAATAATAAGTTAACCAATAACAAATCTATTCATTCTTATTTTAAGAGATTGACCAAAGAGTAAAAGAATCATTATGGTATCTATATTGAAATTAAAAAAAAGGAAAAATCAATGCTAGTAACCAAAGGAAAATATTTTTTTAAATATTATCCGCAACACATGATTCTTTTATCATTAATTATATCTATCTGCCTAGGTACTATACTTTTATACCTTCCTGCCTGCAGAAATAACGACATACCGCTCATTGATCTCTTTTTCACTGCAACCTCACTGACTACCGTAACAGGAGCTTTAACGGTACCCATTGATCAATTTACCAGCTGGGGCCATGTTGTTATGTTATTTTTAATGCAATTTGGTGGATTAGGGTTAATGACATTAAGCCTTTGTTTTATCTATATGTTTAGCAATCTTGGAATTTACACCCAAGTTATTGCAAGCGAAATATTATCATTAAAAAGCTTTAAGGATACGAAGCAAACTTTGTTTTTTATTATTAAGCTAACCTTAATCGCTGAATTTCTAGGTGCAATCATTATATTTCCTACAATGTTACGTATGTACCCATTCAAAAAAGCTTTATTTTACTCTATTTTTCATGTAGTATCGTCATTCTGCAATGCAGGCTTCACACTATTTCCAGACAAATTTATGGAGTTTTCTGATAATCCGTTAATGATTTATACCACCATTATTCTTATGCTTATAGGTGGTCTTGGATTTGTAACATGGCATGAGCTTATTAATAAATTTTTTAGAAAGACCGAAGGATTTAGAGGAATTAGTTGGCATACCAAATTGGTTTTACGAATATATCTTATAACAGCACTCATTTCATCTTCCATATTTTTTATTTTAGAGCGTAATCATACACTTGCTGACATGGGTTTATTCGAAAAAATATCTACAGCTCTTTTTACAGGCATAGCAATGAAAAGTACCGGATTAACATTAGTCAGTTTTGCTGCCGTTCAACTAGCAACAATACTATTAGCACTCATCACAATGTTTATAGGATCTGCGCCACTTTCAACTGGTAGCGGTATTAAAACAAGCGTATTTGCCATTTATTTAGCTGTAATTAAAGCTGCAATCCAAGGAAAACGTCATGCCATGCTGTATGAACGACATATTATCGATGACCAAGTATATAAGGCTATAGCAATCATTGCGCTTAGTATTTCTTGGATCATTTGTATCACCTTCTGTCTTTTAATTACTGAAGTACAATTAGATTTTCTAGACGTGGTCTTTACCACATTTTCAGCATTTTCAAATAATGGAATATTAACCATTTCTATTAATGAATTAACGCATTTAGGTAAAATATTATTAATGTTTTCTATGATTGTTGGAAGAATCGGAGCTCTTGCTGTTATCTTAAGCATAAAACGCATTGGAGAATTACGCGATCTTTCATACCCTAAAGAGCACGTCATTTTAGGTTAAAAACTTTTAAGGATTAAGATTATGAAATTTTGTATTATTGGACTTGGACGCTTCGGAAAACAACTTGCAAAAAGCCTTTCTGAACACAACCAAGAAGTTTTAGCAATTGATTCTGATGAACATGAAATTGCCGGCGTTCAAAACTATGTAACTCAAGCAATTTGTACTGAAATTATTGATACAGCCTCACTTGAAGCAATCGGTATTGAAAATATAGATGTAGTAATCATTGGAATTGGTGAAAATATTGCACAAGCGATTTTAATTGCAGCTATCATAAAAAAACGCTTTAAACACATAAAAGTTGTGGCTCGTGCAACTTCTCAAACACAAAAAGAGATTCTCGATCTTTTAAAGGTTGATCTAGTTGTGCGACCTGAAGAAGAAACTGCTATAGCTTTAGCCGATACATTAAGTTTACCATTTACTAATTTAGCTCGCTTAAGCAGATCATTTTCTATAGGACTCATTTCAATTTCTTCAGATTTCATAGGCAAAAAAGTTAAAGAATTAGATTTATACAATAAGTATAAAATACATGCCGTTGCAGTCAAAAGAGATAAAGATTTTATCGTGATTAACGAAAATTATACAATTTTAAATGATGATGAACTGGTAATTTCAGGAAAAAATGACGACATTGAAGAATTCGATAAAAACAGAGCATAAACTATCTATTAAAAGTAACCATCAGCAATTTTATTTGCTCAAAACAATAAGTTTTAAAAACGTATACCAATTATAAAAAGTTATTAAAAAATAAAGAGAGCCAGATTTAGAAATCTGGCTCTCTTTATTTTTTAATAATTCAAATTAAATAGATTCAAAACGAATCACCGTCATTGGCTGACGATGTCCTTTTTTAACTCTGCTTTTTTTACGACGTTTATAACGTAAAATAACAATTTTAGGACCCTTCATTTGCTTAACAATAGTTGCTTTAACAGCAGCTTTTACAAATGGAGCACCAATTTGAATATCTTGATTATCTTTTCTTATTAAAACTTGATCAAATTGAACTGAATCACCAGCTTGACCATCAATTTTTTCAATTGCTACAGTTTTACCTTCAATAGCTTGATATTGATGCGCACCAATCTGTACAATTGAGTATTTTGCGAATGAATCTTGTCGTTCCATGGAATTAAACCTTTTGACTTCAAAAAATCTATATTATACTAGCTATTTTAACACAATAAATACAGGCTGTAAACAGGTATTACTCTTTTGCTTGCAAGCCAAAGCGTAAACAGTGAAACATACTCAAAATAAGCATTAATGCTATATAAATCATTGTTAAACCCTAACTTGCTATGATCAGATAATATCTTCAAGTATCATACAAAATTCAATTTTGATCCATTTCACCATTTAATTTAGATAAATTTCTAACCCTTTTATACTGTTTATTACTATTTTTAGTGTAAAAATTACAATGTGGATTTTTGAATTAAGGAGCCAACGCGATAGTTCATTCAGATAGCAAAGCCAAGATTAAAGCAATCACAGCCAATCAATGATTTTTTTAAAAAAGATAAACAAAGTATTGATAATCCATAACCATAATCATTATTATATATATACATAGGGATTAATTCATAAGGGGAGAGGTTTAATATGAAATCCTTAAAATACGCTCTTATCGGACTCTTGATCGTAACGGTTTGCAAAAAATTAGTACCCAATGAACCTAAATTAGATGAACAATCACATACTATTCAAAATTTATCGGCGACACTACCAGTAAAAAATCATAGAAATCGCCATAATGACCGAGATAAACGACACAAAAAAAGATTTCGTTCTACGGTGAAAAAATATAATCCAGATACAAAAACAGCACAAGTAGACAATATTTATGTCGGGGTTTATGAATATAAACAAGCTACAACACCTCCGAATATTACTATCCCCGCAATGGTTCCATTCGGAACAATTACAAAAAAGCAATCCAGCAAAAAAAATATATTAACTGAAGAAAATAGATTTAATATAACTACACTCTGGGGTATCCCTGTCCATGGACACCGTAAACCAATCAAAGAATCTGAAAGAAATTTAACTATCGGATACTTATGGCTCAATCAAGACTCTATCTTTGGAATAGCGCAAATGACCGATGGAAAAACATTCGTGGGAGTTATAGATGATCATCAACCAAATTATATAAACACAGAAAAACCGCGTCCTGGCAAAACTGGACCAGTTTGGACTTGGTACACAGGGGAAGACTCTAAGGATTTACAAGAAAAATATGGCATTTTAAAACCTTCTTTTAAAGCAGTCAAAGAAATAGGTATAGCTAAAATCAACAGGCAACGATATAAATTATACGGAATTGAAATTCCAAACTTAGATCTTGTCCCTAACGTATCTTCTAGAAATACTTATAATTCATTCTCGCCTATGCTTACCAACTCTTTAAAATTTAATTCATTAAGACAAAATCCATTTGGCTTACAAGGAACAAAAGATAACTCAAAAATAATACACCCATTGATCTTAAGCTTACTGGCTAAAAATTGGTATAATAAAAATAATTGATATATAAAATTTAAAATTACCTTAAAATAGGGGTCCCAGACAACAGGGGTCCCTAAATTTTTAACAACCGCTTATTTTAATATCTGTTTGATCTCCCATACAAGATCTAATGCTCTTTTAGGAGTTAAATTATCAAAATCGATATCCATGATTTTATAAATAGCTGAAAGATTTTGCTTATTTTCGATTTCTTGATCAATTCTGGTAGAAACTACCGGAACAAACTCAAATCTTGCAGCATTGTCAGAATTTATATCTCCCCTTCGCAAATTAACTAATATTTCCTGAGCACGTACAACCACTTGCGTTGGAATATTTGCTAATTTTGCAACCTGTAATCCAAAACTACCATCAGCAGCACCCTGTATAATTTTATGTAAAAATAAAATACCTGAGGAGGTTTGAACGCTATCTGCATAAAAACTTACAACTCCTGGCAACGTACTCTGTAAACACGTTAATTCATGATAATGGGTTGCAAATAATGATCGTGCTCCTATTTTTTGCACAATAAATTCTATAATTGCTTGAGCTAATGCCAATCCATCATAGGTGCTCGTACCCCTGCCAACTTCATCTAAAATAATTAAACTACGCTCTGTTGCAAAATTTAAAATTTGAGCAGTTTCTTCCATCTCGATCAAAAAAGTACTTTTACCCTGTGCTAAAAAATCTCCTGCGCCAATTCGAGTAAATATACGATCAAGCAATGGTAATTCAGCTGCTTGAGCAGGAACAAATGATCCCGTTTGAGCAATCAAACAAATAAGCGCAACTTGTCGCAAATAGGTAGATTTCCCCCCCATATTGGGACCTGTAACAATCCAAATAGATTGCTCATCGGTTAGATAAGTATCGTTGGCAACAAAACGCTCTTCAAGCTGTGCTGCTACTACAGGATGCCGACCTGATTTAATGATAATATCTTTGGATGCATGAAAATCTGGCCGTACCCAACTATATAACAATGCTACTCTTGCAAAACTAAATAAAGCATCAAGCATTGCGATTGATTGACTAACAACTCGTATATCATGAATTTGAGGCTTTACTTTACTTTTAACCGCCTCAAAAATCTCTTTTTCAAGAATACTAAATTGCTGCTGCGCTTGCATAATCTCTAGCTGTAACTTTTGCAACGTTGCAAAAGTAAATCTTTTGCGATTTACCAATGACTGAATTTCAACATAATCAAAAGGTACTGCATCTAAATTATCTTTAGTAATTTCAACATAATATCCCTTAATATTATTATTGCGAATCTTTAAAGAATTAATTCCTGTTTTTATTATTTCTTGTTGTTCAAGCTCTAAAATCTTATTACTGCTATTTTGTAATAAATCCCTCATCTGATCCAACCTACTATCAAAACCAGTCTTAATTAATCCTTCTGTTGTAGAATCATCATGACAGGACCTGATTAAAAGATCGTGTAACAGATCAAAATTCATCATTGAATGAGCAAAAGTTTGTAAAATTGGCTCATTACTTTGCCATAAACATTCTCGCAATTCAGGCAATAAGCCAAGCATACGAGCTAAGGCAACATAATCTCGCAAAAATGTCCGATCTAAAGCAATACGACCAATCGTACGCTCCAAATCTCCCATTTTTTCCAAAATTTCATGTAATTTATTAAAAACAGATTTATTCTTACTCAAAACATCAACAACATCTTGACGCATTTTAATATGTGCTTCATCCAAAAGTGGTGCCAAAAGCCACTGCTTAACCATACGAGATCCCATAGATGTAGCAGCTTGATCCATTAAAGATAATAATGTATGCGACCTTGAATTATCAAAACTATTTTTAACAATATCTAAATTTTTTTGCGTAGCCCCATCTAAAATCAAAAAGGCCTCTGGCTCATAAAAGACAATTGATTTTACCTGCTCTAAAGCCTTTTTTTGAGTACGCTCAACATATTTTTTCCAGAGAATAGTAGCATACAAAATAGACACATTATCTTTAAGATGATTAAACGTATTCTGATCAAACTGATCCTTAATCCATTGAGTTTCAACCTCTATCAACTCTTGATTAAAATTTTGTGACCACGATGTTGTAAAAAAACCACGCTGTTTAAAAAATTGTTCATAATTAAGAAAAGCTTTATTTTTTAACAAAACAACTTCATCAGGCATAAATCTAAACAACTCTGTTTCAAGTTGACGATATGAACCATGAGGCAAAAATGTTGCATGAAGTTGTGCCGTTAGAAGCTCTGAAAATAAAAGACCATATCCTGATTTCGTCGGAAAAAATGAAAATAAAAATGAACTAGATTTTGCATCTAAAAGATTTTCTGATGTTAGTGTACCAGGAGTCAAGACATTAGTTACTCCTCGTGCAACCATCTTTCCAGCTACCGCTATTTCAAGCTGATCACATATAGCTATTTTAAAACCGCCCTTAATAAGTCGAGGAATATAATGATCTACTGCATGAATAGGAAATCCACAAAGAGGAATAGGTTTATTTTGATATTCGCCGCGTTTAGTTAAAGTAATCCCTAAAAAATTAGATACAACTACCGCATCATCAAAAAATATCTCATAAAAATCTCCAACCTGAAACAGAACTAATGCATCTTGATACTCCCGCTTAACTTCGATGTACTGTTTCATTAAAGGAGTAAATCCATCTAAATTTGAAAAATCATGCATGCAATAACCTTTAAAGATTTTCATAAACATAAAGCTGCAAGTCAAAATTATAGCAACTTTACACCAATGCGTAAATAAATAGACCTTTACAAAAAAACAAACAATACTTATTCTTTACAGGAGTCAATAAGAAATAATTAAACAGATTCTTAATTAAAGTGATATAAATATATTATGAAAATTGAAAAAAAATTAATCATACTTTTAAGCTGTATTGCTATCATCTATAACCAACAAACATCTTCGTCATTTTCTGTAATTACTAATGAAACTCAACCTAAAGATACAGAAATATCACTAACATTCCAAGATAAGGATAAAGAAATAACCCTTCATGGATGTTATAAAAAAAATGATCCTTATAAATTTTGTCTTACTACGGATAGTATCCAAAAACTAAAAGAAGAATCCAGTCAAAAAGCTCTAAAAAAAATACAGCGACTCTTAACTGAAAAATCAAAAGAAGGTTGCGAAAAAGTAGACGAATTTATAAGAACAATGAAAGATTTAATTAGACAACTCTATGCCGATTCAGCTCTATCTAAAAATCCAGAAGATGATCTAAAAAGAGATTTTCCAAATCTTTATGAGCAATTACAAAAAAACCGCTTAAGCTTAAATTTCACCGACCTGGAAGAATTTAGGTCTTATATATATACATCTATAATCAATTTTCTTAATGCTGAAGATGGAAAAAATAGAGCCTTGCAACTATCAGAAAACAATGTTATGAATGAAATATCTAAATTTCTAGATGACCTTGATCAAAAAAAACCTCAACATACTTTATCAAGTAACAACTCAAATCAAACAGATTCAAATGGTTCAAATTTAAGTCAAGGTGATGTTTTTATACAAAGAACTCGATTGATATCAAGTAGCAACTTTGTATCATCGTCTTTATATCCAAATAATTCATCAGTTGCCATTTTAGATCCAACAGGACAAGAAAAAAATGATAAAATAAAAGAAAACGAGGCTAATGAGTTACTCCATTGCATATATGAAACGCTCTTTCATGTAGCAAAAAGCGATTACGCGAAGAAAGATAAAAAAGCAGCTGGAAAGATAGTAGCCATTGCAATCAATCTTATTCGTCCCGATCTACAAATACCCACTGAAAAGCTATTAACAGAAAGCGAAACAACGCTTGAAATTCTTGCTATGACAGCGTATACAAAAGGATACTCACAAAGAAGTGATTTTTAACGGTAACAATACTGATTTTTATTTTGTTTTTATTGCGGATAATAACACAACAGACAAAAAATCTTTTAAAAGTTAAAAATATCAAAAAAGATAAATATTTATGCAAAAATCTATTTACTGTAAATGCAGATATTTTTTTAGATATTTACCAGTATAACTACTTTTATTTTCAGCAACTACTTCTGGAGTTCCTTGAGCAACAATAACTCCTCCTGCAGCTCCGCCTTCTGGCCCCAGATCAATAATATAATCTGCGACCTTAAGCACATCTAAATTATGCTCAATGACAATTACTGAATTACCTTTATTAATCAAACGCTCTAAAACCGTTAATAATTTTACAATATCATGAGTATGAAGACCCGTGGTTGGCTCATCTAAAATATATAGAGTATTTTGACCACGCTTTGCAAGCTCATTAACAAGCTTAATTCTCTGAGCTTCTCCACCCGAAAGCGTTGTTGCTGGCTGGCCTAATTTAATATAATCAAGCCCCACATCACACAAAAGCTGTAAGCGTTTTGCTATCGAGCTATGTGCTTTAAAAAATTCTAAAGCCTCCAAGGCGGTCATTTCTAGTACATCAAAGATGTTTTTACCTTTGTATAAGATTTGCAATGTTTCAGCGCTATATTTCTTCCCGTGACACACCTTGCAGGTCATCACCACATCAGGTAAAAAATGCATAGAAACGGTGATAATTCCCTCACCCTTACACTTATAACAACGCCCCTTATCAACATTGAAACTAAATTGACCCACGTCATACCCACGAATTTTGCTTTCTGGAATCGATGCAAAAATTTCTCGGATTCCATTAAATATCCCAATATAAGTAGCCGGATTTGAACGTGAAGTCCTTCCAATCGGACTTTGATCAATTTGAATCATATCTTCTATATGCTCAATACCCTTAATTTTTTGTTCATTAAAAAACTTCCACTTTAATTTAGAACCAAGCTCTTTTTGCAAAGTTGGAACCAATTCTTCAAAAATCAAGCTACTTTTCCCTGATCCAGAAACACCTGAAACGGCACACAAAATCTTAAGTGGAAACATAACAGTAAGATCTTTAAGATTATTTTTAGTAGCATTATATAATGTTAAAAATTGATTAGTCGTTCTACGTTTTTGAGGAACAGAAATACCTAATTTACCCGACAGATATTTACCCGTTAATGAACTTGGATTTCTCATAAGCTCTTGTGGCGTACCAACCGCAGTAACCTGTCCACCATGAATACCCGCAGCAGGCCCCATATCAACTACATAATCAGCTATCATAATAGTATCGATATCATGCTCATTTAAGTGTTTTAAGGGTCTGAATCAAACGATCATTATCTCGCTGATGAAGACCAATGCTTGGTTCATCCAAAATATATAAAACCCCACTCAATGCGCAACCAACCTGCTTTGCAAGTCTAATTCGTTGTCCTTCTCCACCAGAAAGTGTACGAGCAGTACGATTTAATGAAAGATATGCAAGTCCAACATTCACTAAGAATTCAAGCCTTTGACACGTTTCTTTTAAAATTCCAAGAGCTATTTCAGAATCGAAATTATCAAGCTTTAAATTTCTTAAAAAATCTAAAGTATCATCAATCGACATTTCTCCAATTTCAAAAATATTTTTACCGCCTACCGTAACGGACAAAGCCTGCTTATTAAGTCTTTTTCCCTGACATTGTCTACATAATTTAAGCTCATGCCCCATATACATTGCATACATATCCTCTTCTTTACCATACTCAACCCCAAGCCCATCGCATGCAGAACAAGCACCAATAGGAGAATTAAAAGAAAAAAAACGGGGTTCAAGTTCAGGAAAACCAACCTGACAGGTTAAACACATTCGCTTTGAAGAGTACAATGTCGTTTGATCATCAACCGTAATCTTGCAAAGCCCATCAGTAAAATCAAAACTTTTTTGAACCGATTCTTGTATGCGAGCAAGACAATCATCATCTTGGTCAATTGTTATACTATCAAGCAATACATCAATCGTATGTTTATAAGTTTTTTTTAAATCCAATTTTTCAATTTCACCGACGTGTGAAATCTTATGCAATTTACCATCGATAATAAATCGATAAAAACCCTTAGCCAAGAAATCTGCAAGCTCATTTTTAAACTCACCCTTTTTTTGATGAGCTATAGGAGCTGCAATAGTTACATTTTTATGTGCATAAACCATTACAACATACTGAGAAATTTGACTTGAACTATAAACTTTAATCTTTTCATTACACAAAAAACAATGCGGAACTCCAATTCGAGCAAATAATACCCGTAAATAATCATAAACTTCGGTTATAGTCCCCACGGTTGAACGAGGATTATGTCCAACAGTTTTTTGCTCAATAGCAATAGCGGGACAAAGACCTTCAATTCGGTCAAAATCTGGTTTTTTTGCAATACCCAAAAATTGTCGTGCATAGGATGAAAGCGATTCCATATAACGTCGCTTTCCCTCTACAAATAAAATATCAAGAGCTAAAGAGCTTTTACCAGAACCAGAAGGTCCCGTAATAACGACCAAAGAATCTTTAGGAATAGAAACAGAGATGTTTTTTAAATTATGCTCACGAGCACCAATAACTTTAATATTATTCTTCATGTTTCAACCCATATTTAAATATCCAAAGGATCATCATCCCTCTTAGTAACATCACAAAGAAAAATTCTAAACGTTCTAAAATAAATTATCTTAATATGAACATTATTTTTTACAAAAGCTATAACTTGATAACCTTCACTAGTAACCATCGTTCTAAAATCAAAAGAATTATTAGCAATACTACTAAGTAGATCATCTTTTTCTAAAACAACTCTACGTTTTTTATATCCATCCCCAATCAAAACATCAGAAATCGTCATACCCTTCTTAGTAACTGCATCATGTAACGCAGAATAATGCGTAGATTCAATATCATCAACAAATTCAACCCTGAACTTGCAAAATGGTTTTACTGATTCTTTTTCGTTATAAAAAAGATCTTCGATCGATGGATATCTAACAAAATCACGACAATCTTTTAAAAGTTTTTCCCTAGAAAGCGCGACAAAATTCAAATCAGTCGATAATGGCCTATTGGACAACTGAGAACTAAAATTAAATTTACCCAAGAAAAGTACTAAAGAAAAGACCGCTTTGAAATAAAAATTAACTCGAAATAAAATCATATCGTCCATAATGCATATAAAAACCCTAATAATTATATATATTTTAATATAAACTAACGCAGTATTTTATCAACCCCTCAAGCAACTAAAATTAAATGCAAAACTGTTTTTAGAATCAGAAATATATCTTCTATTGTTTCTTTATTATTTTATAGTCACAGCCTAGATTTTTTTCCTGTTTAGCGTATAATCTTACTATCTTTGATAATTTTATGTGGTGAGCGTAGCTCAGTTGGTAGAGCACCAGGTTGTGGTTCTGGGGGTCGTGGGTTCAATCCCCACCGCTCACCCCATTTTATTCTAAAATATTTCCATTTTTCTAATTATCTATTATTCGGGGCATGGCGCAATTGGTAGCGCACTCGCTTTGGGAGCGAGGGGCTGTGAGTTCGAGTCTCGCTGCCCCGACCACATTGAGTGGAATTTAACACTCTTCATGCTTTTAAATGGCTCATTAAGCTCTAGATCAGGGATATCCCCATCCAAGACAATTTTTGAACAAAACAATTTCAAGAATTGCTGTTTTCCTTCAAAGTTAGAACTCAAAAATTCATGTTTAAAATTTTTCGCTAATTTAAGCACATCTTCAGCCGCTAAAAGCTCAGATCGCCAGTCTGTACTATAAGATTTAAGCTCTAATGCAACATCCTGTTCTTCTCTTTTATATTCCTGTAATTTGGCATGATAAATATCAGATTCTATTTTGCCATCGATATGCATATCAATAATTTTAGGCTGTATCTACATTTAAAAAAATAAGAAAATATGTCATAATATTCCGATACAAAGGAGTATATAATGACTGGTAGATACGAAGTAACAACAGAACAATGGAAACAAATCAAAGATTTTTTGCCTGGAAAAAAAGGCGATAGAGGCAGAACGGCCTCAGATAATAGAACATTTGTAAATGGAGTTTTATGGATTCTGCGGTCAGGAGCTCGGTGGAGTGACTTGCCTTGCAAATATGGAAAATATAAATCAACGCATCAAAGATTTTCTCGCTGGGCAAAGAAAAAAATTTGGGAAAAGATTTTTCGATGTTTGATAAAGGATAAAAAAAATTTTTACATTATGTTGGATATCACTATTGTGAAGGCTCATTCACAAGCTGCAACGTTTAAAAAAAAGACCAGGCTCTGGGGCGTTCCAGAGGAGGTTTAACGACTAAAATTTATATGATTTGCGATGAAGCAGGATTACCCCTTGATTTTTTAATTACAGCTGGAGAAGAATCAGATTACAATTATGCTTTACCATTGCTTAAAAAATATCCACATTCAAATGTAATTGCTGACCGAGGATATGACTCTGATGAAATTGTAAATTTTATAACAACTCAAGGAAGTGAAGCTGTTATCCCTGCCAGAAAAAATAGAATTCATGCAAGAAAACATGATCCTATTGCATATAAATTAAGAAACAAAATTGAAAGATTATTTGGAAGATTAAAACAATTTAGAAAACTTGCAGTTAGATTTGAAAAATATTTACGAAATTATGCTTCATTGGTATATCTTGCTTGTTCTTATGTTTGGTTAAATCAAATGTAGATACAGCCTAGTGCAACACCTTTCAAAATTTGAGATGATATTTTTAACACAAAAATGTCATCTCAAATTTTGAAGGGTGTTGCTTGGAAAAATATACACGAATTCATCAAGAAAATCGATTTTAAATTTATGAGCTTAAAAACTCAGGGCTTAGCAGTAGAAAAATAGCTGAAACTATAGGTAAGCATTTTTCAACAATAAGCCGTGAACTGAAAAGGAATGTTGGACAAAAAGGATATCGACCAAATCAAGCAAATGCTAAGGCTGATGCCCGAAAAACGATGTCCAAGAAATTTATAAAAATGACATCTGAGTTGATTGAGAAAATAGAATCAATGTTACGACAGGATTGGAGTCCAGAACAGATTTCAGGAGTGTTAAAACAAGAAAGTGCTTACATTAGTCATAAGCGAATTTATCAACATGTTTGGTCTGATAAAAAAGCTGGTGGCACATTGTATAAACATCTCAGGCATGGTCATAAGAGAAGATATCGAAAGCGAGGTGCAAAGGAAAAAAGAGGTCAAATTAAAAATAAAGTTAGCATTCATGATAGGCCAAAAATTGTAGACAATAAAAGTCGAATTGGTGATTGGGAGATTGATTTAGTGGTTGGCAAAGATCATAAAAATTTTATCATTACCGTTGTAGAAAGAGTGTCAAAATATACACTTACAGCAATGTCTGAGTATAAAGACTCTGCTTCTATTTTAAGAGCAGTTGTTAAACTGCTCAACCCGCTGAAAGCGGTTGTTCACACGATTACATCGGATAATGGAAAAGAATTTGCTGATCATGAAGAAATTACAAAAGCGCTTGAAGCTAAGTTCTTTTTTGCTGATCCATATGCTTCATGGCAACGTGGATTAAATGAAAATACTAACGGATTAATCCGCCAGTATTTTCCTAAAAAAACTTGTTTTGCTTCAATTTCAGAAAAAATGTTAAAATTTGTTGAAGAAAAACTGAATAATCGACCACGAAAAACTTTAAACTTTTTTTCACCACTTCAAATTTTTAGTCAAGAATGTATGCTACAAGGAATTATATGTTAGTGTTGCACTGGTGAGTTGAATTCACCAAGCACAAATCACACATTCTCATGGATTAATAAATTTTCAAGCTAGGTTTGATAATTTTAAACAATTGATCCTTCAATTTTTTCCAACTAAAAGTTCGATCTGTGCACACACTGACTCCGACCAGTCTTCGCTCTTACGAGCTACGCCTGGCACAGCCAGTACTGAATGCTTTAAAAATTTATAATTTCACAAAATCCAGCAAAGCTCTTGAAACACCCCTACTCCTTTTGTGCACATAGTATACCTATGGTATGCTTATAATGTGTCAAATTTATCATTAATTCGACCTTGTAAATAAAGGAAATTATATGAAAAAATTATTAATGTTTATGTCTATTCTTATGATTGGTTCACAAATACGACCAGCTCAAGGCAATGGAATACAAGAAGGTCTCATCGGTGCTGGTGCTTATATTGGAACCAGTGCACTTGTAGCAGCTGCAATTAACACATACAAACCTGGTACAGAATCTACTCCTTTTACACCAAAAACCTTCGTTCCGGCTATATGTGCCGCTACAGCAGGGATAATGGCTTATAATGGAGAAAAAACAGCAAGTACCTATTTCGGTCTTGGTGCCCTAGTAACAGCTATTTTAGCTACTGTATATAGCACTACTAAGTAAACTTAGCCTATAATTAACGCAATTTTAACGACCTATATGAAATTTTATGATGTCATATAGGTCGTTATCACGCAAACTATTTTTAAGTAGACATCTTTCGAAACTCAATTATCTAACTCAAAATTATGAATAGCTGCAATTAAATTAAATCGTAAACCAAATCGTTTTCTACGATTTCTGTACGGATCAGAAACAATTGCAAATCGCTTAAGAGAGCTTATAACATTTTCATTAGAAACTTTTTTTTTAGATATTTCTCGATTATTCTTTTTATCTTCTTTAGTTAAAGGATTTTCTTTAGATCTTTTTTTAGGTATTTCACTATTTGAATGCATTTTTTGAATTCCTACATATCCAGTATCTACAATGATTTTAACTTCAGGATGAACATGATTTTTAGAGTTTTTAAAAATTTTAAAATCATGATTTCTTCCTTTTGCAAAAGCAGTACTTACAATTTTACCGCTTGATTTATAAACTGCTACCTGTGTTTTAAATGTATGTCGTTTTTTCTTACCAGAATAAAATTGTTTTTGCTTTTTTTTGGTCTTTGAATAGGCGTTTCAGTCACGTCAAATAATATAATTTCATCTGCTTTATATTTTGAAAGTTCTTTGCGACCAGGCAAAGCGAATGTTTTATGTTTAATCAAAATGCTTTCTATCCATTTTACAGTTTTGTATGCCGCACTTTCGCTAATTCCATAACTTTTTCCAATATGAAAATAAGTTCTATATTCTCGAAAATACTCAAGTGTTAATAACAATTGATTTTCTATGCTTAATTTATTTTTACGTCCACCAGATATCTTTTTTGTTTTATCTGCAGCACTTAAAATTTCAACCATATGTTTAAATGTAACTTGCTTTACCCCAGTTAGTCTACGAAAATCTTTTGATTGTAAGTTTTGAATTGATTCATATTTCATTAATGTCTCCTCTGGACATTAATTTTACCTTGAAATTCGATCTATGGCTAGTTTCGAAAGAACTCTAGTGTAAAATTAAGATAAATTGGATACAATTATCACGAAAAACTATTGCTTTCAACCCTTACTATTAGCTATTATTTATATTAATAGGTCATTTTTATGGGGGTATTATGAAAAAAATCTTAATCATATTATTTAGTATAGTTGGTTCCATACAAGCATCGTTCAGCTATCAAGAAATGTTAGCTGATGCTAAAACAAAATTAGGAATTTCTATAGATATTCCATTGGTTGAAAGCTGTGATATTGATTGTAATAAGTATGCTGAAGCTGGTCGTAATCAAATTCGTGTGTATAAACGTCTATTAGACAATGAACCATATGGTGTTAAACGATTTACAATATTTCATGAAGCTTCACATATTAAACATAATGATTATATAGTAAAAAACTTACTAAAAGTATCTATAGCTCTTGGGTTACCATTTTTAATGTACCCACTCTTAAACAATGAAAATAATTCATTATTTCCCAAATTAGCTAGTGCTTTCTTAGGGCTAACAACAGCAGCTTTATTAGATCCTAAAATTATACAATCTATGGAAAGGCGTGCTGATACTGAAGCAAGTTTTGGTGTAGCCTGCGAAACATGCTTACAAGAATGCAGTGATCACTTAAAAGAGTGTCATGAAACATATGAACGTGAAAAACAATGGACTGATAAAGGCTATCTATCTTCTGATGAAATACTTAGGATACAAAAGCAATTTAAAGGCCAACAATGTTCATATCATAAAAATCAAACACCTATTGTTACCAAATAAATAGATACGTAAGTCATTTTAATGTGGAGAATTTTATGAAGAAGTTAATTATATTACATCGTATGTGCGCTATAATGCTTTTTAGCACGTCATTAAGTATAAAATCGGAATCTTTAACAAACACTAAAAAAAGAGAAGAAACGGCTCATTTAGCTCTAGATCTACGTTAGAGCCATCCAGTAAAAAGTTCGAACAAAACAATATTAAAAATGGGACTGTCCTAGATCAGATTATTGAATTATTTGTCGAAGTCCTGTATATTGGATTGCATCTGCAAGTAAATCGTCATCAACGAAATTTTGAAAATTTAAATGAATATGATTTTAATTTACCATGTCTTATTAGTGCAAGTACAAATTTTGATAGACCTTTTTGTGAGGATGAAATCAAAACACAGCTTGTAGATAGATTAGAACGTGGCAGACAAGATCTTGAGCTCAAATATTCTGAGTTGGACAGACAAATTAGAACCAAAAGTAAAAATTAAAATATTATTATAAAAAGAACGGAAATTATGTTACAGCAACAGATTATAGGATTTATTCGTTTATCTTTACCAATTATATTATTTTTTTATATATTTCCTGAATTATTGACCAATTTTTTTGTACAGTTGATAGTTTCTGTATGCATGGGTATTTATATCTGGTATTTGAGCTATGTACAGACTGCAGCTCTTGAGAATGGATTATTGTACACTCCTTCTGGTGAGCATAGAGAAATGTTTAGATCCTATATTACATTATGCAATGTTGATCCATCAAAAATTATTATTAAGTACGCTTATACAGCGCAACAAATAGCTATGGCTATTGGAAAAACAATAGTAATAGATTCAACGACTTGCAGTATTTGCAGTGGTGATGCAAATGTGACGCCTATTATAAATATTTTCCATCAATTGTATGAATCAAAATTAAATGACTTAGGGAAAAAGCGTCAAGTTTGGCAATCACAAAACCTAACTCCGGGAATTCAATCTTTTATTTTTAAGCATGAACTTGGCCATGTTATTGATCATTATTCATATAAAAAATTATGGGTTATTTTCTTAACCGGTGCTTTAACTGTCTTTGCAGGGATAACGGTTGTTAACATGATATTATTTTTTACTAATCCGTTGCTTGCGATTCTTATTGGTTTAATAGTAGGTATGTTTATAGATATTGTCCTAACACTTTTTTTTAATTTGGTTTTTAAAACTGCAGCAGAAAAAAGAGCTGATAAATTTGCAGCAAAATATAGCACCGCTGAAGAAATTATTCAGGCAGCGCATTTTTTTGCTCAGGAGCAAGATATTATAGAGATGTATAAAGATCCGAATAATTGGTTTTTGAAATTACCAACTACTATTTATTCTGGGCATCCTCAAGGTAAAGATCGTAAAGAATATTTATTAAAACTTGCAAAAAATAAACCGACCACGACCTAAAGGCCATGGCTTCAGGAAGCAATGCTGCGAAGTTTTTGCTGCCTTTAGTCAAATAATCAAGATAATACAAAGAAGGTCGCCTCGCTAAGCGATCTTCTTTATACATAAAAGCATTTTCTTACTTGCTTTTTTTCATGTTTACTTCATAATAAAAATTGAATACCTATAAGTTCTACCCTTTAATATAAGAGGGGATCAAGAAAATGACAAAGTTCTGGTTTATAATTTCAGCATTTTTTATTTTTATAGAGATACTAAATCCCGGGTTATTCTTCTTTCTTGCTCTAGCACTTGGAGCATTAACCACGATGCTTACAGAATACCAAAACAATTTGCCCATTAATCAATACATCTTCTTTTTTATAGCTTCTGGCGCTATGTTTCTGTTACTAAATCTGATGGTCAAATTTCTTCAAAAGAAAAAACAATCTAAATTTTATGAATCAAACATGTATCTTATGATTGGCAAAATAGTTGAAATTACAGAAATCATTTCTGATGATACAGGATACGCCCAAGTAGATGGTGAACTATGGATGGTAAAATTACAAAAAAAAGAAGAAAAATTAATAATTGAACAAAAAGCCTTAGTCATCGGTGTTAAAGGCTGTCATTTACAAATAAACCTTTTACATGATTAATTACACAACCTGATCTTGAAATAAAAAATTATTTTAAAACTCATATTAAATAAAGGGTCTTTATATGATCTTTTTCGGAATCTCTGTATTTTTCATTATTCCACTTATCCTTCTTATAGTTTTAATCGCAAGCAATACCGTATTAGTTCAACAGGCTGAAACCGTTGTCGTTGAACGTCTTGGTAAATTTGACCGCATACTTGCTCCAGGACTACACTTCATGATCCCTTTCATTGAGCAAAAACGTAAAGTATTTTGGACGTTTACACACTTTAATGCTCAAATTAATAATTACGCAACTTATATGCGTGCATTTGCTCGCATCGATTTACGTGAATCTGTATATGATTTCCCCAAACAAAACGTAATTACTAAAGATAACGTAATGATGGAAATTAATGCCCTATTGTACTATCAAATAACTGACGTAAAAGCTGCAATTTATGAAGTTTCAAATCTGCCAGAAGCAATTGAAAAAATAACACAAACAACACTTCGAAACGTTATCGGATCTTTAGATCTTGATGAAACATTAATATCTCGCGATCAAATTAATGAAAAACTTCGCGTTATCCTTGATCATGCAACCGATAAATGGGGCGTAAAGGTAAACCGCGTTGAACTTCAAGAAGTAAATCCACCACGTGATATTCGTATCGCAATGGAAAAACAGATGCGCGCAGAGCGTGATCGCCGCGCTATCATTCTTGAAGCTGAAGGAGCAAAGCGTTCAGCAATCTTGCAGGCTGAAGGGGTAAGAGAATCACAAATCCTTGAAGCAGAAGGTCAAGCACAAGCTAAAATTATTGAAGCAGAAGCTGAAGCTACATCCAAACTCAAAATAGCACAAGCCGAAGCACAAACTATTGAAATGATTAAATCTGCGCTTGGAAATAATGCCGACCCTGCTGCATACATTACAGCATTAAAATATGTACAAGTATTACCAGAAATGACCAAGGGTAAAGATAACAAAATGATTGTTGTCCCTTACGAAGCATCAACACTTGCAAGCGCAGTTGCTTCTATCAAAAACATCTTTACTGCTCAATAAAAACATTATGAATTGATATCCTATTTTAACAAAATATATTAGCATACAACAAAATAATCTGTCTTAAAAAGCATTCGTTGTATATTTGATCAGACAATCAAACAAAAGGGATTTATTATAAAGTAAATCCCTTTTTTATTTTAACTAACTTTCTTGATAATATCCTAAAAATCGATATATTAATTTTTATCTTTAGGATCTTTCAAAATTTTTTAAATGATTCTGTTATTCGGGGCATGGCGCAATTGGTAGCGCACTCGCTTTGGGAGCGAGGGGCTGTGAGTTCGAGTCTCGCTGCCCCGACCAGTTTTCATTATTGTTGTACAATAACTTCGCCTAAAAAAGCTGAAAGCAAAAATAGTATAGCCCATCTGCCGACTGCATACGCAAAAATTTTAACGAAAATTGAAATAAATGAGCGTTAGCGAAATGTGAAGGATGAGTTTTCACAGTGATAGTTCAGCAAAGCTAAAAGTAAAAATATCTCAACCTAGGGCTTTTATGAAAAAAATAGTTTTATATATTACCTTATTTTCATTTCAAATAAATCACAATAGTTGTGTACACCGAATAGATCGATACTGCCACCTACACTACAGCCAAGACAATTATCGCAAAGAACTTGGGAATACCTATTTTAAAGAAGTTACAAATAGAACAAATGCTACAAGAACCCTTCACGCACCAGTTAAATCACCCTGCCGCAAATCTACTAATAATTTAGATTTATCTAGCTTATTGACCATTCAGTCACTACTGCCTTCTGTATATCACAAACCTCAAATAAGCCCTTATGAAATTTTACCTAAACGCTAAAAAATGTTACGATACTCAACAGTATCACATGGTATTATATTTAAAAATTGTATGAAATATTTATCGATTGATCCCAATACACTACAAATTGCTCGTGATATGCAAAAAAACGCTCTGTGTTTTTATTCTAAATTTCAAGTCGGTGCAGCTATTCAAACAGAAGAAAATCAGATTGTCGGCGGATGCAATATTGAATCAGCATCCTATGGATTAACTATTTGCGCAGAACGCGTGGCAATATTTTCAGCCTTAGCGCAAGGTTATAAAAAAATTACTCATATAGCCTTAGTAACCGATACAGGCTCATTTCCCTGTGGCGCATGCAGACAAATTTTATATGAATTTTGTAAAAATGCTCATATTACTATTTTTAGCAACATAGATATTAAAAAATAATAAAAAAGGATGGTGTAATGAAGCTATATGTTTTTATTTTTGTGATATGTATTTTAAACATGTTCAATGTATATCAATATGCTTGCTATCAAGAAATTATCCCTAAGAATGCTACTATTTGGAAAAAAACATATATAGACTCTCTTGCTAACCCCGATCATCTTAAAACACTTATTGATATTTTACTTTTAAGCTACCAACTAGCCCAAGAATCATGCATCATGATCATTGCTAAATTAACAATTCAAGAAGAACTCTTTAAAATTTATACACCATCCCTTACCGATTCATGGCAAACCAATATGCAAGTTTTAAATAATGATACAACCAAAATCGAACAAGCTGTACAAGTTATCAAAACGAGCCAAGTAAATTTTAAAATTTTATTCGAAAAAATTAAACTAATCGCAAATAAATTATTACAAATAAATCCGCAACCAACGCAAATTCTTATTAATGACCTCAAACAAGGACTTTTAGCTTGGGCCAAAGAACAATCATCCATAAAAATAGAGATCGATATGATTCAAGAAGAATTTTTATCAGCTATTACAACGATTGCAGACTTTAAAAATATTTTTTCAGAGACTTTACAAAGTTCTAATTTAAATAATAATCAACTTAAACAAACCGCTGGCTCTGCATCAAAATCGTATAAAGATATTGAATCTGTTTTTGATCATTTTACTAAATTACGCAAAACAACAATGTTTGAAATTAATCATTTTTTCAACTATTTTTTTAAAACCTATTATTCAATAATTTACGAAGTAACATATAATAATTCGAATGAAAATTCTGAAAAAGCACTCTTACATCCCAATGATATTTTTATTTCTATCAAAGATTTTATTTAATTATAAAAATTGAGCACTTACTCAATCAAACTATAAGCTTGCTGATAAAAAATATTTTAATAAATATTACTTTGAGTAAAATTAAAACTAAATTTTAACAGATCATAGACAAAATGAATGTGCAACGTATACTTTTTATGCACAAATTAAATAAATCGTTAATCAGATTAATAATACTATGTTATTTGTAAATCGAAGATATCTTGCATATTTTGATTGGAAAAGTTTATGTATCGTTATAATCCTTTCCATCATAAGCTTGTGTTTCATATATAGTACCACCTGCAAAGGTGAAGAGTTTTCACTGTTTTTCAAGAAACAAACATTTGGAATATTAAGCGGAATTTTCATCTATTTCTTCTGTAGTTTTATAGACTATCATACTATATGCCGAATTGGATATTGGCTCTATTGGTGCACAATGATTCTTCTCATATTTACCCTAATAAAAGGTTCTGTTGGTATGGGAGCACAACGTTGGGTTAATCTTGGTTTTATAAAGTTTCAATCTTCAGATTTAGCAAAACTATTTTTTCCTATGTTTTTGTCGTATTATTTTTTAAACGATACTGAAGAAACAGAACCAAAGCTCATTACATACAGCATTCCACTTATAATTACCCTTGTGAGTTTTCTTCTCATTTTAAAACAACCAGATCTTGGCACTGCTCTTATTTTATTGGGCTCTGGTTCAATCATGCTTTGGTTTATGGGTTTGCCTAATAAATTTTTTATATACACAGCACTTTTTTGTATTATCACAACACCTATCTCATGGCATGTTTTAAAACCATATCAAAAGAAACGCATTTTAGTTTTTCTTGGACAAGGAGAACGCAACAAAGAACGTTATCAAATTGAACAATCAAAAATTGCCGTAGGTTCTGGGGGATTCTGGGGTAAAGGTTTTGGCAAAGGTACACAAAATAAATTATCATTTCTACCAGAAAGCAGAACTGATTTTATTTTTTCTGTTATTTGTGAAGAATTAGGATTTCTTGGTGCAACATTTGTAATTTTATTATATATTTTACTCTTTTTACAGGTCTTAAGCTTAATTAGCACAATATCCTCTGTTTTTTCACAGCTAATGTGCTTAGGTCTTTTAATGCCTATTATACTTTCAGCTACAATTAACATCGGCATGGTCCTTGATCTGCTTCCTGTTGTTGGAATTCCTCTTCCTTTTATGAGCTATGGAATTACCCATATTTGGACAAGTTTTGCAAGTCTTGGCTGTATTAACAGTGTTACCTGTCAAAGATACGCCCAAGACTTAACTGCATAATAAAAAAGGAAAAAGATGACTCAACCAACTGATCAAAATCCAATAGAATTTATCTCTCAACAAATTGACATTGAACAACAATATGATTTTATACCGCAAACATTTCAAGATTACATAGGGCAAGAAGAGCTAAAAAAAAAGTTGAAAATCTATGTACAAGCTTGCAAAAAAAGATCTGAAGCTTTAGATCATATGCTTCTTTTTGGACCCCCTGGGCTTGGTAAAACAACTTTATGCCAAATCATGGCACATATTATGAATGTATCTATCAAAATCTGTAGTGGTCCAATGCTTGAAAGAACCGGAGACCTGGTTGCTATACTTTCAGGACTTGGCAAACATGATATCTTATTCATCGATGAAATACACAGAACTCCATCTCATGTCGAAGAAGTTTTGTATTCAGCCATGGAACAGTTTAAAATCGATGTAATCATTGGACAGGGTCCAGGTGCAAAAACAGTAACGTTACCTATTCAGCCATTTACCTTAATTGGAGCTACAACCCAAAGTGGTGCTATCTCAGCACCACTCAGAAGCAGATTTGGCATTATCGAATCACTCGATTTTTACACAGCAGATGAACTATCGCAAGTTATTCTGCAAAATGCCCAATATCTTAAAATAACTATATGTACAGATGCAGCTAAAATAATTGCTACTCGATCACGAGGAACACCTCGTATTGCTAAAAAATTACTACGTCGTATCAGAGATTTTGCACAAATTAAAAATAATAATATAGCAACTCCTACGCTTGTAAGAGAAACCATGCAAGCCCTTGGAATCGATGAAGATGGTTTAACCCCTATTGATATTCAAATTTTAAAAAAAATTCTTATAGGTTATCGTGGTGGCCCCGTAGGACTTGATACCCTTGCTGCTATTACTGGACAGGATAAAGAAACTATTGAATCGGTCTACGAACCATACTTACTACGCGAAGGTTTTCTTGAAAAAACCTCAAAGGGGCGTCAAATTCCCCAAGCTAAACTTGCAGCTGTACAAAAAAAATTAAATATTTATATAAAGTATTGATTTAGCTTAGTTTTATTAAATAATCTATTATTAATATGTTTATCTAGGGGATAATACTTATGAAAAAAATATTAATTTTGATTTGTTTAATAAATATACCAACATTCCTTACTCCTTCAACATCATCAAGATTACCTGGAGCAGGATTTTATACCGGAGTAAAACGACAATTTGCACAAGCAATAACTCCCTATATTAATCCTATAAAAGAGACGGCTTTGAAGGCATTGCATATTTATAGTCAACCAGGAAAGGTTCAAAATATAAAATCTGGTTTCGAATCAAAGTCTTATCAAGAATATGCTAAAAATTATGTCTACCCATATGTTAATTTTGATGTCTCCCCATACTTTGATCAACACGTAGCTTATCATCACGGTATAGCCCTACCATGGATAAACAATTTTGACGAAGAAGATAAAAATAGGCCCGAAGTTAAAGATTATATAAATGCATATAATGAATATCGTACAACATCTGCCCTTAGCAATCAAAGATTCGAAAAAGAACGAGCACTTTTGGACAAAACTATAACATTACACAATATTATCTCAGAATTTCAAAAACCTATGTATCGTACAGAAGTAAAATAAACAATTCATTATACCAAACTCAATAACTCAAATCATATACAAAAAAAGCCGCTCAATACCACTAAAAATTTAAATTCTCGCGTAATACATATTTTGAAATTCAAAATATGTATTACTAAATTCAAGACTGTTAATCACCTACATCGACAAAATTATCAAAAATATATACTCTGTATAAGAGATGATTTTTAGTTCAATTAAATACAGGAGTATTTGGCATGGCAGGACATTCCAAGTGGGCCAATATTAAACACAAAAAAGCAAAAGAAGACGCAAAGCGTGGTAAAGAATTTACCAAAATTGTTCGAGAAATTACTATCGCTGCAAAATCTGGTGGCGATCCTGCTGGTAACCCTCGCCTCAGGCATTTAGTCGATAAAGCAAAAGAGCTTAATATGCCGCAAGACAACATTGTGCGCGCTATCAAAAAGGGAACCGGTGAGCTTCCTGGTGTTGTTTACGAAGCGATTACCTACGAAGGCCATGGTCCTGCTGGTTCAGCAATCATGATCGAAGTCCTTACCGATAATAAAAATCGCGCGGTTGCAGATCTTCGAGCACTATTTACCCGAAATGGTGGGCATTTGGCTGAAACTGGTTCTGTAAACTGGATGTTTGAACATCTTGGTATTGTACGAGCTCATGCTCCTGCAGGCATGACAGAAGATAAATTATTTGAATCGCTTATGGATTACAATATTAAAGATATTTCAATGCATGATGAAGTTATTACCATATCTATGCCAATTTCAGACCTTCATGACGTTACCGAAGCTATAAAAAATATGGGCTTTAAAGTTGAAGAGTCACAAATTGAATGGGTAGCAAAAAATCTTATCGAGCTTGATGCAGAGGCTGAAGAAAAAGCATTTAATCTTCTTGAAAAGATAGAAGAATATGATGACGTTCAAAACGTTTATAGCAATATTGGATAAGGTGTTTTTATATGATACAAAGCATGACCGGATTTGCATCCGGCACTCTTGAAATAGCAACTTCAAAAACTGAAAAATTATCACTCATTATTCAATTAAAATCACTAAACTCTCGCTATTTTGAATTAACTTGCAAGTTGCCATACTTATTAAATACTATTGAAGTAGCTGTTCATAAATTGCTCAAAAAATCACTTGAACGCGGTCATGTTTATATCGCTATACGAATTCAACAAGATCAAACAAAGCATGTTGTCATACCCGCCATCAACACTATTAAACAATACCTTCAAGCAATTGAAACTATCAAAAAGAGTTGTGGTATTAAAGAAGAGATAACACTAGCTACCCTTTTACAGCTTCCAAATATTTTACAAGTTGAAGAAGAGATTTTAAATACCAAAATTGAGGAAAAAATTCTTCAAGAGATTGAAAAAATAATTACAAAGCTTAAAGAGATGCGCTTTAAAGAAGGAAAAATTCTTGCTCAAGATATTAAAAATAGCATTAAAGAGATCTCAAAAAATTTAAAGTTAATCAAGAAAAATTCTGAAAAAGCGTTCAAAGAAAAAAAAGAAAAACTTGATCAAATCTTAAAAAAATTACAGACCTTCGATAACTCTGATAACTCGGTTGAAAAGACTATTTTAGATCAACAGAAAATAAACCTACTTTCTGAAATCGAAAAAATTGATATCAATGAAGAATTAGTCAGAGCAGAGATGCACTGTAAGCATATTGATCAACTTGTTGATGAAAAATCAGAAAGCCATGGTAAAAAACTTGATTTCACACTACAAGAACTAAATAGGGAAACTAACACCATTGCATCAAAGTGTAACCATAGTACCATAAGCTCTCTTACCATTAATATCAAAACAGCTATTGAAAAAGCACGCGAGCAAGCTCAAAATATTGTATAATGCTCACTAAACATAAACTACAAAACTTTTATACTGATAAATCATGTCACAACATTTTACTCATCTTCATGTCCATACGGAATATTCTCTTTTGGACGGAGCTATAACACTGCCCAAGCTTATTGATCATGCCAAAGCACAAGGCGCAAAGGCATTAGCAATAACTGATCATGGCAATATTTTTGGTGCCGTAAAGTTTTTTCAGCTATGTAAAAAAGCAGGAATCAAGCCGATTCTTGGCATGGAAGCTTACATGGCAGAAGATGTTAACGAACGTGTTGTTGATAAAAAATATTATCATCTGATTATTTTAGTACAAAATGAAATTGGCTATAAAAATTTGTGCGAACTTATCGCTTATTCTTACAAAGATGGTTTTTATTTTAAACCACGTATCGATTATAAAATTTTAGAAAAATATAATGAAGGCTTAATCGTTACTTCTGCATGCCTTGGTGGTCACATTGCACAACTTTTAAAATCTGACCAAGAACAGCTTGCCCAAGAAAAGATTAATTGGTTTTTAAAAATATTTGGACCTGACCGATTTTATTTTGAAATTCAACCAGAAGAACAACAAGAACAACAAGATCTTAATAAAAAATTATTAAAACTCAGCAAACAGATGGGTGTCTCTTGTGTTGCAACAACCGATTGCCATTATCTTAATCTTGATGATCATCAAGCTCATGAAATTATGCTTGCAATCGGAACAGGAAAACGCTTTGATGATCCAACCCGCTTCAGCTTTAAAGAATGCCGAGCCTATATGCGTTCACCAGAAGAGATGCTTGAAATTTTTAAAGATATTCCTGAAGTTGTTTATAATACAGGCAAAGTTGCCGATATGTGCAACTTTGAATTTCAAACAGGAAAACTATTTTTTCCAAAATTTCAAACACCAGAAGGAAAAACTCCCGAAGAGCACTTTACCGATTTATGTAATCATGGACTCACCAAATTAGCGCACAATAAACGATTTCCTCTTCAAGATTTAACAAAATATCAAGAACGATTAAATCTTGAAATCGCATTAATTATTAAAATGGGATTTGTTGGTTATTTTTTAATCGTTAGTGAATTTATTCGTTGGGCACGAAGCACAGGTATTCCTGTAGGACCTGGACGTGGATCTGCTGCAGGGGCGTTAGTTGCATGGGCACTCGAAATTACTAACATTGATCCACTCAAATACAACTTACTTTTTGAACGATTCCTAAATCCT
Organism: Candidatus Babelota bacterium; assembly: GCA_016183005.1. GTDB lineage: Bacteria > Babelota > Babeliae > Babelales > Chromulinivoraceae > JACPFN01. Next base: position 2,979 of record JACPFN010000010.1, on the reverse strand, counting down.
GAACGTATCTCGATGCCTGATATCGATATCGACTTTTGTATAGAAGGTCGAGAACACGTAATTAATTACATCAAAGAGACTTACGGACAAGATAAAGTTTGCCAAATTATTACCTTTGGAACCATGCTTGCCAAAGCTGTTATTAAAGATGTTGCGCGCGCACTAGGACTTCCCTTTGAAGAATCAAATATGATCACTGGACTAATTCCAGAACAGCTTAAAATTTCCCTCAAAGAGGCTTTGGAGCAAGAACCAAAATTACAAGAACTGATTAATAACAACCAGATGATCAAAAAGATATTTGATGTTGCATTTAGACTTGAAGGAGTTACGAGGCATGCATCAAAACATGCTGCAGGTATCGTAATTACCCCTGAACCTGTACATGAAATGCTTCCTATATTTATTCCTCCTAAGGAAAACGCTATTGTAACACAGTATGCGATGACCGAATTGGAAACATTAGGCTTTTTAAAAATCGATCTTTTAGGACTCAAAAACTTAACACTCATCAGAAATGCTCTTGCTTCTATTAAAAATTATAAGGGTATTGATATAGATATTGATCATATACCCTTAGACGACCCAAAAACCTTTCAACTCATCCAAGAAGGAAAAACCTCTGGTGTTTTCCAGCTTGAATCTGACGGCCTTAAAGAGGTACTCAGAAAACTCAAACCGGATAAATTTGAAGATATTATCGCTGTCAACGCACTATACCGACCAGGACCACTTGGATCAGGAATGGTTGATGATTATATTTTACGTCGTCACGGAAAACAGGAGATTAATTACTTCTTTAACGAACTTGAAGATGTATTACAAGAAACGTATGGAGTTATTGTTTATCAAGAACAGGTTATGAAAATTGCATCAGTTATTGGCGGTTATTCACTTGGAGAAGCTGATATCTTACGCCGCGCAATGGGTAAGAAAAAGGCTGATGTTATGGCCGAACAGAAAAAACTGTTCGTTGATCGTGCTATTACGCGCGGCTATGATCAAAAAAAATCTGATGACCTTTTTGAATTAATGGCATACTTTGCTGGATATGGATTCAACAAATCACACTCTGCTGCATATGCGCTCATTGCGTACCAAACAGCTTACCTCAAAGCAAATTTTCCTGCAGAATTTACTGCATGCCTAATATCACTTGAAGCAAGTAATGCTGAAAACATGGTATTTTATCTTAAAGAAGCCAAAGATATGGGAATTGAAATTCTACCTCCAGATATTAACCGATCAGAGATAGAATTTAGCATCATTAAAGAAAAGATTTTATTTGGACTACAAGGTATCAAAAATATCGGGACTACATCACTTGCAAATATCATTGCTCAACGCAAAAAAGATGGTCCATTCACCGATCTTTTAAACCTTTGCGAACGAATTGATCTGCGAACCTCAAATAAACGAGTTCTTGAAAATCTTATCTGTGCAGGAGCTCTTGATAAACTGGATGGAACTCGCGCACAAAAACATCATGAACTTGCAAATATTATAGAATTAGCACTACAAAACAAAGAGCATAAGCAAACAGGTCAAATGCAACTTTTTTCTATGTTCAATCAAGAGCAAACCGATGCTCAAACTAAAAATTATATATTTCCCAATATGCCCGACTGGAACAATAAAGAAAAACTAGAAAAAGAAAAAGAAGTTATCGGATTTTACATCAGTGCACATCCACTTCAAACCTACGAAAAGCAACTTATATGGATCAATTTGCAAACGATTCAAGAACTTATGGCTATACGAAAAACTCCATCTGCAACACCGCAACAAGAGCCCTATGTCACCATTGTAGGACTTTTAACCGAAAAAAAAGTTATCTCAACCAAAAAGGGTGATAAAATGGCATTTGCTCAAGTTGAAGATCTTCATAATCATGCTGAAATTATTATTTTTCCAAAGCTTTTTGCACAAATAGAACCTTGGCTTTATGATTACTCTATTTTTATTATCAAGGGAAATTTAGATATGACATCAACAGGAAGTGCAAAGATCAAAGCACTACAGATGGTCCCTCTTGATCTTTTATTTCACTCCTGGAGTAAAATGATATCTGCAAATATTCAACTACCAGTTCATTTATCTGCTGAAATTATTAAATTAATTAAACAACTACCCGATGGAAAAATACCATTACATCTCAACTATCAAGAACATAATAAAAATCTTAAAATTATCACTAAAAAACAGATCGCTCTTGATTTTGATATAATCAATAAACTCAATGAATCAGGATTAAACGGTAAAATAACACTATAAGAAAGGGCTGTCCTACAACAGCCCTTTCTTATATGACAATAAATTAAAATATAAATATTAGTCAATTCTCATAATATTGATGATAGCGGAAGCTGGAAAACCTGCAGCTACATCACCAGTAGGAGCTAACCTAAGAATAGAAGAAATAGGATCAGCATTCTGAATCTCTAACATCATACCTGTACTCAAAATCGGTAATATTCCCTGCCATACAGCATTAGCACCTGACTGACCTGCTCCATTGAAAGATGGATATGCTACCACCTGACCACCTGGATATCCTCCAGTAAATATACCACTATATACATTCAACCTTGCATTTATTGTATCCCCAGTTGAAAAAAGCAAGAAATTAACTAAATAATATCCTGTATATAAAAACATAATCCCCGTACCATCTGAATTTAAAAGAATATTTTTAGAGATACTATATGGTGAGTCTCCTCCTGAGAAAGATATATCTTTGGTACCTGAAACATTCTGCCCTGTACGATTTACAGAATATAAATAAGCAGATACTAATGCTCCTGTTGGCCCAGTTGGACCAGTAGCTCCCGTCGCACCAGTCTCCCCTGTTAAACCAGTCATCCCGGTTGCACCAGTCTCTCCTGTCATACCAGTTATACCTGTAGCACCGGTTATACCAGTCTCACCCGTAATTCCTGTTGGGCCCGTATCTCCTGTGATTCCCGTAATACCTGTCAT
>JACPFN010000011.1 GCA_016183005.1 Candidatus Babelota bacterium | reverse complement strand
ATACTGGACTCACTGGATTAACAGGTCTTACAGGCGATACTGGTATGACCGGATTGACTGGGCTCACTGGTGATACTGGTTCTACGGGTATGACCGGATTGACTGGTTCTACTGGATTAACTGGTTTAACAGGTGATACAGGATTGACAGGATTAACGGGGCTGACTGGTTCTACTGGATTAACTGGTAACACTGGACTCACTGGATTAACTGGGTTGACTGGTGATACTGGGCATACAGGTTTAACAGGTCTTACAGGTGATACTGGTTCTACTGGATTAACCGGATTAACCGGTGACACTGGACTAACGGGCATGACAGGATTAACGGGGCTGACTGGATTGACTGGATTGACAGGAGATACTGGACTCACTGGATTAACAGGTCTTACAGGCGATACTGGTATGACCGGATTGACTGGGCTCACTGGTAATACGGGAATGACAGGTTTAACTGGTTCTACTGGATTAACTGGACTTACTGGTGACACTGGTTCTACGGGATCTACGGGTATGACCGGATTGACCGGGCTCACTGGTTTGACAGGATCTACGGGTCTTACTGGGGGTACTGGTGCAACGGGTGCTGGAGATACAGGTATGACTGGGCTCACTGGATTAACCGGTGATACTGGTTCTACGGGTAACACTGGTATGACGGGTTTAACAGGAAGTACAGGTTTAACAGGGCTTACAGGGTTAACTGGTAACACTGGTATGACGGGTTTAACTGGGCTTACTGGTTTAACTGGTATGACTGGACTTACGGGTTTAACTGGTATGACAGGGGCAACTGGAGCAACTGGTATGACAGGGGCAACTGGAGTTGTTGCAGGATTTGAGGCGAGCGCTAATAGCGGTAGTACTTTGACTGTCGCCGTAAATACTTATACTAATGTCACGGGAATGGTTTTTACTGGAACTACAGGAACAAAGTATTTAGCAATTTTTACTGCATATTTAGCTAATGATAATGCTAATGGAAATACTTTTATTATCATTAATAATGGTGGTACTGTTATTAGTGAAAGTGAGCGGGCTACTCAAAATCCAAATAATAACAATAATGATATGGTGGTCGCTACAAATGCTATTCTTACGGCTACGGGTACTAATCTTATTCAGATTCAATGGAGGCGTAGTGCTGGTACTTCAACTATGTATGCTAGAACTTTAGACGTTATACAATTATCTTAAGCTGTGGTGATTATAAATTATTATAATTTTATAAAAATATAAATTTGAAATATGAATTTTAAAGTTATTGTGTTAAGGGAAGTTAAATGAAGCATCTTTTAAAAAAAATCAAAATATTAGCAGTTTGTTTCTGTGCAGTAACTTCTTTATATATATCAACTTCAAATGTAGGTGGATCTATAATTACGCCAACCCAGATTATTTCTGTGCATTTAGTGTTAGATGAAAATCATATTAATCAGGTGATAGCTACTGTAGGTAATATCGGTTCGAGCCCATCATCTTGGGTAACAGAGAAACTATCTGCCGCTATGATTGGATCTGAAAGTATAGGTGTACAAATAGTAGCAAATAATCAGGGACATGTTCTTGTTGTATTTCAATATATAGATTCATCGGGTAGTGATCATGTAGCAGCATCTATTTTATTGGCCGGTAATACTGCTTGGTCTACGGCTACTATTTCTCAAAATATTACCGAGCAAGGTATTAATGAATTTTCAATTTTTTTAGATAATGCAAATAATGCGTTAGTTGAGTGGACGCAAAATGATTCGATTACACTATACACTAAAGTTTTGGCTGTTACTTCAGTTATTACAACTCAGACATGGAGTGCGCCTTTTGAGGTTATGACTACAAATCCAAGTGGTGTTACGGGGAGTTTTTCGGGTGCTTCTGGTATCACGGGTGCAACTATAGCTAATGGTGTAACGGGTATGACAGGACTTACTGGAATGACTGGTTTAACGGGTAACACTGGATCTACTGGCCTTACTGGTGTAACCGGAAGTACTGGAATGGCAGGTTTAACAGGATTAACTGGAGTTACTGGTTTGACGGGGCTTACTGGTACAACTGGAAGTACTGGTTTAACGGGACTTACCGGAATGACAGGTTTAACCGGTAACACTGGATCTACTGGTGTAACGGGTAGTTCAGGCTTAACAGGATTAACTGGAGCTACCGGTTTGACAGGGCTTACTGGTGCAACTGGATCTACGGGGGCTACAGGAGCAACGGGTAGAGCATTTCCTAAGTATATGGTTTCAGCATTTAATGAATTTTTAATGGTACAGCCGACTCCTGTGGTTCAACTACAGTTTCCTTATACGAGTATTAATACTGATTATGTGACAACTTCATTGTCTGGTAGTCTTAATCAAAGTGGGATAGCTAGTTTAACTCAAACTGGTGGTATGGCAGTTTTAAATGTAAGTGGCTCTGCCGCAGTAGCTGTTCTTGCAAGTAAGGCTCGTTTGCATTATCAGGCTGGTCAAGGAGCAGCAGCTGTTTTTTCAGCTCTTTTTGATACAGGTATGGCGGGGAATACACAGTACATAGGGGTTGGTAATGCTCAAGATGGTTTTTTCTTTGGGTATACCGGGACTCAATTTGGAATTTTATATAGAAATGCAAATGGAGATATTTGGTTGCCGCAAACGGGGATAGTTGGTCCTTATGGGATAACGGGAGCTTGGAATGGTGATGCATTAACTGGAGCACTTAATAGCGCGTTTACATTAAATCCTTTGTTGGGTAATGTTTATAAAATTCAATATCAATGGCTTGGATTTGGAGTTATTAAGTTTTATGTAGAAAATCCATTTGATGGATCATGGGTTTTAGCTCATACTATTCGGTATGGAAATCAAACGGGAGTACAGCCGAGCTTGAGAAATCCGTCATTACAGCTTCTTGCTGTTAATAGAAATAATGTAGGAATAACATCTAATGTTAATTTAAAAACATCTTCGATGGCGGGAATGATTGAAGGATATTCTAATTTGGTTCAGAATGATGTGCGTAATTCTGCTGCTCGGACAGGCTTTGCTCCAACTACAGGTGTCGAGCAATCAGTTATAAGTATTAGAAATAATTATACATTTTCGTCGTTGCAAAATCAGGTGATGATATATCCTGATCAATTAACAGTTTTTAATTCAGGAACAACATTTGCAATAGTAAGGGTCTATTTAAATACTACTATTACGGGTTCTACTTATGCTAATTCAGCTGGGACTAATTCTGTAGTAAATTATGATACAGCTGGTACGACTGTATCAGGTGGAAAAGTTATTTTAACATTTTATGTTGGTGCTACTAATTCAATTACTATTAATTTAAGTGATCAAAAATTATCATTAATTCCTGGCGATACTTTGACAGTCACTATGCAATCTACGGGTGCTATAACATTAGGAGCTGCTTCGTTTAGTTGGACAGAAAAATTTTAAGGATTTATATGTTGTTATGGAATATTTTTTTATTGGTACAATTTATATCTCTTTATAGCAGTGATGGTGAGTCGAATTCTTATTCTGTTTTTGGTGAGATCTTATATGCGCAGCCTACTCCAGTTGTTCAATTGCAATTTCCCTATACCGCTGTAGATACCCGTTATATTACGACCTCTTTGAGTGGTCTTTCTCAAAGTGGTTCAGGTGAATTGATTCAAAGCACCGGAATGGCGCAAATACGTACTGGTTCAACAACTGGTTCAGCAGCAGTTCTTGCTGGGATTGATCGTGTTACTTATAAGCCTGGTCAGGGTTTAGAAGTAGTTTTTTCCGCTATTTTTCAAGCAGGTGTTGCGCTGAATACTCAGATTATAGGAGTTGGGAATGCACGAGATGGATTTTTCTTTGGTTATAATGGAACATCATTTGGAATATTATATCGATCAAGTATTACCGGTTCTGTGGTTGATGCTTGGGTAAATCAATCTTCGTGGAATGTAGATAAACTTGATGGAGCTGGAGAAAGTGAAGTTGTTTTAGTTCCGACGGCTGGTAATGTTTACAGAATTCAGTATCATTGGCTTGGATTTGGATTAGTAAAATTTTATGTTCAAGATCCTCGTGATGGTTGTTGGATTTTGGTTCATTATATTAATTTTTCAAATGGTATTACCGGTGTTACCGGGGTAGTTAGTGGGACGTTGCCCATGATTACTAATGCTTCTATGCAGTTGCTTGCAACTACGTATAACAGTAGTACAGGTAGTTCAGATGTAACGCTGACAACAGCGGCTATGATGGGCGCGATTCAGGGTAAAGCATCGTTAGCAAATAACGCTCGATATTCTTATCGAAGCTTCTTAACTTTAACAGCGTTAACTTATATAGGAAATAGACCATATCATATTTTTGCTATGCGTAATAATTATGTATATCCAACGAGTGGTGCAATTAATAATCAGATTACGCTATATCCAGATATGTTTACTATTTATAATACGAGCGCTTCGGCCGTTATAACATTTTATGTATATTTAAATCCTAATATGAATTCACCTTTTAATTTTGTTACGACCGTGAATAGTAACTCTGCGGTATTGGTTGATGCAACTACTTCAAATACGGAATATGTTACAGCGGGAATATTATTGTATCAGGTTACAGTTCCAGCAACTAATGATGGTTATACTATTAATTTAGCTGATTTAGGAATCAGACTTGCACCTGGAGATGTGCTTGAGATAGCGGTCAGTAAAAATACCAATAGTAATAGTCCTGTTGCTCATGCAAGTCTTAGCTGGACGGAGGGGTGTTAGATGTTTTTGATGAGGATATTGTTTTTTTATTTATTGGGAAGCAGTTTTTTAATCTTTTCAACTATTCCTGGAACGATTGAGTTACCTACATTTTCTATTCATCAAGAATGTTTAAATGCAGAGTCGACTCCCGTTGTTCAATTATGTTTTGCCTATAATATTTTGCCAGATTATATTGTTACGGGTGGTGGCGGAATCGATGATCTGGCTGGCCTTTTAACGAGTGGTTCGGCAACGATAACACAAGCAACAGGTATGGCTAATTTAACTACCAATACAACTTTGGGATCTGCGGCAGTTTTGGCAAGTAAAGCTCGACTGAGTTATCAGTCTGGTGTTGGTGCAAATATGATTTTTTCAGCTGTTTTTGATACTGGCACTATAGGAAATTTACAATATGTAGGATTAGGTAATGCCCAAAATGGGTTTTTCTTGGGTTATACGGGAACATCTTTGGGGATATTAAGGCGTAATAATTCTGTTGATACTTGGACAGATCAGACAAATTGGAATGGTGATCCTGTTAATACTGGTATCGATGAAGCGAGTTCTTTTAATCTGAATCCACAATATGGGAATGTTTATAAAATACAGTATCAATGGCTTGGTTTTGGGGTAATTAAATTTTATGTTCAAAATCCTTATGATGGAAGTTGGGTTTTAATGCATACTATTCGTTATCCGAATTCAGTTGTTGCAACTGGACCGAGTGTACAAAATCCAGCTTTGCAACTTTTAGCTGTTAATAGTAATGATCCTAGTACGAATTCTAATATAACGTTAAAGATTCCTTGTATGGCAGGTGCATTAGAAGGGTATCAGGCTGGCCCTGAAATTTATACACGATTTGGTAAAAATTTTACAGAGCCATCCGTAACAGCTACATTGGGAAATATTCTTTCGATTAGAAATAATAGTACCTATGCAGGATTGAATAATCAGGTTATGGTTTTTCCTGATTTTTTATCGATTTATAATGCTTCAACGACGGTTGGAGTAATTGTACGAGTCTATTTAAATCCTACTGTTGGTGGCGTACCAGCATATACGAGCGTTAATGCTAATTCTGTTGTATCGTATGATACGGCTGGAACTACTATTACTGGAGGAAAAGAGATTATGACTATATTTGTTATTAATTCTATTGGTACAGATCGTGGTGCAGTAAATATAAATTTATTTGATAAACATATTTCATTATCACCAGGAGATAGACTGGTTGTAGCTGCTCAAGCAGTATCAGGGACATTAACGAATATAGGGATTGGATTAAGTTGGTATGAAAAGCAATAGTTGAAATTAAAAGGAATTAGTTATGAAGTATCACTGTAAAAAAATATGTTACCTATTTTTCTTATGTGTATCATTTTGTACATTTCAAATTTATAGCTCGATCTCTTTCGCGCCGATTGATATACAGACCGGTACTTTTACTGTAGATGCTCCTGGAGCATTTACATTTTGTAATAATATGACCTATGTTTACAATCCTGTAAGTGCAATTCCTATGATTAAAATTGTAGCATCAGATGTTGTTATTGATTTTAATAATATTGGAGTTACTAATGTTTCAAATATCAGTGATGCTTTAGTAGCGATCGAAGTGGGTTGGTCCCCTGTTGAATTAGCAGAAGATACTAGTCGGGTACAGCCTAAAAATATTACTTTAAAAAATCTATCTTTAAATAAATTTTATTGTGGGCTTGTAGTTCATCGAGGTGTTTCTCGAGTAACGCTTGATAATATAAATATTAATAATACATGCTTGGGAATAATTTTTGCAGGGACAGACTCTGGTGGTATTGAAGAGGTAAATATTTCTAATATTTCTATGTTTGGTGATAATCAAAATCATCATGATTATATTGTTTCATTAAAAACATTAGTTGAAACTACGTATGGATATGGAGCTGATTATTTTATTAAATTAGCAGCAGATCCATTTAATAGTGATACTGTCGATGTGTATAGTTATTATGGATGTTGGTTTAATAATATTTTTAAATTATCTATTAAGAATATCTTTATTAAAGACATTGGATACAAATATACCAATGGTAGCGAAGGGAATGGTAACAGAACTATTGCTTCAGGTATTGTTATTAAAAATTCTAGAAAAGTAGATATTTGCAAGGCAACCATTCAGAATATTTATTCTGAAATTAAAGCATCAGGTATCATTTTAGATAATAGTTCTGGAATCACGATAAAAACATCTAATTTCTCATATAATTCATCTGGTAGACGAGCTGTTGGTATTGAAATTACGAATGCAACAGCAGCAGATTATTCGATTTCAGCATTAGAATTAGAAGATGTTGAAACAGAAAATCATATATCAGATGATACCGCAATAGGTATGGATTTATCATCAATTCGTGGTCTTGCATTTGAAATGGTGAGCTCTAAATTTAATAAAGGAGCTTTAAAATCATACGGTATATATTTAGATAAGGGATATACCATTACGATCAAAAACTCTATTTTTAGTGAAAATTTTGCTACGAGAGTTGTTAATGATATTGCGACAACATCTGGTATAGCGGCGTATGGATTTTATGGAAATAATATTAATGGTATGCAGCTTCTTAGTACTCGTTGTAATGGTATGCAGGGGCTTAATTCGGCATATGGTATTTATTTAAGCAATTCTTTAAGTATCTTATTTACCGATTGTCAATTTGTTGCAAATATTGCAACTCAGATGCGCTCTGGGGAGGCCGCAGCTATCAGGTCAGCGCAAGATGTTACAGAGATTTCTAAATATGCGCCTGTTGTAGATGCAACAAGTACAGGAGCGTATGGTGCATTTGTAACAGTGACTAATAATGTTAAGTTTGAAGGATGTTTTGCAAATAGTAATACGGGTCATCGCGCAATTGGTTTAAATTTTAAAAATTGTAGGGCAATTGCGATTTATGATACGTTCGCTTCAACGCAATATGCGACAGGTTTTATGCTTGATACAACTTTTATGACTGAAAATATTGCAAATCCTCGAGCAATTGCTTTAAAGTCTGCACATGTTCCTTTATTATTTGGAGGGCAGTCTGATAAAACAACTATTGATGCTGTTGCTGCAACTGATCTATTCCTTGAAAAAATGAGCTCAATACGAGCTTCACAGGTGGCTGGAAATAATCCAAATTATAATGATTTGGTTGCGGTAAATGCAGCAACAACACTTTTGGAAAGTATGATAGCGCGATATCGTTTATGGAGTGTTGGTATGGGAATCCATGCTAATAATGTTACAGGATTTTTACTTAAGAATTGTAGTTGTGCTGGAAATTTATCTCTGTTTGATAATGGTATAGGAGTTTGTTTTACGGGCCGTAATACCAACCATTCTGTGATTAATAGTAATTTATTATTTAATGTTGGATCACTTGCATCTGTGGTTACTGCTGCTACAAATCCAGCTGCGCAGTATTCGTATAGTTATAATTTAATGGGAATGAAAACATTTTGGAGCACTCTTTTGCAGACCGACGTATGGACTAATATAACGAACAATTCTTTGGCTTCTGTTGTAAATACTGTTGCGATAAGCCCTAATGGAAATTATCTTGCTGTAGGTATGGCAAACAATGATGTTAAAATTTTAAATCCAAATACAGGAGCAATAGTTACGACACTTTCTGGCCATACAGCATCTGTAAATTCAGTAGTGTTTAGTTCAGATGGTACTAAATTAGCGACAGCAAGCGCAGAGGCAACTAATAATATAAAAATTTGGTCAACTTCTGATTGGACAAATACGCAAACATTAACACATACAAGCACTGGTGTAAATTCATTAGCATTTAATTCTTCGGGAACCTTACTGGCTTCTGGCGCAACAGCTGCAACCGATAACCTTATTATTTGGCAAGTTTCCGATTGGTCAACTGTGACATCTAAAACTCATTCTACAACGGGAGTTTTGTCAGTTGCCTACAGTGCCGATGGAACATTACTTGCAACGGGTGCTGATGATAGTAGTAATACTATTAAAATTTGGGAAACTTCTGGGTGGACCAATACGCAAACATTAAACCAACATACTGATTCAGTAACATCGGTAGCATTTAATCCTGCAGGAACCTTATTGGCTTCTGCTTCTAACGATGATTTAATTAAGATCTGGAGTACCTCTTCTTGGACCGTTAGTCAAACAATTACAGCATCAGCGGGTAATGTTAATGCTGTTAGTTTTAAGAATGATGGAAAGCTTTTAGCGTCAGCTCATGCAGATAATTCAGTTAGAATCTGGTCGACAACCGATTGGAGTAGCATAAAAACATTTGCAGATCATACTCAGGCTATAACATCACTTGCATGGTCTGCTGATGGCAGAAGAATAGCTTCAAGTAGCTTAGATGGATATGCAAAATTTTATAGCACTAATATTTTTAGTAAAGCAACCAGTACGACTCAAGTAGGAATTTATAATCCTTCTATCTATTTTACTATGCAAGGCCAGAAAACATATGGAAATGAATCATCGGGAAACGATATATTTATCCGCTTGAAATCTCAGGATCGTGCATTAATCTCGCCAATTGGACCAGTTGGAGCTGGAATTGTTATGGGAGACTTGCTGTTGGAGGGTGTTGTTCAAAATTGTAGTTTATATGCTAACTTAGGCAACGCTGGATATTGTTCAGGTGTAATTCTTGATAATACTTGTTCGGTAACGATTGATTCAAATTTAATTTCAGGAAATATTGCAAATGTATACGGAGCTTCTTTCGGGATTCAAGATAGAACAGCTCATAGTGCAAATTTATATATGAAAAATTTTCTTGAGGGAAATAAGTGCTCAATATTTAATAATTCAAACTATTTGGTTCCTTTTAATCCTGCAGATACAAATAACTTAGCATTACCTGTTACTAAAATGATGAATGGAAAATTTTCTAATGTTTCAACGATATTTGATAATATTGAAGTTGTATATTCACAGAATCCTCAATACTATAGTATTGAATATCTAGCCAGTGTTCCTCAGCATCCTGATTTAGTATCTTATTGGACGAATAATAGTTGTTGGGCATAATTTTGTATATTTAGTTTATGTTATTAAAAAAGATCCCTAAAGAGCTTTAGGGATCTTTTTTATGGCTTATATCAAATCATTAGATAAAGCCATGGCTTTTAAGCCGTGATCGTTACTTTTTGTTTTTTAATCTTTATCTATCCTAGTTGCAGAGTAGTCCTATTTTAGATGAGAAAAATTGATATCCGTTGTATTGTTGGGTACGATAATATAAAAATAAAAATTATGTATGAATGTTAAAAGTTACTATACGATGAATAAATCTATAATAGTTGTCGGTCTTTCTGCTGCATCAATGGCATTTATAACTAAAATGCGAAGTTTTGATCAAAGTTCTAGCATTATAGCCTTTAGTGCAGAAAAAGATTTTCCTTATAACCGATGTTTTTTAGCAGATTTTTTAACAGGCAAGAGTGATTTGTCAAATATTGAGCTTAAACCGCAAGATTTTTTTGAAAAAAACAATATTGTTGTGCATTTGAATAGTCGAGTAGATCGTATCGACTCAAAACAGCAGCAGATTTTTGTGGGACATAAAAGCTATAATTATGACAATCTTTTTTTAGGAATTGGTACTCGGCCATTGATTCCCGAATCTTTAAAAAATTGCAAAGCAGATGGTTTATTTACCTTTCACACACTACAAGATATGCAGTCTATTTTAAAATTTATTAAGAATAGACAGCCTAGGGCAGCTGTAGTCATTGGAGCAGGCCTTAATGGTATTGAAGCTGCATCAAGTTTATATTCTCAAGGAATACCAGTGGCATTAATTGAGGCACAAGATTCTATTTTACCTGGTCAGATAGATCAAAAGAGTGGCTATTGGGTTGAAAATATCGTTCGTCGTCATGGAGTTATGATTATTAAAAATCATAAAGTAATTGAGGTTTGCCATAAAAATGGCTTAGTACATGGAGTTAGGCTGGAGACTCATTCGAAAGTTCGCTGTGACATGGTTATTATTGCAGCTGGCTCACAACTTAACAGTGAATTATTAGATCATACTGATATACAGTTGCAGAATGGGTCGATCATAGTAAATGAAAATATGCAGACATCTGTTCCTAATATTTTAGCGGGGGGTGATATTTGCGTTGTTCCAGATATTATCAGTAAGCAATTAACTCGTAGCACAACCTGGCCTGATGCTATGTTACAGGGACTTTGTGCAGCTACTACGTTGAGTTTAAACCCAAGAAAGTATCCAGGTCTGATTGGGCTGCGAAATTCACACTTTTTTGGTAAAGATTTTTATGCGTGTGGAGTTACTAATGGTCAATTTGATTATTTACGCCAAGCTTGTCTTCAAACCGATGATGCTCTTAATGTTTTGTTTACTCAGAATGAGATCTTAAAGGGTTTTATTTTGATAGGTGATATTTCAAGTCTTTCTGAACTAAAAAATATATATTTATCTAAATAATTTGTTATAATAATATGTATTGTATCTAAAACTTAGGGTTAATAGTTAAAATTATAATTAATAGTTGCAACAGCATCATTTCTAAAGAGATTGTCACCTGGAAATCTTAATAAGCAGTTTGATAGCGTTAAAGCATTATTTAATTAAGATTTTTTGAAAATATAGTATAATAAGAATTAATTTGGGTCATTTTAAATTGTATTTATAGTTTAATAACAAGGGTTTTTATGTATAAAAAAATATTTTTCATGTTGCTTTCTGTTGCTATGACAGAGCTTTCTATTAAGGCTTCGCTTCCTAGAGGAAGTAGACAAAGAAATAACCCTCAACCATTACCTCTTAATTTAAGAAGGCCTGCAAATCCAGCTGTTAACATTTTGGGAGTTCCAGTTACCCCCAGACAGCAAATGGGAAATGTCTTAAATCAGCTATATGCCCAGCATCTTGTATCTCTTTTAAATGCCCCTAAAAAAGAGAGTGATATGACAGAAAAGTCTATTGATGGCACTCCAGTTACTCCTCCTTTGGTCCTTTATCCAGTTACCCCCAGACAGCAAATGACAAATGATGAAAATCAGCTACATGCCCAGCATCTTGTATCTCTTTTAAATGCCCCTAAAAAAGAGAGTGATATGACAGAAAATCCTATTGATGGCGCTCCAGTTACTCCTCCTTTTGTCCTTTATCCAGATACCCCAAGACAGCAAATGACAAATGATGAAAATCTAAGATATGTTGCACGAATGTCTGCTCTTGAAGGTGCACCTAAAAAAAGAAAAAAATAATTATATCGTAGATATTACGTTTTAGCTTGAATTCAGTTAATTGTATATTTGATAATTTTAAAAAAACCGCGAGTATTTTACTCGCGGTTTTTTTTACGAAGATTAGATCCGATTTAGAGCCTTACTCAAGATATTCTTTTGTACATTTTTTTCATTAACTTTAATGGTTTCTTGAATTTTCATATTGTTTTTTCGTACTATAGTAATAGTTATACCAATTTTATTTGGAGGGGGAGTAGCTATGAGAAAGCAATATTTTACAGGTCTTATTATAGGCTTGTTGGTGACGCATTATTCTGTATATGCAATGATGCCTGCGTATCAAAATATAATTACCGATATTCAGGGGATTCAGGGTGCAACTACGTATACTTTAATTATAGCTTGCGATCATTTGGAGCCAATTATTGTTTATGCGCCGGTAACATATCAAGAAAGTCTTGATAATCAGCAAATAACTTTTTTTATGCCTAACACAAAGCTTGGTCAAGGAGTTGAGGAGATCTCTGGAATAATTGAGGTTATGAGTTCTGGAGTAACTATTTTTTTAACAGGAAAATTAAAACAAAAGATAGTTGCAGATCATAAAATTTGTATTATTATTGAGCCGCTACAGTAATTTTTTTAAATTAAACTGTATATCAAATATTATAGTTTATGTTAAACTTTCAATCACGTTTACTTACCAAAAATATCGTAGTATACATATCGATATTTAGTCGTATAAAAAATAGTAGAAATTAAATTGGTGTTTATGAATGTGATGATAGATCATGCTTGGCAAGATTTTTTAAAAATTATACGTGATGAAGTTGGCACACGTATAGTTGAAACTTGGATTAAGGCTGTACATGTATCTTACTTTGATGCTTTGAAAAAGGAGCTGTATATAACAGCTCCCAATCTTTTTGTTAAAAATTGGGTTGAAGCTCATTATAAGGATCTATTTAAGCGCCATTTTATTCGTATTTTAGGTGTCGATACGCTTACTGTTTTTTTTACTTTGGAAACTATAGAGCCAGTTGTCTCGATTCAAGAGGTTGCTAAGGTGGTTCCAGCTATTCAGGCTTCTGATAAAAAAAAGAGAAATGATATTACGGTTAGATCAAAATCTTCAACCTCATCATTAATCGGGTTAAATCAAGCCTATCAATTCGAAACTTTCATTATTGGAGAAAATAATCAATTTGCTTATGCTAGTGCTCGTGCTGTAGCAGAAAAGTTGGGATCTTTATATAATCCTTTATTGTTATATGGTCCATCAGGTCTTGGAAAAACACACCTTTTGCATGCAATTGGGAATTATGTACAAAGTCATCATCCAGAATTATCTATTTTATATCAAACTACTGATCGTTTTGTAACTGAATTTATAAATGCTGTTCGTTTTGATTCGGTTTCTAAATTTCAGGCTAAATATAAAAATATAGATCTTTTATTAATAGATGATATTCAATTCATGGTTGGCAAGGAGCAAACTCAAGAGATTTTTTTTCAAATCTTTAATAGCTTATACGAGGCTAATAAACAGATTGTTTTATCTTGTGATGTATTTCCGCGCTATCTGGGCGGATTGGTTGATCGTCTTAAGACACGTCTTGAGTGGGGACTTGTAGCTGATGTACAGATTCCAACTATAACAACTAAGATTGCAATTTTAAAACGTAAAGCATATGAACAGCGCGAAGTTTTACCAGAAGAAGTTGCTTTTGTTATTGCGCAGCAAGATATTGCAAGTGTTCGTGAACTTGAGGGAGCATTGATAAGAGTCTTAGCTTACGCAACGCTTACTAATCAGGCATTAACCGTTGATTTAGTTAAAAAAGTTTTATTAATTCGTCAAGAAACTAATTATGTTACATCGTCAGTTGATTTTAAAATTATTGTCGATCAAGTAAAAAAATATTTTTCATATGATGTAACTTTTTTGCGATCTAAGGATAGAACTAAGGCAGTGAGTCTTGCTCGCCATGTAGCAATGTATCTAATGAAAAGATATACGAATGCTTCATTGAGTGAAATTGGAAAATACTTAGAGCGCAATGATCATACTACGATAGGTCATGCAATTAATCGTATTACTAAGTTAAGAAATGAAGATGAAAACTTTTCTAAAACATTAAGAATTATTGAAGAAGAGTTACGAATTTAATAATTTTTTTATTGATAATTTATTCATTATTGTTAAAGTTGACTTAGTCATCAAATCGGGTTGACATAGAAAAAGATTGTATAGAAAAGTTAGTATTTAAAGGGAAGAAAGAATGAAGCATAATTTTGGTTTCAAGACAACATTTTTTGCTATTTTTTGTTTAATTTTTTCTCATGTTATTACATCTAGTTTTCAAGACTATAATCCACTTCTTATAGTAGACCTTATGGTTAAAGATGAAGAGCATTCTATGCGCGAGACGCTAAGACCTTTTCTTGAGTCGCATGATCAAAGGATCGGATATTTGATTATGGATACCGGATCAACAGATAATACTATTCAAGTTACGTTGGATTTATTTAATGAATTTGGTGTTACTCATGGATATGTTGTTGAAAAGCCATTTGTTAATTTTGCTGTTTCTCGTAATGATGCAATAAGATTTGCAGAGGAAAAATTTCCTTATGCTGCATTTTTATTAATGATCGATGCTGAATGGTTTGTTCAAGCTGTCCCTGATCTTCTTGATTTTTGTGAGCAATATAAATATTGTTCAGAGAATGCATTTCTACTTAAAATAGGCAATAAGGGATTTGAGAACTTTTTACCACGATTATTTAGACCACATAAAAATCTTTATTTTGAAGGTGTTGTGCATGAGTATTTAAATACCGCTTCATGTATTAAAATACCAGAACCGGTAATGGCTATTTATGCTCCTTCAAATCGAGGCAGAGAGCAGTCTCAACGTCGTTGGACTCGTGATGCAAAACTTTTATATGATGAACATAAACGAAATCCAACCGATCCAAGAACAACTTTTTATTTGGCTCAAACTTATGCATGTCTTGGTGATTTAGATAATGCATTATACTGGTATCAATTCAGAACTCAGCAGCAGGGCTGGGATCAAGAAAATTATATGGCATATTATCGATTAGCTGTAGTTTATGATGCAAAGGGTGATTGGCCAAACGCATTGGTTAATTTTATTAAAGCTTATAGTTTACGACCATGGCGAGTTGAACCTTTGGTTGCGATTGCAAGTCATTACTTGAAAATACAAGATTTTTTTACAGCATTTATGTTTGCCCGCCAGGCATCTGAAATCGAGCCCAAACCAAGCGAAGTTCTTTTTGTAGATAAAATCTTTTACGATTATACACGGTATGACCTTTTAGGTATTACTGCTTGGTATGTTGGTCAATATGAAATAGGAGAAAAAGCACTTATAAAAGCTCTTGAGTTTGATTCAACATCAACTAATTTGCAACATAATTTATCTTTATATCAAAATAGAAAATTAAAAAACAAATAATTGAGTTTTATAAAGATTATAATTTTATATATAAATAAATTAAATTTTTTATTAATTTATTTACATATAAAATCTATTCATGTTAGTACTAAAAAAAATATTATATACTTTTATTCTAAAAAAGGGATATTGCTAATGAATTTTAAAGGTAAAGGATTATATCTTATATTGACCAGTTTTTGGGTAATTAATTTACTTGCTGAAAGTGCTGATTGCGAGTCAAGTTGCAATAAAAAATGTGATACAGATTGTTCTATTTCAAAAAACTTTTGGTACCCTCGTTCATTTTCTTCTTATCAATATCATGATCTTTTTCAAATGAAACATACACATCCAAGTGAAAAACGTGATGGAAAATTGGATGTATCATTTGTTACAGAATATATGCAAAATTTTGATGGAAAATGTAACAGTTGCAAGAATTTAGGTTCTATGCCATTTTGGTCTGGCACTAATCAGCTCACTATTGGTAATAATGACGGTAGAGCACAGCTTGATGCTTATCAGTTAGGTTTGGGTAATATTCAAACAGATGAAAATGGTATTGGTGGCATTATTCAGCTTAATCCGCGAATTCAAAGCATTGGTACTGATATGATGGTGTATTGGGTTCAAAAATCTGATGAGCGTGGGATGTATTTTAGATTGCATGCTCCAATGGGTGGCATGAGAGTTACTCCACGATTAACAGAAGTTAAATCTATTCAACCGGAAAATAATTTAAGCTTTTCACAGGTTGGATCAGGTGGTGGATCAGAATTTGATTATCAGTTTTTAGAATATCCAGTTCCTGCACGTCGCTATCAAACTATATCAGATGTTTTCTTTGGTGGTCTTGGTGGTTGTAGTGATGAACTTGCTGGATCAGCAATTTATGGAAAAATGTTTGGACTATCTTATGGACGTGTAGCTCCAGATTCGTTAGCTATTATTCGTCTTGCGGATATTGCTGCAACATTGGGTTATAATGTCTATGCAGATGAGAAGGGTTTTGCAGGATTAGGTTTTAAGGTTTCATTTCCAACGGGTAATAGACCATTAGCTTTATATATGCTTGAACCAATATATGGTAGGGCTGGTTTATGGGGCGTTGGTGGCGAAGTTTCAGCATTATATCAAGTTTGGGAAAATGAAGCATGTAATCGTCGTATAACAGTATCCTTGCAGGGCGAATTAGAGCATTTGATGCATGGAAGAACACCAAGTATGCGTTCTTTTGACTTGAAGAAAAATGGACCTGGTTCTAAATATCTTTTAGTTCAAGATTATAGAGCAACATATGCTAATTTATCTCCAAATCCAGCAATTAACGATAATGGAACAGTAAATCCAAATGCTCAAGTATACGAAGCACAGTATTTAGACATAGCAATTAATTATACAACACTTCCGGTGCTTGCTAATTTTGCAGTTGAAGGTGCGGTAGCTGTCATGGTAGATTTTGCTTGGGATAACTGGAATTTTGCGTTGGGTGGCGAGTTTTGGGGTAGATCTCGTGAGAAATTAAGTATTGATATGGCATCTGCTGTTCATAATCAATCATTGGATTTAAATAATTTTGCTGTACTTGGTCGTCAGCTAAGTTCATATTATGTACCAGGTAATACAACTATAGCTAATAAGCAAAGTCCTGAATTAGATGTTTTCACCTACCTTTGTGAACCATTAGCGCAAATTGGTAAATCACAAGATTCAGCGCTTCTTTCTGGTTCATATCCAACAGTGTCAACTCCAACTACGCTTCCAGAAGGTGTTAAGGATGCACGTCTTTCTGAAAATAGAATTCCATCAAATCTTGATGAAGCTCTTGATATCTGTGGCGCAGAAGTATCAAGTGTATTTACAGGAAAAATATTTACTCACTTTGGCTATAATTGGAAAGATTGTAATTATGCTCCATCGGTTGCCTTAGTTGCTGGTGCAGAATTTACTAATACTACGAATAATGCAGTTCAATTGTGGAGTGTAGGGCTTCAGGGGTCACTTAATTTTTAGACAAAGTTGATTTGAGATAAGGTTTTGTTAAACACAATGGTCTGCTTGTTGAGCGTGATTAACAGGCATGACAAAGCTTATCGATTTAACTAGGACTTTCGATGCATTAATAGTTGGGTATACATATATTTTTAAAGATGTGTTTTAATTAATTGCACCAGGAGATCCTGTTAGTTTTGAAACCATATCCCTTGATATTGGAGTATGCTTAGTAAATAGTGTCTAAAATTACTATAAAGAATCTAATATCAAGGAGATTGTATTTTAAATTTGCATGCTTTGCGTCATACGTTCTTGTTTATCTTTAAAGAGGCAATTTTTGATTGCGCGTGTTACTAATTCTATATACCATCCGATATATTTTTTAGCATTCATAGGAGTATCAAGTCCTGTCATAAGTCTAAAGTCTTCAGTATCTAACAGAACATATTTCCTGCTGCCTTTTTCTATTAAAATATTTCCAGCATGAGGGTCGATTAAAAATCCTACATCTGTTGCAACTTTCATAGAAAGTCTATTGAGTTCATGTGTTGGTTGGTTTTCTTCGGTGATGATAAAATCGGAAATTACAGCATAAATACTTGGCAGTAAGATCTTTTCTTTTTGGTTACCGCATCTCCAATTGATTTCAAGGTTATAGCCATTCTCTGGCTTCCAATACCATTTGCGAGGAAAGTCTACATTGTACAGGTAAAATGGGTTATAGCATAGAAGTTGCTTGATATGTTCTAGGTTGGTAATTCTGGTAAAGTTACTTAAGTGTCGTAAATTTCCTCCCATTAGAAATATTCCAGTGGCTTCATAGCTTTTTGAAAAAGGATCAATCATGGTGTGAGGGTGTTCGATAGATACTTTAATAACAAAAGGATAGTTCTTGTATTTTAATACGATAAGGCCAGAAAGTGTTTTGTAGTTAAAACCTGAATCCTTTAAGACTTTAAAGCTTGTAAAATCCTTTTTACCTGCTTTAATCTCTTCGATCAGTTCATTTGCAATTTTTGATAGGGTACTACCTTCAACTATTCCATTGCCCGTGCGGCAAGTAATTGACTCTTCGGGCATATAATGTTGCTTGAAAACTGTTTCATTAAAACCTTGTTTTATAGGCCTAAGTCGTAAAAAAGAGCTTTTAAGTCTATATTTTTTCGTAGTTGTACCTTGGGGGTTAAGGATCCATTCTTTATGTATGGCATTGTTGGAAGCGGATACCGTTATTTCTGGAACATATGGATTTGGAGTTCTGCGTAAATTACGCGATTCAATAATTTTTGCAGAAAATAGGACTAAAAAATTGATAAAAATCTTTTTAGATATCATAATTCTTAATTTTCATAGTTAAAAGAGATAGTCAAAATATAGCAAATACCTTTCTTTTTTCAAATGGAGCAAGGTTAATTTATTGGTTTTAATGCAAATAATGAGTTATTTTGACAAGAACTCTTGGTTGTGGTTTTCTGGGTATGGTACTAATAAATTATAAAACAGCGCTATTAACTAAAAATAAGGAAGATGGTGATGGAATTAAAAAAACATAGTCAAGATTTAGCTTTACTGCACAGGCTTGGTGGAGTTTCTTTAAATATTGCAAGTAATCATCATTTAGAGAATTTATCTGAGTTTGTTTTACATGATGTATGTTCAGAAGATCTTTTCAGGGTTGTTAAGGCAGCATACTTGGTTAAAAATCCTGATTTTGCTTGCATGAAGGGTGTAGCTGGTTATAGCAATCAAGAGAATTTTATACAAGGGCATACTTGGCAGAATCAAAAAGATTTCACATCGCATATGCGTAATTCTTTATTTAATCAGAAGGTTCGCCAAATTAATGAAACAAATATACCATCGAAAATTGATCTTTTAGATAAAAAGCGTTTGCATAAATTATCAGATCATCTTGAAATAGAGCGTCCAGAATTTCATCTGTGGAAAATGAAATATGATAATCAAGGCATTTTGATTTTTGAAAAAGAAGATCAGAATGATCTTCTTTTTCAACATCTTCCACATTTTATTTCGATGTTGTCATTCTGCCCTGTTTTTTAGTATTTTATAAAAAATATTAGGATTGTTTTAGATATGCAAATAGTCAAAAAAAAATCTTTTACTCCTAAAGTCTTGATTTTTAAAAAGATGCTCCTTTAATCTTATGAGTAGTATTTAGTGAAAACGATATAAGATTAGGGGAATTTATGGGGAAAAAACATGTTTCTGCTCGTGTAAAAAATAGAATTAAACAACAATTTGCAAAATCGATTAGTATTCTTGAAAAGAAATTTAGTCATGGCTCTGGACAGCGCCATTTAAATAAAAAAAATAGTTGAATTAAATAAAAAAATAGACTCAGTAAAATATACCGAGTCTATTTTTTCAAATTATTTTTACCTGATTGTAAGGTTTAAATAACCATATGCTTTTTGGAAATATTAAGGCATAGGTTTAGGCTCAAATGGCTTTGGCTCAAATGGCTTTGGTTCGAATGGCTTTGGCTCTGGCGATTTTATTTCAAAGGGTTTAGGCTCAGATGATTTAGGTTCGAATGGTTTAGGCTCAAAAGGCTTTGGCGCGGGTGATTTTACTTCAACCGGAGCTGTTTTAACTTCAAATGGTTTTGCCTCTGGGATTGATTTGGGTTCTAGCATAGGTTTTGGTTCAACAGGGAGTTTAGGCTCAGTTGTCAAAATTGTTTTAGCTTCTGTTTTTGGCTCTGCCGTAGTTACTGCTTTCGGTTCTGTTGGCTCTTGGCATTTCTTGACGCATCCGCACCAGTCGCAGCCTGCCATGGTAATAAGTAAAGTTATTGAAAAGCTCGATTTGATTTTTGAAAAACAATTCATACTTTTTTCCTTTTTTTATATAGTTTTAAGCAGTTCTATAATATTTATTTTTCTTATGTTTTTAGTTGCATATAAACTAGCAAGTAAGCTGATTAAAATTGTTAGGATCAAAATAACACAAAAAATGTGAAGTTCAAGTTTAATGGGAAGAAATTGTGCATCATAAATACTATCAGGTAGCTTAAGGCAAAGATATTTTTTTAATATTATTCCTATGATTGCAGCTAGCATAAGTCCTAAAGTTGCAGCTGGAAGTGCAATAAAAATACTAAGGCAAATAAAAATAGCTTGAATTTTTTTGCGGGTCATTCCCATACATAAAAGGATGACAATGTCACGTTGTTTTTTGGCTATATACATAAATATAACTGAGATAATATTCATACTTGCTACGCAGATAATCAGAATTAAAATGAAAAACATAGCCCATTTTTCAAGTTTAAGTGCAGATAGTAAAGAAGGGTAGAGATCTTTCCAGGAATAGATATTTGCATGCAACTGTTCATTTAAAATCTTTTTTAAATCTTCTTCGAATTTAACATTTGTTAATTTGATATGGATATGTGAAATATTTGATTCAGGAAAAATTTTTGTATAAAAATCTTGGTCGCAATATATAAGATTTGCATCAAAGTCTTCAATTCCGGTTTGAAATATTCCATTAATGATAACTATGTGTGATTTAAATTCTATATTTAAAAAATTAGAGGAATTTTCAGGACAAAGTAATAATGCAGTGTCATCAATTGTGAGATTTAAATTTTCTGCAAGTTTACTGCCGATGATAATTTTATTTTTTGAAATAATCTTTTCTAATTTTTTTTCTTGAGAAATTATTTTTGATTCGATATTGCTGACTAAAGATTCTTTTTTTGCATTAATTCCATGAATAATGATCATGGTAGGATTTTGCTTTATAGATGTTGAAAATAGAGCCTGATTGATTCTCTGTTCTGCATAACTTTGAATTAAATTTTTATTTTCTTGTGTGATTAGATTCCATGACTCTAAATTTATATTTTGATCATCGCTGTCAATAATTATATCGGGATAGATAGATTGCATTTTTTGATAGGTAGCTTCTTCAAATCCAGTCATGATTGAAAAAATTAATGCGAGTGCAAATGTTGCGATCATGATAGCGATCTGACATGTTTTGATCATAACTTTAATAGCAGGATTTTGATGTTTACTTGTTATGAAACATTGGGCAAAATAAAAAATATTTTTTGAAAAGAGCATATGATTACTTTCTAAAATTAATACTTGTCAATGAGTTTGGTTTGGTATAGGTTATGCATGTTATTTTATCATACAATTTTAAAAGTATAGTGGAGTTTAGAAAATGAAGCATTCGCTAAGCTATACAGATAGATTTAATAGAATTACATACAAGCAGCAAGCATTATGTACTGTCTTTTGTTTTTTTGCTCTATTTGAATCTTATATTTTTGCAGAATATGAGCCAAATAAAATTCTTGGATGGGCTAAGGAAAATTTCAAGCAAGCAGAGCAACATCAACATGATTATATCACTCGAAGTCAAGAATTTATTAGAAATTTAAAAGTATACGACATGCTGAGTCTTAGGGCTACATTTGATGTTATGCTTTTGACCGATAAGGCACGCATGTTGTTTGTTGATTATCATGGTAAAAATCAGGGATTAACTTTTGATGAAATTAAAGCGTTGTATCATCGTCAAGTGCATGAAAATAGATATTTTATTTCCGCATATGTTATTGCTTGGCATGATGAATATAACTTTTTGACAAGTAAGGCGCTTTTTACCGGCGAATATCAGAAAACTCCTAATATTTTAAAAGGTGATGATGCGTTGTGGAATGTGTCCTTAATTGTTGGAGGTAGAAAATATTTACCAGAAACGGTTAAGGTTGTAGAGATGCCGGTAGAATACCAAAGATTTTTTGGAGCACCCTGTAATCAATTTTGCACAACATATCTAGTTCGATTTGCTGCAAAGGATAAATATAATAATTTCATTTTTGATAATCAAAAATGTTCCGTCGTCTTACGATTTTCTTCTCCTGTTTATAAAGTTGATGCGATTTGGAAGAATATTAATATATACGAATCTAAAGATTAGATCTTGTCGAGGAATATAATTTGAAAATTAAATTATGTTTACTTATTTTATTTGCCATGACACAGCATATTTCTTGGCTTGTGGCGCGTAATAGTTGTGTTTCAAATTATAATCAGCGTTATTCTCAGAGTAAAAATTTTTATTTACCACATTCATTTTTATCAGGAAGTGCGACCGATCTTTTACAACAAAAATATTTAATGAATCCAATTTATGATCACGTAGATAGATTTCTCCAGATATCATTTATGGTACAGTATCAACAAGGTGTTTGTCAAAAATCATCGCGTAACAATTTAGGTTCTATGGCATTTTGGTCAGGAACGAATACTATGACATTTGGTAATAATAATGGAAAAGCAGATTTTGATATATATCAATTTGGATTGGGTGATATTAAGGTTAACAAGGATGGCGTAGCAGGAACAGTTACGTTAAATCCTGTAGTAAGTCAAGTTGGAGCAGATTTTTTAATCTATTATATGCGAGAAAAGGATCGACCGGGGTTTTATTTTAAGATTCATGCGCCGGTATCCTCTATGACTATTGAGCCAAATTGGCAAGAGGTACATTTCGAAAATATTTCTAATACTGATGCATTTCATCAAATAACAGAAAGATCTGATCCTCATGATCCAGCATCATCAACAGAAATAACATATTATGATTGGAGATATCCGAGTATTAAGACAGAGCGTTCAGGATCTGTTGGCGGATATTGGTCAGGTGCAACTTTAGATTGCAATCGTTTAGATGGAAATGTTTTAAAGCCGATTCGTTTGCATAGTGGACGTTTAATCATTGGTAAAGAAACGGTGACAAAGTTTGCAGAATTTGCTTTATCATTAGGATACAATTGGATTATGGAAGAAAAGGGATTTTTTGGAACAGCTATTAAATGTAGTTATCCAACTGGAAATCTTGCAGCTGCAGATTTTATACTTGAACCGATTGTTGGACGATCTGGACTTCTTGGAATTGGACTTGAGACCACGGGTAGATATCGTATCTGGGAAAATTCACGAAGCGAGCATTCATTAGATATTTGGATGAATGGAGAGATTTTGCATTTAATCTCTATACGAAAACCGAATATGCGATCTTTTGATTTAAAATTAAATGGCAAAGGATCGAAATATATGTTGGTGCAAAATTATGGTGCAGAGTATCGGCCAACCTTTGGAGATGTTAATATTTCTTTACAGCCACAGATTATTCATCCAGCTGTAAATATCACAACGCTTCCTGTACTTTCTTCAATTGATGTAGAGGGAGCTTTTGCTGTTTTGTTTGATTATTATCATTACAAAGGAATGAATTTTGCTGTTGGAGCAGAGATCTGGGGACGTAGTGCAGAGCATTTAGCCATTGATAGTTTTAATGCAGCTTCGCAGCGTTTCCCTAATTTAAATGATTTTGCAGTTATTGGTCGTCAGCATGCATCATATTTAATTAACCAACAGGATCCGTCGTTTAATCCTGTGTATACGTATTACTGTGAACCTTTGGCAAAGATTAATGAGTCGCAAGATCCCGTTAGGCTTGTAGGCGTACCCCCCTTAGTTACTGTTCCTAATCAAGTACCCGAAGGGATCGTTGATGCTCGAGATTCAAAGAATAGAATTCCTTCGGCATTGCAAGATGCTTTAGATATCCCAGGCGCTTGTGCCTCTTCTATTTATATTACTAAGATTTTTGCTCAAATAGGGTATGCCTGGAAAGATTATTTCTATGTTCCAAGTATTGGCTTACAGGGAAGTTTAGAATTTGCTGCGCATACCAATAATACAGTTCCTTTTTGGGCTATGGGTGCACAGTTTGCAATGAGCTTTTAATTATTTAAGTAGTAAAGCAACTAATAAAAAAGGACGAGTATATGAGACTGTTTTGTGTAATTTTGAGCTTTATTTTATTCTATCCATATGTATCCTTTCCAAAAAATAATAATTGTAAAATACGTTGTTCTTTTAGTCAAAATACTTGGTTGCCGCATGCATTTTCATCCAGTAGCTTAAGAGATTTGCAGCAGGCAAAGTATTTATGGAATGATATACCTGGATTTATTGGCCAAAATCTTGAGCTGTCTGTGTTGGTAGAATATGGACAGAATTTTTCAGAAAGATGTGATGATTGTAAAGGTTTAGGATCGATGCCCTTTTGGTCTGGCACGAATCGTATGACCTTTGGTAATAATAATGGGAAAGCAGATATTGATGCGTATCAGCTTGGTTTGGGAAATTTACCCGTTAATCAGGACGGTATATCTGGAAAAATAGAATTAGATCCAAAGGTGCGACAAGCAGCAGCGGATCTATTTTTGTATTATGTTTATTCTAAAGAAAATCCTAGTATCTATTTTAAAATACATGCTCCGTTAGTTGCAATGACCATAGCGCCTCATTTTAAAGAGACCGATTTTGTTACTATGTCAGGATCAAATAAGTTTGAACAAGTAACTCAGCCATCAGATCCTAATAATTTAGCAACATCAGCATCCATTACTTATTATGATTGGCGATATCCAATTATTCAAGGTCAGAATTTTGTCTTTAATTATTTAACGGGTGGAGCAGTTGATTGTCAGCAGTTAGATGGAAATATTTTCAAGCCATTGCGTTTGGATAAAGGACGAATTGCTCCTCAAAGTCAAACTGAAATTCGATTAGCCGATTTATCCTGTGCGCTGGGATATAATTTTGTTGTCCGAGAAGGAGGTTTTTTTGGTGCAGCATTTAAGTTAACGTGCCCTACAGGTAATATTCCAACAGCAGATTTTATGTTAGAGCCAATTGTTGGACGGGGTGGTGCCTGGGGTGTTGGAGTAGAGTTGAGCGGTGAATACAAAATATGGCAAAATGTTTTTGATACGGACCGTATAGATCTTTGGCTGCAGGGTGAAGTTTTACATTTAATTCCCGGTCGAAGAGCGAATATGCGTTCTTTTGATTTAAAGCAGAATGGACCAGGATCAAAATATCTTTTAGTGCAACATTATGCACCGCAATATCAATATAAGGATGATGATCCATTTTATTTTAAGAGTTCAATGCAGCCAGAAATTTTGTATTCAGCGATCGACGTTACAACGTTACCGGTTTTTTCAAAGATAGCTGTCGAAGGAGCTTTTTCGGCCTTACTTGATTATCATCATAAATCATGGAATATATCGTTAGGTGCAGAATTTTGGGGTCGATCTGCAGAATGTTTGTCTATCGATGTTGAAAGTGCTGTAGAGCGTCGTCATCCAAATTTAAATGAATTTGCTGTAATGGGAAGACAGCATGGTAGTTATTTGATAGATGGTAATGATAAAGAATTATTTACGTATTATTGCCAGCCTTTAGCAAAAATTAATGAATCTGATGATCCGGTAGTTTTAGTTGGAGTTCCGCCGTATCTTCATGGAAATTATCAACAAGGATTTGTTCAACCAGGAGTCATTGCAGAAATTACTAAACCGTTAGAGTTATCCGAGGGTATTGCTGATGCAAGAATTTCAAAAAATAGAATCCCAGCCAAATTTGAAGATGCTTTGGATATATGTGGCGCTCAATTATCTTCAGCTATCTCTGGAAAATTATTTGGACAAATTGGTTATACATTTGAAGAATGTACTTTTAGCCCATATTTAGCTATGTATAGTTCTGTTGAATTAACTGGAAAAACTAACCACGCTTTAGATATGTGGAGTGTAGGATTACAAGCGGGATTAAATTTTTAAAGAAGAAAGATCGGTATGAAATATCTATTTTTTAAGATTTTGGTACTTTTTATTTTTATTTCAACATCGTATGCTCTCATTTCTCAAGAAAATTCTGAGCAAGAAAATGTGAATTTTGTAGAATCTCATGACTTACAAAAGCGTAGTATCAGATTAAATAATTATCCTATTTCTATTTTCACGCCGCAAACTCAACAGTTTGTCCAGGGCATTAATGTTACTGCTATTAATGGAGTTACGGGCGCAACTGGTCCATCCGAACCCTGTTTATTAAGCCTAGCAATGATGCGACGTACATTGTCAGGTTTTGTGAGCGCCGATATCTTTTCGGGGGATACGGGAACCTTTGATACTGGATTATTATATAATATTGTTAGTAATCCGACTGGTTCACCTTCATCTACGACTCCAACGCAATCTTTGACGATACAGAATGGAGGGTATTATTTATTAGAATTTTCATATGCTGGTGATCAAATAACAACTGATCCAACGAGTACGACTTTTTATGCACGATTTAATATATTGGTAAATAATGCTATTGCTGAAACATTTACATTATCAACCCTTGGAGTGCGACAAATTTGGCAATATATCATATTTTTATCGGAAGGGGACATTATTGCTGTACAGGCAGCATCTAATATACCTTTTTTAATACCACCTGCGGGCGTTAGTAAAATAGATTGTCTTATTTGGACTTTAAATTGGATAGGTCCTTGCACCGCACCATCTTGATGCAGGTATTTTTAAATGCTAATTATATTATGCAATTAACTTTATCCATTGATTGCGATTGATTGTTATATCTTTTACAAGAGCATTAGTTATCTTTAAAAGAAGTTCTTTATTCTTTTCTAAAATGATAAATAGTTCTTTTTCGTATTTATCTTTAATAATAAGAGCTTGTTCGCGTATTTTTTCATCAATCTTTTCACCATGAGTTATTGTTTCATAAATCATTTGCATTGCATCAGCGCGGTCATGTGTATTACATTGACTGTAACTTTGTTTAAGTATAGTTTGCTGTGCAATATTACCAGCAAGAAGAACGAGAATTTCTTTTTCTATTTCTTGATCACTGATAAAATCTTTTTTGTTGTTTTTTGATTTTGCAAATACTTCGCCAAGTTTTGTTTTGCTTTCACTTTTTTCTGAAGCAATTTTTTCATTTGGAGAAGAACTTTCTTCTCCAAGAGATATTGCATACCCGGTCTTTTTAGGCTTAATTGTTCGAGCAACATTTTCGATGGTTATTTTAACGATCTCTTTATCAGTATTGAGCAGATGACGCACAAGAGCTTTACCTGCTTGATATGCTGCGATAATATTTTTTTCTTCTTCTGTTGATTGACCTCTGCTACCAAAATATATTTTTCTAATGTCGATATCTAAAGTTTTTTCAAAATCATTTTGACAGATAGGGCGTCGTTCATTTCCTGAAATGATGATAGCCTCAGTGATTATTCTTCGTAAGTTATTATAACTGCAGCCATCAGTTTCTTGTGCCATATGGTCAATGAATTCATCAGAAATTTCTAACGCACGTTTTGCAAGTTCTCGTTTAAAGAACTGTTTACGATATTTATATTCCGGATAGTCAATTAAGATCTGTTTTCCAAATCTACCATCAACTAATAATGCTTTATCAAGCTGTTCAACCCTATTGGTTGCACCAATGACAATAATCTGTTTTGATGTGATATCAATACCTTGCATACAGGTTAAGAGTTTTCCTGTTTGAACAGGATCTTTTTCTCTGTTTCCAGCTATTAAATCTATCTCGTCAAGGAACAGAATACATGGTGCTGCATATGCAGCATATTCAAAGATTGCGTCAATTGGAATATGTCTATCTATTAATGATTTACCATCAATAAAGCCAATCTTTTTAGTATTACCAAATCTATCTTGAATAAGAGTTCTGAGTGCTTTAGCAAAGTTCGATTTACCAGTTTGTGGAGGGCCATGTAAAAGAATACCACGGTGCGTTTCTGTTCTAGAGCGCTCATAATATGATGGATTTTCTACAAAATCAGCAAGCTGATTTGCAAGGTTTTGAAGCTCTTCACATCCTATGAGGTCTTCAAAGTAAACTTTTTCTTGGCCATCATCATTAATATTTTTATTTGGCTGTGATCCATTTAATATTTCATCAATACGATGTATGTTGTCGTTAATCTGATCTGTTGTCCAGTTGTATGCATCTCCAAAACAATAGTTATAGATTGCTGGTAAGCTAATGGTAAATAAAGGGGTTATTGCACCAAATCCAGAGTTGGTAAAGGCCATTGTTTTTGTTGCGAATGTTTGAAAAATGGTGCTTGGGATTGAAGATTCTTGCATTTCGTTATTATTTGATAAGAATCGATAATGCCATTCTCCCTGAATATCTTTATATGGAGTTCCTCCTATATAACGATCAGCCCATCGGGTAACAAAATCAAGCTTGTCGGTATATTTACTAAAAAAGAATTTTCCATCAGGATTTGTGTTTGTAACACAATAGGTATAACTAAGCAACAATGCCCCGAGTAGTAAAACTTTAGAGCTTTGTTTGGTTATGTTGTAGACGTTATATTCTTTTATTTTTCTATAAAGCAGATTGTACCAGGTTAATCCAGTGGTGCTAACTTTACTTAATAATGATTTAATATCTTGATTGTTTTTTTCGATAATATTTATAACAGTTTGATCCGATAGGTCTTTAAGTGAGCGTTTTTGTAATGTTTCTAAGAAAGCGCTAATGTCGAACTCTTTAAACTGTGAATCGAGTCCTTTTGATAGGAAATGAATGAGTCCATTATTAATGACAGCAGCTTTTGCTAAGTCTTGAGTGGTATTTCTACTATTGATTGTTACATCGATATCTTTAGCTAGATCTTGAATGCTTTTAAGCGTAATAACAACTTCTTCTTTATTTTTAATTTGGTACTGTTCTTTGTTGGTACAAAGAGTTTGGAGAATCTGTTGAGCTACCCAACCGATTGTTTCAGTGTGTTCGTGTGATGATTCCATAAGCATTTTAAAGTGTTCTGGATCTATTTGGTTAGCTGTTTGCAAGCCTTCTTCTGACGTTTTAATAAAAATAGATGGACAAGATGTGAGTAATAATGATATGAAAAAAAAGCGATTAGAGAATAAAATTTTCATCATAATTTAATTTTTAAAGTAACCTCTTATTTAAAATTAGGATAAGTTATGAAGTTGTCCGGATGCGAAACTTATTTGTGTCGTATTGAATTTGAATCACCCATTGATCCCTAAGCTGTTATGTTAATATTTTATAAAAAAGTTGCATATTTGTCAAATTTTGGTACTTCTAGAGAATCAATCATTTTATGAAATAATAAACCGTTAAGCTTGATTTTTAACATAAATTAGGTTTATTCTTTATAAAATTTTTTCAATAAGATAATTTATTTAGAATAATTAGGGATTTTTAATTAATATCGGGAGTTTTAAGGATGCAGCAAATTACTAAATTTTTTCTCATTACTATTCCAATATCGTTTCTATTTGCGTGTTATAATCCCCTTTTAAGGGTGGGAAAGTCTGAGAGAAAATTATCTTTGAATCATCTTGATTATTCATTAGAAAGAGCAGTTAAGCAGGAGAATGTTGTCCCCGTTGTTATTATAGGATCTGGCCCTGCTGGGCTAAGTGCCGCTTTATATCTTGCCAGAGCGGGGATGAAAGCATTTATTTTTGCAGGAGCTATGCCTCTTGGACAATTAACTCAAACGACCTATGTTGAAAATTGGCCAGGCCGTGAAAAGGTCCTTGGTCCAGAGCTTATGAATGATATGAAAAAACAGGCGCAGTCATTTGGTTCAGTTATGATTCATGATGTTGTTACCAGTGTTGATTTTACCTCTTGGCCATTTAACATAAAAACAGAGGAAGGGCGTGAATTTAAGGCACTTTCTATTATTTTGGCGACTGGTGCAACCCCTAGAAGGCTTAATGTTCCCGGTGAGCAGGAGTATTGGGGTAAGGGTGTGACCACTTGTGCTGTTTGTGATGCACGATTTTTTAAAGATAAGGATATTGTTATTGTTGGTGGCGGTGATAGCGCGGTTGAGATGGTTTTTGAGCTTTCTCCGTATGTCAAAAGTGTCAAAGTTCTTGTTCGTAAGGGACACATGAAAGCTGCAGCGGCCGGTTTGAAAAAAATAGAGAGTTATCCAAATGCGTCTATTGAATATCATAAAGAGGTTACTAGAATTTATGGCGATGGGGAGCATGTAACAGCTATTGATGTGTATGACAACGAGAAGGAAAGCACTCAGAAAGTAGCTATGGATGGAGTGTTTTTGGCTGTTGGGCATGATCCTAATAATAAAATTTTAAGCGAAGGCATTGCGCTTGATAAGCATGGTTACTTGATTATGAAGGATCGAACTCAGGAAGCATCTGTACCAGGTGTTTTTGCAGCTGGTGAGATTCAGGATCCTTACTATCGACAAGCAATTGTAGCTGCTGGTGAAGGTGCTAAAGCTGCATTAGATACCACTTCATTTTTATACGAGATAGGATTTAATTCAGAAATTGGTGCTGAATTGGATAAAAATTTCTTTGAGCATTTTTCAGATGTTAAAAAAGAGTTGCAAGAAATTACTACTACCAAAGAGCTTGAGGATTTGATTATGAAGGCTAAGGGGGTAGTAGCGCTTGATTTTTATTCATTGGACTGTCCTTGTTGCATCCAAATGCTTCCACATCTTGAGGCTGTTGCACATAAATTAGATGACAGGGTTAAGATATTAAAAGCGAATTATACGTTGGTTAAAAAGACAATTTATCGCGACCTTGCCCTTGATTATGACATTCGAATATCTAAGTTGCCATCATTATTGGTCTTTAAGGATGGTAAGATTCAAGATATTAATACAAAGGTTATGAATAAAAAGCAGCTTTATGCATACCTTGCCAAGTTTTTAGATGATAAGTAATAACTGTTTTTGATCATCTGGTTTGCTCGGCGATGCGAGAACTATGTAAATTTATTTAGGGTGATTTTTAAAAGAACGGGATTAATTGGTGATTAAATTAAAAGAGCTCGCTTTAAAACTGTTTTAAAGCGAGCTCTTAATTTTTAAATTTTGCGTAATTACTTGAATCTATAAATTGAATCTTGTTTTAAGAATTATTTCGCAAAAACCTGTTACGGCGCTAGCTAAGCTAACTGGCATTATATTTTGAACAAATGATCCTGCTGTTCTTGACGAGTTATTTGTCACTATTGAGCCATCATTTGTTTGAACGATAACCGTCATTCTTGAAGGATCTGGTTTTTTGTTTGTAGAATGAGTTGTAACATTAAGTCTTTTAATATTGCTTGGATCTACATTTAGGTGACATATTGCTTGAGCTGTTACGCTTTCGTTACCATCTGGGTTTATTGTATCTAGTACGCCTTTTGTACTTGGTCTTGTTGTTCTTGCATCAATTACAGATCTAAAGGTATCTCTTTTGTGAACTGAAAGCCTTACAGACTCTTCATTATCAGGTTGTATTGTTCTTTCAGCATTTTTTTGGTGTGTCAATTCTTTATAAGAACCAAGCATAAATCCATTTAATAGAAAAAGTCCTGCGAAAAAAATAATTTTACTTTTCATAAATTAAACCCCTAAATATTGATTGTTATGATATATAATCTACTTGTTTTTCGTGTTTAGGCAACAGCTACAATGCTTTTTTTGTACGATTTTTAATGTAATAATTTTAATTTTTTTTAAAAGTTGATTATCGAGATCACTTAATTGTCCTTGAAGCGTAAGTTTTAGGATGGGGAAAGTAGGGTTGATTAATTTTTATCAGTTATCGATTGCAAGCCCGTAAGAATTGTTTTTTGAAAAACTTTATAAAATACTTGAACTTGAATGGCCTTTGTTGCTAGTTTAATTATAGATATTATGAATAATAATGATGGGAGGTTAGAACATGCAAGTTTTGCATAAGGCATGTTTTTATTTAGTTTTAGTAACTATTTTGAACAGTTTTAATTCTGTATTCGCAACACCTTTTATGATTAAGACCAATAGTTCTTCTTTTGAGCAAGATATAGAACGAATGAGGCAAACTTTTCAGGATTTACATTTTAAGCAGATCGAATTTCCTGTTCAAAAAAGCAAAAAGGATCATGCAACTTTTATTCGAAAGGGTATCCTGATAATGCGTCCTGATGCTTTAGGGACCGTTGTCGTTTGTCATGGGTTTACTCAGTCTAAGTATGAAGCTGCATTTTTTAGAACTCTTTTTCCCCATTTTAATGTTTTAGCGTTTGATTTTCGTGCGCATGGTGATTTGACGGATGGTCAGTATTCAACCATTGGTAATGATGAATTGTATGATATTAAAGGCGCAGTTGATTTTGTAAAATCTATAGCAGAGCTTGAAAGTAAGCCTATTATAGGTTTTGGATTTTCAATGGGCGCTGTTACGTTGCTTCAGGCTCAGGCTGAATATCCAGATCTGTTTACTGCAATGATTATGGATAGTCCATTTGATTCAAGTAGTGATTGTATGGCTGCTTGTATTGATAGAATGTTGACGGTGAAATTTTTTGGTCAGAAATATCGTATTCCTGGTAAAAAGGTTATGATGAAATGTTTGTACTGTAATCGTTTGCAGCCGGTAATGCGTCAGGTGTTTCGTTACGCTGCAGGATTTAACAATGCTGTAGCAAAAACAAAATTTGTACCAGTTTTGCCGATTGAAAATGCTCCAAAAATAACAGTTCCTTGTTACTTTATCACTTGTCAAAATGATCAAAAGGTGCCAGTGGGATGCGTTCGAAGACTGTATGACGCTGTTCCATCTTCGTATAAACGCTTGTGGATAACCAAGGGAATTCGTCACTGCGGGTCATGCCTTGATAGTCCTGAGTTGTATGCGTATCGTATAAATAAGTTTATTAAAAATGTGTTGTATAATTCATGGACTCAAGCTGAAAAAATACATGACGATCGTGGCGAAGTGATGGTGTATGAAAAATAAAAAGGAATCGCTACGTGAATTGAGTATGAGTATCGACAGAATAATGAGAAATAAAAATAATGGAGGGGGTTATGAAAAAAATGATAATGGTTCTGTTGTTGACAGTACCATTGGCTGCTCGATATCATCGAGTAACAAGTTCGCAAGAGTTTGCAAGATTGGTTGATAATTATAAATATAGTGTTGCCTGTTTTATTCCTGATGCACGGCAGGGTGGGCAAGATCTTAGTTTTCAAGATTTAAAAGATCATAAAAAATATCTTAGATCGATTTCATCGATGCTTCAGGCTGCAGCCAGCAAACCAGAATTTAAGAGATTCTTGCCTAAAGATATTGGTTTTATTGCTGTTAATGTTGCTGCAAAACGTGCTCAAAATCTTGTAAAAGATTATCAAGTTGGTCATGATCCTGTGTGCTATGCTTTTAATGAAGGAGCTCGAGATCGAAATTCTAGAGTTACTGATCCATCATCAACAAAGGATTTAACGCAACTGCTTGAAGATAGCGCGGGTGATGATTTAGAAAAGCTTTTAATAGAACGTAAGGATGAACAAAACCAAGAGCGTCAAGAGCGTATCGCTCGTTATTATGCCTACGGAGGATTTTATCCATACGGTTGGGGATATTCATGGGGTGGATCATCATATTGGGCACAACCGTACTGGGGTTGGTATAGAACTGGTCCCTGTTATTGGTAAAAATAAAAAATTTACAGATTTTAAAAAAGAGGTCTTAAAAAAAAGACCTCTTTTTTTATCTAGGGCGATATTACTCCCTTTTTAAAAAAGCAACTTGCAACAGACTAATTTTTTGTTGTAAGGTGTCAGATATAAATTAGATATTTATAAAAAATTAAAAAAGGGAGTAATAAAAAATTATGAATTATATTCGATTGTATTCAGCACTTTTGTGCGCATTGTGTATATCTCTGTTACAAACTTCAATTGTCACGCCTTCATTTCTCGCAGAAATAGGCGGTAAAGATGCAGCGGGATTAACGGAATATATAGGCAATATGAGCGAAAATGATATTGCCAATTTATCTAAGGACGAGATGAATGCTTTGGCGGGAAGATTGGCTGAATTATCTAAAGGGAATGAAGCAGTATTTGGAAAGTTTTTAAAAGATGATTCAGAATTATCTAAAAATTCTAATTTCGCAAGTTTTAAAGGTAGTTTTAACAGTCAAGTTGATGCAATTAATCGAGCAAATGCTGAGCAAGCTGTAGTAGGTGATGAACTTGAAGGCTTGGCTTCTGACGAGGCGGTAACAAAAGGCAGTTATACGAGAGTTAGGGATAAGCTCGATAAAACGTTTGATAATGTAAATGACTTTATTGATGAGCTTTCAAAGAGCGATGTTCTTGGTGGTAGAGAGTTTAAAGGAGGCGTGAGAACAGATGCTGATACATTTGCAAGTCAGGCTCGTGAAATTGCAAACATAGGAAGTCTTGAAAAAGCTCAGAGCTTGGGAAAAAATTTTAAGCTGGGTGAAAAAGCAACTTCTCTTCAACAAAGTATGTGGTCGAAAGCAGAAAAAAAATTGAGCGAAGCTACAGATAAAGATCAAGCACGTTCAGCGCTTATCACTTTGAGACGTATTCAAAGAGATGTAAAGATTAATGATTTACCGCGGGATTTACAGGTAGCTGCTCGTAAAGCAAATGGTGTTATGTGTGATAAATTTGATAAATTTCTTGAAGATGTCAAAGATCCAAATGCAAAAGTTAAGGTAGAGGAGCTTCCTGGTGGAAAGATTGCTAAAGGAGGAGAAGCTGGGGGAATAGTAGTTGAAATAACCAAACTGGAAGATTTTTTAGCAACAACAATTAAAGAAGATTCGCAGGCTTTTCGTCGTGACGCTGAAAAATATTTAGATAAACAGACTAATCTTTTTAGAACAGAGATAGCAGGAAAACTTAGTGATGATCTTTCATATGCTGATCGTTTATCATGGAGATCGGATGTAAAGTTCCTTGAAAAGAAGCTTGATGATTTTCGCGAAAAAAATGTTGAATTCGATAAAAAAGTAGAGGAAGGTGTTGGTGGAAGAGGTGGATGGTTATCTCGTACAGGACGTTGGATTGGGGGTAAGTTTCTTTTTTCTCTTGAGACATTAGGAACAGCAATTTTATTTATGATTCCAAATATATTTCAGTCTGCGTATCTTTCTCAGCAGGAAAAAGCTGCTTTGCTTGCAACATGGGGAAAGGTGATTAAGTATGGTGATAGAGTTTGGGTGGTGTTAGCTTGGTGTATCAATTTAGAAAATCCTTCTGCTTCTATCCCATTACTCGTGCAGATTCCTGTAAGTAGTACCGATGAGCCGATTAATGCAACATTGGCAAAGATGTTTGCAAATACGATTAATCAAGGTGCACCAACTTCGAATAATCCTATATCTGATGCGATTCATAATGCAAGTGCAGATTTTTGGACTGAAGGAGCAAGTACCGGAACTAAGATTAAGCGGTACATTTTTAGTAATGAATTTTTAAAATACACTGATATTGCTGTGATGTATGGAAGTCCTACTTCCATGGCTCCAACAGCTTCTGCGATGGTTGGTACTAGTCAGTTTACCGGAAATCTTGTATCTCTTAAAACAGGGCAAGTTATTAATGGATCTGGCGGGACAGTTAATGCAACAGGAATTCCACAAGAAACAGGAATACCTCTTATTGCAGGGGATGATTCTACAAATATTTGGGGTACGTTATCCGTTGGACAAACAACTCCAGCTGCTCAGGGCCTTAAGCCAATTATAGAGATTTTTGGAAAACTTCTTGATAAGATGGAAGCCTTGGGGATTAAGGTGAATTTTCAACAATATCAAGATGTTACTACTGGTTATTCTGCTCATACTGTTGGTAAATCTCAAGCAGCTTATTTTGATGCAGATTGTATTGATGAAAAAAGTGGTGCAGTAAAAGTATCGGGTTGTAGGTGTTTACTTACCGAGGCTTTAACTGATTTACAAAATGGTTTAGAGCTTGATGCTGCAGGTAAGGTTGCTTATGTAACATACTCTGTCTCTTCGAGCACAGAACAAGAGGTGGGAGATGTTGTAGGCGGCAGAACTAATGTTCTTGCAACAGAACAGGGCGCAAGTGACCAAACTATTGATGCAACATCGCTTGCAAAATCAAAATCAGCATCAGTTTCTGAGAAAAATAGTAGTTCTGTTCCAACTTCTGCTACAAAGGTTTCTCAAAAAGTAGGTTGGCATGGACTTGGCGCTGTAATCCCTGTATTTGGTTGGGGAGAGACAGGGTATCCACGGATTATTGGTAAAACAAAACTTGATCCAATTTCTAATAAAAATTTAATCTCAGCAGGAATATTTAAAGGGTTTGATCCAAGCGCGGTAGATTTTGAGGGTGTTTCCAAAGTTGTAACGGCTTCAGATGAAACTACAACTACAGAAAGAGAGTATGCGCATCCTGATACTGTTTGGGCAGCGCAGGGTTGTTGGATATACTTATGTGCTCAAACTCCCTTTATTGAAGCACTAATGAAGGCAGTTCCAGGGGCTACAGCATCTGTTGTCGGTGGACTTACTGATATGATTGTATTTTTTGATAGCGATTTTAACGTTGTTCCTTTGATGGTGCCGGGTACAGTTGATATAGCTTATGAGGATGAATCTAATAATTATAGTTATAAAAAATCTGAATTTATAGTCAATCCAGTTATTGCTTATTGGACTAGTTTAGTATTTTATAATCAGTCTTATTTCTTATCAGGTGGTAAGCCTGTAGTGTTTGATTTACAGGGAAATAAGTATGAAGTTCCTTTTTCAGAATTAGGAACTCCGCCTGATGCTAAAAAAGCAGGTGGTGCGATTCCTTTATTTCTAAATAGTACTCAAGGTCCATCAATAAGCTCAAATTATGCTAACATTTATAATCAGCTTCAAGTTCATTCAGCTGCATTACTATATCTGCTTGGAAATCTTGATATGACTATTGGTGGCGTACTATTTAAACAATCAGATTTTAAGATTAACGTTCAGGGACAAAATCTTCCAACTTATACAGCTGATAAAAGTTTCCCTTGTTTTAATACGTCCAATGTACCAGATCTGTTTGTTGCCACAGATAATAATTTGAATCCGA
Source organism: Candidatus Babelota bacterium (assembly GCA_016183005.1). GTDB lineage: Bacteria > Babelota > Babeliae > Babelales > Chromulinivoraceae > JACPFN01. The sequence goes on along the minus strand of JACPFN010000011.1, from coordinate 90,021 downwards.
TTGCATTGCCGAATTCAAATCTTTTATACATGCAAAGTTTAGTGACTGATATTACTTATATGTTTGATAGTAAAACGAATAGTTGGTCTCCTGCTAGTTCACTTCCTCAATCTAGCCCAGGTCAAGTTGCAACAGGATATTCTTCAAGTTCGTTAAAGCTTAATCAAGCAACTCAGATGCCAGTTAGAAAAGCAGATGGTTCATACGAAATTAATCAGCAAATGAGCTCTTATCTGCAACTTCTTGGTACTTACTTAGGTATAACTAATACAACTCTTGATGGAACTCTTGCAACGCAGCCATTATCACAGGGGTATTTGACCGTTAATACAACCGCAAAAAATGATCCTGCTGATGAAAAGATTATTACTGCTAATCAAAAAGTTGTAACGTATGTTCAAAAGCAACGCTTGAAATGGCTTGCAGGACTGGATGATGTTGTTCAAGTTGGTACTGGTGCAAACTCTCAGCTTGCAAATTTAGCTAATACGCTGACTATTGGTTATGCAAAATCTAATAAATGTTATATCTATGAAATTAATCCAGGATTATCACTTGCATCATCAGATTATTTTGTTGTGATTGATAATCAAAATCCATCACTTACAACATTGACTCAGACTCTTGATTTGAAAAAATTGCCTAAAAATTCTAAGGCGATGATAGTCAGTTTATTAACAGGCACTCTGTATGATTTAAGCGGTAATCAGGTACTGCGTAATAATGGTTTTGCAAAAACAGTAATAATTCCAAATAATCTTTATGCTTCAGGAAAATCAACCGCAGAGATTATATATGACACTGTTGTTGTAAAATTTAATAATTTACCGACACCATTTAAAGAGGCGTATAAATCAAGCGTTGATGGATATATTCAAAGCCAGATGGTACCTCAGGGGCCATATTCATTTGGAAAATATAAGGTGTCTATCCGAGCTGTTGATCAGCAAGCATTAAATTTTGTCTATTTTGATGCAGCCCAAATGACTAAATCAGTGATAGTTCCAGAGGATATGTATGTTATCGTTGAGCAAGATAAGTTTAGTCCTGAGTCATATGATTCTTCTAAAAAACAACTCCTGATAAGTTTAATAACAGGAATAGCTATTGATAATAGTGGTACTATAGTAAATAGATTATCTCAGGCTAATTTAAAAAATATAACAACAACAATGCAGGCTGGTTGGAGTCCGTGGATTAAAGAAAATGTTGCGCGTTTACAAGCTGCATATCAAGCAAGTCAAATTCAGATGCAAAATGATCAAGAGAATTTTGAGAAATCAATAGCTGATTTTGCCAAAAAACATGATACTGCAATGAATAAGGATCAGGATAAAATTGCAAAAATTATTAAAAACATTCAACCATCTATTGGGCAATTACCTGCTCCTTATGCAGGGCTTGCGTACGATAAGGCTTCTCGTAATTATGTGCATCCGTCTCCATTAGAAAAGGGTGAATTGATTTATCTGTTTATGAATAATGGTAAAATTTATAATCAAGATGGTTCTTATTTAAGTAGTTATCAACCTGAGCACATTCAAGCAGTTCGTGATGAATATGGAGTTATTGTTGATCCAAAGACTGGTAAACAAAAACTGGGTATTCCGATGATGCAACCTACTCTTGCTATGCAGGATGATGATCTTAATATTACCATTGGCCAAAGTGGTGAGTCATTGATAGCTTCAGGCTCTTTAGAGTTTCCAGGTGAAGCGGTTACTATGCCAACAGGATATGGTCTGTATTTTAGTAAAATTATGAATACGTACTATGTTCTTGATGGTAAAAATAATCGTTGGATGTCGGTAGATGGTGGTCATCTGTATCAGAAAAATGGCCAACCCGTTTTAGAAGATAATTCTGTAGCATTAAGTAAAGATCAGATTCCATTGCTCTTGTATAAAAACAAGAATGGATTTATGCAGGCTTATATGACCGATGGTTCTGATTATGCAAATATTTCAGAATCTAATGCTGCTATGACATGGTATGGTCGCTCTGAGCCATTCAAAATGTATAATGTTACTACTAATGCAAACTCAGCAGAGGCTATTCCTACAAAATATACCATTGTAGATTCTTCTAATGAATCTACGGTGTACACAGTTAATAAAAACTATACATGGAATATGTTGTTGTTAGTCCCAATTGATAATGCTGGAAATTTATTAAGCAATATTCCCGATGATTCTTATCGATATTTACAGGTGGTAAAAAATAATAACAAAAAGATAACACACTGTATTTACAATGGTGCAGCGTATGAATCAATAGCTTCTGCAGAGACTCAAGAGGGTGATTATACTGTTTATAAGTTTAAGCCAATGCAAGAGACTGCAACCTCTCAAGCTTCAATAACTCTTACTGATGGACCTTTAGATTCTGATACAACAGCGCCTTATATGACTTTGTCTGATGGAGTTAATACCTATAAATATGCATATATTCCAAAGTTTTACACAACAGAAGAGCAGGAAGTAAATAGAGTTGAAATTATTCATGGAGTAACAGCTGCGTCACCACTTCCTATAGATATTGGTCCTATGGATACGGTTGCAAAAGAGGTTGTTGTACCTGATTATGTAACTCATGTTTTATTTGTAGCTGATCTACCGGTTAAATCTAACAAAGTTCAAGTAAGTCCAGCAGGAATATCATTAGTGTATGATGCTCCAAAAGAAAACCCAGAAGCTGAAGAGTTTGCATATAAATTTGCTTCGGGGAAAAGTGGTTATGGAGGTGTCTTTAAAACTTCTGAGAAGAATCCGCGCTTTATGTATAAAATCGCAGGTAGTTTATCAAAGGCTCTGCCATCAACTATGACATTTGATTATATTGCAAAGGATGCGTATGTCGATCTTAAAACCTCAGCTGTTTATGATGCTATGAATGGTGAAGCTTTAGGACAATGTTTGACTACAAAAGATTTCTTAAGTGTGCTTGATGCTTGTTCTGTCGGTGTAAGCAATAAGACCATTGAAATAAAAAATAGTAGAACAGGTAAAATGACTACCGTTAATAAATTGGGGCACAATATGTTGGTATATCGTAGCGTTGCTGTTGCTGAAAACGAAGAAGAAACTATCGAAAATCAATCGGAATTAGTAGCAAGTAAAGCATAAAAAGTAGTAATATAAATTCTGAATTTTGACTTAGAATGATAAGGGCTGAAAATTATCTCAGCCCTTATTTTTTACGTAAAAAATAAGAATTTCTGGATTTGACCCAGTGATTCTTTTTTTTTACAATGATAGTAATCTTTTTTATTATTTTATTCTGTTAGGGAATATATGAAATTAACAACGGCTTTAACAACGAAGCCAATTTTTGAGGTTGGGGCAAAAAGTATAGTCTTTTTTGTTCCAGAAAAATTTAGTTCAAAGGATCTTTCAGCTGAATTTAAGAATTTTGAGATCGATGTTCATGAATTTTTAATGGAAAGTAAATTTACGGGTTCAGCCGGTTCTTTTGCAACGCTTGCTGTTCAGGGTAAGGGTAAAAAAATTGTACATCTCTGTTTTGTTGGTATTGGATCAGCAGGAAAAGACAAAAATTTTTCTCTTGAAACGATGCGTCGAGCTGTGGGAACTGTTATTAAATTTGGTATCTCTAAAAAATTTGAAACGATGGTTTTACAGTTGCCTGAGGCAACTGATTTTGGTCTTGAAGTCGATTATTTTGTACAACAGATAGTTACTATTACGTACATTGCAAGTTATAAATTTGATAAATTTATAACAACTATCAGCAAAGAAGAGCGTGAAAAAACTTTTGAAATTGGATTTGCTGTAGCTGCAAAAGATCTTAAAAAAGCAAAGACTGGCTATCAAGAGGGTGAAGTGATCGGTGGGTCTGTTAATCGTGCACGTGAGTGGATTGATACACCACCAAGTCAGCTTACTCCAACGGTTCTTGCTGATCATGCAAAAAAATTAGCTAAAGAATATGGTTTAAAATATACCTCTTTTGTAGAGCATGATCTTAAAAGCATGGGAATGCAGGGTCTTGCAGGAGTTTCTGCAGGTTCTGGTCAAGATGCGCATTTTGTAATTTTAGAATATAAGTCTAAAAAACCTAAGGCACCAACGATTGCATTTGTAGGTAAAGGAATTACCTTCGATTCAGGCGGTCTTTCAATTAAACCAGCAAATTCAATGGAAGATATGAAAGAAGATATGGCTGGTGCAGCATCCGTAATTAATGCGCTTGCAGCGATTGCTCAGCTTAAACCAGATGTTAATGTGATTGGACTTGCTCCAATTACTGAAAACATGCCTGGTTGTCACGCACAAAAACCGGGTGACATTGTAACATTTTATAACGGAAAAACAGCAGAGATTAGAAATACTGATGCAGAAGGAAGATTGATTTTAGCTGATGCTCTTGCTTATGCAGCAAAACATTTCAAACCTGATGCAATTATTGATGTGGCAACTTTAACCGGTGCCTGTATTTATGCAGTTGGACCATTTTTCTCGGCACTTTTAAGTGATAATGATGATTTGACACAGCGCGTTCAAGATGCTGCAAAAACATCAGGTGATCATGTTTGGAGACTTCCTTTTACACCAGATTTTAAAGAGGCTGTTAAATCTCCAATCGCTGATATTCAAAATGTTGGAAATCCAGCAATTGCAGCGGGTACTATTACTGCAGCGTGGTTCTTGCGCCATTTTACAGAAGATATTCCATGGGTTCATCTTGATATTGCTTCTTCAGCGTTCAATGTTCCAAATATCTCTTACTTTGGTAAGGGTGCAACTGGTTCATCAGTTAGACTTTTGATTGACGTTGCGCGTAATTGGAAAAAATAGATAGATACTTTTTAATATGTTTGAAAAATGCCGAGGTAAATACTCGGCATTTTTTATGTTTCTGTTTGAACGGCATTTGCAATAAGGCCGATCATAAATAAATTACAGACAAGTGCCGTATTTCCATATGATATAAAGGGCAACCCAATACCTTTTGTTGGTGCAAGTCCGGTTGAAACCATGAGGTTGATAATAAATTGAAGTGTAATTAGTGTTACAATTCCTTGCACTAAAAGTATGGAAAAACTTTTTGAAAGATTCCATGAGATTTGAAAACCGTACCATAAAAATATGATACAGAGTGTGATGAAAAATAATGATCCGATGAATCCGATTTCTTCTGCTACAATTGCAAAAATAAAATCGGTATGCTGCATAGGCAAATAAAAATATTTTTGTTGTGATTGAGCGATACCACTTCCCCATACTCCTCCAGAGCCGATTGCAATTAATGATTGAATGATTTGAAATCCGGTACCTTGTGGATCTTGCCAAGGATTAAGATAGGTTACAATACGTTGCCAACGGTAGGGTTGCATATAAATTAAAATAAATGCGAGTGGTGCAGCGATTGCGATAGTCGAAATAAAATATCGAATAGAAAGATTTGCGATAAATAGCATAATGAGTGCTGTTGTAAAAAGTGTTGCAAAGCATCCAAAGTCAGGTTGTTTTAAAAGAATTATTCCAATAATTAACATGATAATAATAATTGGTAAAGCAGTTTGTTTTGTTGATCCCTCTATGATCTTTTTACGTGATAGTAATGATGCTAGATATATGACTAATGCAACTTTTAAAAGTTCGCTGGGTTGAAAAATAAATCCCTTAATATTAAGCCATCGATGTGAGCCGTGCATTTTGTGAGTAAGTGCATTAATTAACGGAAGTGCTGAAAGAATGATTGCGCCAACGAGTGAAAAAAAGCTGATCTCTTTTAAAAATTTTAAAGGAATTAAATATCCAATAATTCCAGCAAATATTCCTAAAAAAATTCCTATTAACTGTTTTTTAACAAAGTATAAAGGTTGATTTAATGTTTCAAGCGCAAAGTAAGAGCTTGAAGAATATACAAAGATGAGACCTAAAATTACAAAAGTAAAGTTGATTAGAAGAAATATTGATAAATTGTATTTTAGTTTCTGTTGAATAAACATATATACAATTCCTTTTTATAAAATTTGTAAACTATTATTTATATTTTTAGTATTGTAACAAGATTATTTTTTTTAATAAAGCAATAGGAAATTATATGAAAATTAGAAAAGTCATAACACTGTTCTTGGTGTTTGGGTTGTATCAAGATCTTTTTTTAAAAAATAAACAGCATCTTTCATGTTCTGCAACTTATAAATTTCCCGATGGAACAAAATATGGTGTTGCTCATCATGATGTTGATAGAGCAGGTGTTATTCTGGTAGTTCCAACTGGCATACAAAGTAGAAAACAGTTTGAGAAATATGGAGTTATTGTAGGGCATGATAAAAATCTTAAAAGCTGGATGATTGGACAAGCTGGTAAAATGGATAGTTGTGATTGTAGCTCTGCAGTAACTGCCTCAAGAGAGCTTTTAGAAGAAACGGGCGGATTTTTTAAAATGAGTGCAGCAAATATAGCAAAGTTGCCATACATATATGCAGGAAATAAGCAGATGTTTCTTTATCTATCAAAAGATCTAAGGTTACTATCGTTAATAAAAGATGCCGTAAAAAAGGTTCAAGGCAATATGCATATCGATAAATCTTACCAAGAGATTGATGATGTTGAGGTCGTAACATTGAAAAACTTATTAGATTTAGCAAATAAAATTGATCAAGGTTTAATACAAAAAGGCCAATATTATGTTACTACCGTATCAGGAAAAAAGATACAACTTGATACTTGGTATACACAAATTTTTGCTCATTCATATGATCATGATCGATTAAAATATGGTACGAAAATACTTGAAGCTCTTGTTGCATGACATCAGTTTGCAGATTATTAAGAAAATAGCATTGAATTTTAATCTTTTTTTTAGATATATTTTATCTTAAATATAGATTTACTTTTTTTAAATAGTAAGAAAATTTATAATTTTTGGACTAATTCTTTGAAAATATTGCCTCGGTCTTGATAATTTTTGAATTGGTCAAAGCTTGATCCTGCAGGCGAGAAGAGTAAGATATCAAAATCTTGGTGATTAATCTTAAAGATTTCTAAAAGATGTTCTAGATTTTCTGATGCAAAATATTTAACTTTGTGTTGCTCACAAAAATGAGTAAGTATTTCTTTTTCCTTGCCAAAAATAAATGGAATAATATTTTTTTGTTTAGCCATAAATTGTATAAGCGGGCTACGATCGGCACCTTTGCTCATACCGCCAATAATAAGTGCGATTTTTTTGCCAGTAAATTTTTTAAGAGCTTCTTGTGTTGATTCTTGGATAGTCGATTTAGAATCATTGTAGATTTCAATGTTATGATATTTGCCAACATACTCGACACGATGTTGTTGGGGTTTGATGGTTGTAAAATTTACTTGTGATAGATTTTGTTTATTTAAATAGAGTGTCGCAATAATTACGATCCAATTAGCAATAAATGTAATCTGTGGAAGTTCTTGAATGTTTTTAAAGACAGTAGTTGTTTGATTATTTTGTCTGAGAACCAAACTGTTATTTTCGATGTAAAAATGGGGGAGATTGATTTTGTGATGATTGCTAGATGTGATATGTTGTTGATTTTCTTGATTGTCTGGGCAACTATCTATGTTTAAGCGTGAGTGGTCTGTTTTGTAGGGATTGTTTTGTGAGTAAGTAAACAATTTTCCCTTGTAGTCGATTTTATCTAAAATTTTATCCATGAGTTCATGCGCAACGATGGCAATTTGATCATTATTTTGATGCCGCAAAATATTGCATTTAGCTGTGAAATATTCGTCGATGTTTTTATGATGATCAAGATGGTTGGGAAAAAAATTAGTCCAAATAGCGATATCCGGTGCAAAATTATTGGCGTATTGAAGTTGATAGCTTGAGACTTCAAGAACGATAGTTGTAGGTTTTGGTTCTAGCTTTAAAGCATCAAGCATCGCAAAGCCGATATTGCCGGCAGCAACAGAGTTGGGAATAGATTGTGCTATAAAGTCAGTCACTGTTGTTTTACCTGCTGTTCCGGTAATGGCAACTGTTTTTCCATAATAATTGGGTGTAAAAAGATCAAGTTCGCACAAAAATTTATGTTGATAGTCTTGATAATTATGTAGAGAGATTCCAGGGCTTGGAATTATATAATCATTTTCATCTAAAAATTTTTTAACTGTTTCTGGTGTTTGTAAAATTACTGGTATTTCTGGATGGTTCTTTTTATCAAGAATCTGCACATAATTCGTAAATGCTTTTACATAATTTAAAACTGAGGTGCCTACAACACCTAAGCCCCAGATACCGATTTTTTTATTGTATAAGTTCATATATTATTGTTTATTAATAATTACCGATTATTTTTATGCTTTTTGATCTTGGTATGCATCGTATGTTATTAGGATTAAAGATAGTAGTGATATTGCAATTTCGAAGATTTCAATTGGTATTCCTAAAAAATATTCTTGTATGATTGGTGTGTGACAACATGGATTTATGTAGCGAAGTTCGAATAATAAAAAGTAGGTTATAGATCCAATAATTGGGCATTTAAGTATGGGCATTTGGATATATCGCAATGAGATTGTTAGCAGAAGCATGAAAAATAAAATCATTAAATATTTGAATTTTCTTTGTTGATTTTGTTTATTTTTTAGTTCTTTGTATTCTGTAGAATTTCGCCATTGTTTTTCTCGATTTTTATGTTCATTTTCTTCTTGCTTATTTTCTGGAGAATAAAATTGAGCTTTTTGATATTTTTCTAAATTAAAATCAGGATTATTTTTTTTAAAAAATTGTTCTTCTGCTTGATTAAAATCTTGCCAAGTGATTGCCGGATAAAAAAAATCGATTCCTAAATTAATAGTAATTGGAATCATAAAAAGTAGTCCGAGTGAGATTAGTCGTAGTGATAGGCCTGAATTTTGGCTGATCATAATTATGTTCCTTTATTTTTTAAGAATTTTATAGAGCGAGTAGAGCAAGATTGTAAGTAGCGCTAACGCTATAAAAAATTTATAGGCACCTGTAAAATAGCGCCAATATAATGATGTTATATAGAGCATCATTATGATAGAGTTTATCATGAGACTTACGCTGATAGATGATTTTGTGTAAAAAATAGAAAGTGGTATAAAAAAACCACTTAATAAACCGCAGGTAATAGCAGATATTTCTTTAGAAATTTCAAAATGGAATAATGTTTGAAAAAGAAAAAAGCTAAAAAAAGTGGAGATTGCTATGGTATAGCATGTGTATAATATTTTTGAATCATTCATTAATTTTCCTTGTTATCAGGTTATTATTTTAAATTTAACATTTTTTACATTAATTAGTCAAAAGTCAGTTTTTTTGATATTTTATTTTCATGTTTTTTAATTTACCAAGAGGTAGTTTGTTATGCATGATGAAACGAACAAAAATGTTTATGGTCAGACATTAAATTTGCCTAAAACAGATTTTCCACTACGTGCCAATTTTAAAGAAACTGATCAACAGATGCTTGATCGTTGGGCACAAGAAAAATTGAGTCAAAAAACATTTGATTGTCATAGTGGCCAAGAAAAATTTATTTTGCATGATGGTCCTCCGTATGCAAATGGTAATATTCATTTGGGTCATGCATATAATAAGATATCTAAAGACATTATCAGTAAGTCTGAGCGTATGTTGGGCAAGCATGTTCCTGTGATTCCTGGATGGGATTGTCATGGATTGCCAATTGAGCTTAAAGTCACTCAAGAAAGATCTGGTCTTTCTCGTGAAGCATTAAAAACAGCATGTCGTTCTTATGCACAAAAGTGGATTGAAATTCAGCGAGAAGAGTTTAAGCGCCTTGGTGTTATGATGCATTGGGAAAAACCTTATACCACCATGAGCACTACATATGAAGCGTCGATTGTTCGTGCTTTTGGTAAATTTTATGAACAAGGTTTTATCGAAAAAAAATTAAAAACTGTTCCTTGGTGTTCATCTTGTCAAACGGTTTTAGCAAATGCTGAAATTGAATATGCAGAACGCAAGGATCCTTCTTTGTATGTACAATTTCCACTGGTAAATGCTTCAGATGTTTTCAAAAATGTTGAGGATAAAGAGGTTAGTCTTTTGGTTTGGACGACTACTCCTTGGACATTGCCTTTAAATAGAGCAGTGGTATTAAAGCCAGGCGCAAAATATTCCTTGGTACGTATTAATGAAAAATTAGTAGTTCTTGGACATGATTTGATCGCAAAGGTTACAGCTGCTGCAGGGATGTCATATGAAATTTTAGCAACTATTGATGCAGAAGCACTTATTGGCGGGCACGTGCATCATCCCTTTGTGCCACGCTTGATGGTACCGATTATTGGTGATGACTTTGTATCATTAGAAGATGGGACCGCTTGTGTGCATAGTGCACCGGGTTGTGGCCCTGAAGATTATGAAATTGGACTTAAGAATAACTTAGAAATTTATTCACCATTGACTACTGATGGAAAATATTCAAAAGAGATTCAACCACAAGCTCTTATGGGAATGTCCGTTGTTGATGGACAGATTTGGGTTATTAAGAAACTTGCTGAGCTTGACAAGCTTTTATTTAAATCAAGTTTGCGTCATTCTTATCCACATTGTTGGCGTTGTCGTAATGGATTGATTTTTAGAGCAACGAGTCAGTGGTTTTGTAATTTATCACAACATAATTTAAAGGATCGTTCACTTGCTGCAATTGAACAATTAAAAATGTATCCAGAGACCGGACGTAATAGATTTTCTGCAACACTTGAAGGTCGTTTAGAGTGGTGTTTATCTCGCCAGAGAACCTGGGGTGTTCCGATTCCTGCAGTGCATTGTACCTCTTGCGCGTATGTCTTTACGAATTTAGAGCTTATTGAGGTAGCTGCGCGTGGTATAGAAAAAGAGGGTATTGAGTTCTGGGATCGTGTAATGATACATGATCTTGGTGATTTTAGTTGTCCAAAGTGCTCTTGTAAGCAGGTTGGAAAAGAACATGATATTTTAGACGTATGGTTTGAATCTGGAGTGAGTCATTTTGCAGTACTTTATAATAATCCAGAACAAGCATTTCCTGCGAGCATGTATCTTGAGGGTAAAGATCAGCATCGTGCATGGTTTCAGAGTTCACTTTTGACAGGACTTGTTCTTGAAAATTCTGCTCCGATGCGTGAAATTTTGACTCATGGTTTTACGGTTGATGAGCATGGTAAAAAAATGTCAAAATCGCTGGGTAACGTGGTAACGCCACAGGAGATTATTGAACAGGTTGGAACAGATGGACTTCGTTTGTGGGTTGCAAGTAGTGATTGTTCAAATGATCCAATTTATTCATCGGCACTTTTGAAAAACATCTCTGAGGTTTATCGTAAGGTTCGTAATACATCTCGGTTTTTACTCTCTAATTTATATGATTTTGATTATGAGCAGAATGCAGTTGCCGTTGAAAAAATGTTTGCAATTGATCAGTATGCATTAATCAGATTACATGAGTTTAATCAGGTAATGCAAAATTCATATGCGCAACGTAATGTTACAGCAGCGTTTCATGCGATGGCTGATTTTTGTTCTAAAGATTTGAGCTCTTTTTATTTAGATATAATCAAAGATAGATTGTACGTTGAAAAATCCGATGGTATTGCGCGACGTAGTGCTCAAACGGTTGTATATGAAATTTTACAAGTTTTAACAACGACAATCGCACCAATTTTATCATTTACATCTGAACAGATTTTTGATCATTATAAAAAAGATGGACAAGATTCTATTCATTTACAAACTTTTGTAAAAACAGATATTTTAGACCGAATGGTTAAAAAATTATATTCAGAATCGTATCAAGAATCATGGAATAATTTTATTGAGATTCGTAATGCAATTTTAAAGGCTCTTGAGAGTGCGCGCCAAGATGGTGATGTACGACATTCTCTTGATGGAGCTGTACAGTTATATGTTGCGCCTGAACGAATGACACTCGATATGCAGACTATTGTTACAAAATCTGGTCATCAGGATATAGCAGCTTTTATTAAAGAATTTTGTATCGTGTCGCAAATTGCTATGCAGACTTCACCGATTTCTAGTTTATCAGAGATTTCTTCTGGAATTTTTGTAGTCGCTTTTAAGGCGCAGGGTGAAAAATGTCCTCGCTGTTGGCAGTGGAATACAGATGATGAACTTGATGGACTTTGTTCCCGTTGTAAAGATGTTTTGAAAAAATAATCTACATCACAAGACTCATATTTCATGAAGTCTTTTTTGAAGACTTTTTATACCCTCGATATCAAATTTTGTGTCGAGGGTACTTTGATTGAAAATATTCTTGATTGCTTGGTATTTGAAATCAGGACTTATTGTTTCGCGAGCATGATTGCCAAAGAGCAGGATAAAGCGTGCAAGCTGTGATGAATAGAGCGCAAGTTGGTAGGGTGACAGTGTGCTACCAGAACATCATAACCAGAGTATTTGAACCGTGTATCATGATTAGAGTATTTTGACGCAGCCCTTCTTTTTCAAAGATCACAACTTACTATTTTTCTCCGTTCTTTAATTTTGTAATCATTGATAACGAAGAGGGAGGTTTCCCTTTTTGCGCAAGCAGAATAGAAGGGAAACCTCCCTCTTCTATTTGTAAGCCATGAGTAAAAAATATGAATAGGGAACAAGATTTATTAGGAATGAAGAAATAAAATTTATAAGGATGGATAAAAAAAATTATAGGTCGAACAAAATACTGTTCGACCTATAATTATAAATTCTGAATGTATATATGAATTATAAATAAGGAATAATTTTTTTATATACCTTTATCCATGATTACCGAACTGCTCTTAGAGCTTTTTGATTTCCGCTTAATCTTGCGCTCAATGTTAGATTTTAATGTATTAACATTAGCAACAACGCTAGAAATTTTATCGCCAAGAAGAGTTTTTAATGTATCAATAAATTTATGTTGAATATCTTTTGCTTGTTGTGGCTTATCAGAGTTATCCTGTATTTCATCACCAACAATTTCGCGATTAGCGATAAGACTAAAGTTAGTTTTAAAATTATTATTTACAGTATCCATAGTGCTATTATATACATCATGATATGAAATAAAACGCTTTTCTAAAGTATCGATCTTTGCTGAAACTTTTTTTATTTCTTCGGCTGATAAATCTTTAGCTGACTCTTCAATTTTAGAAAATAAACGCTTAGCAGAATCTAATTCGGTGCTAAATTTTTGATAATCATTATCTAACTGCTTATAAACAGATTCAGTATAAGGAATAAAACTGCGATATATCCATTCACTAACACCCTCGGTATTTGGCTTAGAGCCAGAAGCATCATCTCCACTTTCATTTTTACCCCACGTTCTAATCTTTGCATCAAGAGCAGGAGTTAAAGCTTTATACCCCTCGTTTACTATTTTATCTAAAAAATTAATATTTTGATTTGCGGTGGCATTTGAATACTGATCGAAATGTGAATCGATTGAATCCATAATGTCATCAAAAATATTAGGCTTATTGCTTACTTTATCTTTATCTTGATCTTTTAACTTTTGATCTATTTGAGAATCTTTTCCTGTAGCAGGTGATTTGGGCGCAGCAGGTAGTTTACTACCACTTTTTTCATTAGAATTAACATTCTCTGAATTATTTGATCGAGCACCTTGGTTGTATTGATCATACATATCCGGCGAATAATTATATGAACCATAATCGGGATAGGTCTCATAGTCCCTGTACATTGAACCCCTCTGATTTTGACTCCGATCTTGTTGTGTTGAACGAGCATCAGCAGATGGAATGCGCTTAAGAGCATCCTTTGCATCTTGCGTTGCCTTGTCAACCTTTTGAGCAGCTTCTTTTGCAAGTTGTAAAGCCTCAGGATCCCATTTGCCTAAAAATTTCTCAATTTTGGGCATAAGTGAATCAATGAAACTATCAAATAAAGAAAGAATTTCTTTAGTCTGCTTGAGATATTTATTTTCAAGCTCTTTATTATCAGAAAGGCCAAATGTATCTTCAATAAGAAGTTTACTATTCTTTTCTGTCAATTCTTTAAGAAAACTTTCTAACGATTCAACTATTTTTTTATCTTCTTGAGAAATATCTTTTTGAGATAATTTTTCAGCGAGCTTATTGTTTTTAAGTTGCGCTATCTGACGCTTCATGCTACTAAAAGTTGTACGATTGGACCACCGTACATCAAGCTCTTCTTTACACTCTTTGGAACTTTCAATCTTTTGTAGAATTTCATCAATGCGATTTATAATAGCAGTGATAAGATTTTTAAATTTTTCTGTAGTATCTTCTGATATTTTTGGTGCAATCTCTTCTGGTTTTGGTGTCGGTACTGGTTGAGTCGTGGTTGGTTGAGTTTCAGCTGGTTGTAAATGAGGCTCAACCATTTTTGCTATAGATTGAATCTGTTCGAAATCCTGTTCGGACATAGAGTTTAAAGTCTCTAAGAGAATTTTTTCGAATTCTGTTTTTTCTTCTGGAGTTCCATATTTTTCAAGATCAGCAAGAAATTGTTGGCCCATCTGAACTTGTTTGGTTATCTCTTCTTCTGTCATGTTGCCAAATACATCAGCAACGGATGGCAATGCTTCTGGCTGAATATCGATGAAGCTTATGACGCTTGCTGTTAAGAATAATTTTAATATATATTTTTTCATAAATAAAAAACTCCCTGTTCAATAGGTATATACATAAATATATTCAGAGTATATCATTTCTAAAAAAACAAAAAACAGCTGGAGCTTGAAAGTGCTAGATATATTTTTATCAGCGATATTTTTTGCGGTAACATTTTTTGTTCCTCAATTAAGCTTAGTGACCATGATGATATTTCTTATGCCCCTTTATAAAATTGGAAATGAAAAGAAATTATTAAAGGGATTTATCTGGGGGCTGATAGTTTTTGGAGTTCATTGGAGCTGGATTATCATGCTCTTTAAAAAAGAATTATTGTATAGCACAGGAATAGTCCTTTGGATATTGATAACGATATGGTGCTCACTATTTTCTGCTCTATGGATATATTTTTTTAAAAATCATCGAACGATTTCGACGATTCTTTTTTTTGTATTTATTAAGCAAGGAATTTTATTACCGCTTGGTAAATTAGAAGGATTACCACTATTAAATCCCTTGGTACTACTTGCACAATATCCAATATGCCTAAAACCTTTATATTATATTTCTGACATAGGAATGTTTACCATAATATTTGGGCTACAAAATTGGATAGCGAATAAAAATAATATACTACAATCATTTTATATTTTGCTTCTTTGTTTACTTACACTCATTGCGCAACAATATCTGGTAGAAAAAAAATATATCATAAATGGAGCAACCATAATTACTCCCTGGTGGTATCAACAAAAAAAGGGCGCAATGTTTGAAGGGTATCGACTTGCGCACGATATTGGCAAGCAAAGTACCGCTACAACTCAAATTATTATAACACCAGAATCAACGTTTTGTTTTGATGTAAATGAATTTTTACATTTTATATCGGTATGGTGTGATAGTTCTCAAAATATTCCAATTTTACTTTCTGCATATACAGTTTCAGGCGGGAATCCGCATAACTCTCTTCTTTTGTTACATAACAATACACTTGTGCGTAAGTACCTTAAAAAACATAAGATGCCATTTATGGAAAGAACTGTATGGTTCGAGTACTTTTTAAAGTCTCCGATATTATCCTTTGATTTTTTATCAGATGCTTCTGTTGCGCAATTTCAAAATGATTTAATTGGTATATCTGGAAAAATATACCAACTGTTTGTATGTTCTGAGTTTTTTTGGGAGGTTAAAAAAATATGGGGCTATCCGATATTATTTTTATGGAATGATATTTGGTTATCATCTGACTATATAAAAAAAATAGCGCTTTTATTTATAAGCTATTTTGAGCAAAAATATCATGTTCCTGTTTATTATGCTGCCACGAGTGGTATGAAAAATATCTGTTAATTAATATGAAATATTGATTTTATATTTTAAGGGATATTAAAATCTGAATAGTTAATTTTAAAAAGGAGAAAGGGTGCAAGATACTATTAAAGTATTAATTTATGTTTTAAATAATGTCGTGGTTTAGGGTAATTTGATTTTAAAAAGGAGAAAAAATGCAAAATAAAAAATATATATTAATCAGCGCTTTTCTTGTTACAAGTTGCTTTGGTGCTGATTGGACTGAAATTGGCGATCCTAATTCTTTAACTGGTGATGCGGCACCTGGCGATGCTGGTAGGTCGGTAGCATTAAGTGCTGACGGGAAAACGGTTGCTTTTGGCCAACCGTTTTGGTCTACTGTTACAGGACGTGTTGAAATTTATAAATTTGATGGAAGTAACAGGACGTGTTGAAATTTATAAATTTGATGGAAGTAATTGGGTTCAGGTCGGTAGCTCTATAGATGGTGAAAATGCTGGTGATTCAGCTGGTACTTCCGTAGCACTTAGCTCTGATGGTCAAACAGTTGCTATTGGAGAAAATCTTTGGTCTTCGTCTAAAGGACGTGTTCGAATTTTTAAATTTGATGGAAGCAACTGGACCCTGGTTGGTCTTGCAATAGATGGTGAAAATGCTGGTGATTCAGCTGGTACTTCCGTAGCATTAAGTTCTGATGGTCAAACGGTTGCTATTGGTGAATCTGCTTGGTCTACCGCTACGGGACGTGTTCGAATTTTTAAATTTGATGGAAGCAGCTGGACCCTGGTTGGTCTTGCTATAAACGGTGAAAATGTTGGTGATACAACCGGTTTTTCCGTAGCATTAAATTCTGATGGTCAAACGGTTGCTATTGGTGAACCTAACTGGGACACTTCTAAAGGACGCACTCGAGTTTTTAAATTCAATGGAAGCAGCTGGATTTTAGTTGGTCTTGCAATAAACGGCTCAAATACTGGTGATTTAGCGGGTGACTCGGTAGCATTAAGTGCCGATGGTCAAACGGTTGCTGTTGGTGAACCTTATTGGTTAAGCGGCGGCAATAATGGGCGCGTTAGAATTTATGCATTTGATGGAAGCAGTTGGACTTTGATTGGTAACACAATAAACGGTGAAAACGGCAATGATTTTGTTGGTGACTCTGTAGCTTTAAGTTCCGATGGTACAATAGTTGCCATAGGTGAAAAAGGTTGGCTAAATGGTGCTAACAATGGACGCATTAGAGTTTTTAAAAGTGATGGAAGTAATTGGCTTCAGCTTGGTAGTGCAATAAACGGTGAAAATGCAGATAGTGCTGGTGTTTCTATAGCTTTAAGCTCTAATGGTGGAATAGTTGCCTTTGGAGAACCTCTTTGGTCTGTTAATCTAGGGCGCGTTAGAGTTTATAAATATCCTATTTCAGACGGAGCAGCGATACAAAATCACGTATTACATTTTAAACCTTTAAATCTTTCTGATCTTGCTAATCCTGGAGCTGCTTTAGAAAATATGATTCCGGTTTATTATCTTTACTTAGTTGCTACACAAAAAGCATCTGGAGAATTTAGATCGTTAACTCATATTATTGGCTAAAAAATTGTTCTGCGGAATTAAATTTTTGCATGGTTAATTGTTCGATTCTTCTCTGAGATTTTGAACAGATTTTAATGCCTTTTTTTGGTAAAGTGCCACAGGATAATTCTGTGGTACTTTATTTTTATCTTTGTTATAAAATCGGTAACCTTTTTAAAGGGAGAAAAAATGCAAAATAAAAATAACATATTGATCTATGCTTTTTTTGTTACAAATTGCTTTGGCGCTGATTGGACTGAAATTGGTAGCTCTACCGCTATGATCGGTGAAAATATGACTGATCGGGCAGGGGCTTCGGTAGCATTAAGTGCTGACGGAAAAACGGTTGCCTTTGGCCAACCTGGTTGGTCTACTGTTACAGGACGTGTTGAAATTTTTAAATTTAATGGGAGCAATTGGGTTCAGGTCGGTAGCTCTATAGATGGTGAAACTGCTGGTGATTCAGCTGGTACTTCCGTAGCCTTAAGCTCTAATGGCCAAATGGTTGCTGTTGGTGAACCTGGTTGGAATACTACGGGACGTGTTCGAATTTTTAAATTTGATGGAAGCAACTGGACCCTGGTTGGTCTTGCAATAGATGGTGAAAGTCTTCTTGATTCCGCAGGTAATTCCGTAACTTTAAGTTCTGATGGCCAAACCGTTGCAATTGGTGAACCCGGTTGGAATATTGCTACAGGGCGTGTTCGTGTTTATAAATTTAATGGGAGTAATTGGATTCAAGTCGGTAATTCTATAAACGGTGAAAACATAACTGATTTTGCAGGTTTTTCGGTATCACTGAGCGCTAATGGTAAAACGATTGCCTTTGGGGAACCTTATTGGGAAAATGGTAGTGGAAAAGGTCGTGTTCGGGTTTATAAATTTGATGGAAACGATTGGCTTCAGATAGGTGATGCAATGAATGGTGAAAATGCAAGTGATTTTACGGGTCTTTCGATATCGTTGAGTGCGGATGGAAAAACGATTGCCTTTGGGGAGCCTTATTGGGAGAATGGTAACCAAAAAGGACGCGTTCGTGTTTATAGATTTGATGGGAGTAATTGGATTCAACTTGGTAATTCTATAGACGGTGAAAATTTAACAGATCGGGCAGGGGCTTCGGTAGCACTGAGTGCGAATGGCAAAATGGTTGCATTTGGTGAGCCTATTTGGATAAATGCTAATGAAATAGGTCGTGTTCGAATTTATAAATTCGATGGAAATAATTGGATTCAGGTTGGTAATGCAATAAGCGGTGAAAATGTAACTGATCAAGCAGGTTCTTCGGTATCGCTAAGTTCTAAGGGAAAAATAGTTGCTTTTGGTGAACCAGCTTGGGTAAATGGTAACGAAAAAGGCCGCGTTCGTATTTATGAAAATCCCTATGGTACGCAGGATACAACATTGCAAAATCAGATATTAAAATTTAAACCATTAAATCTTTCTAATCTTGCTAATCACGGAGCTACTTTAGAAAACATGGTTCCTGTTTATTATCTTTACTCACTGGCTACAAAAAAATCATCGTTATAAAATAGTTTGTAGTTGAATTTTTAATAAACCAACCTTCTTCTTTTTTTATGCAATGATATACTTGTAGATAAATTTATATTTTAATAGAAGTATAAAAAAAGATACGACGAGGAATTTTATGAAAGTATATTTACTTAAAGATATTGAAAAGGTTGGTATTGCGGGTGAAATTATCACAGTAAGTGATGGTTACGCAAAGAATTTTTTACTTCCACGCAAACTTGGTTTGGAAGTAACTGGTTCAAATGCAGATTTTTTTCAAAAGCGAGCAAAAACAATTGAGCATCGTAAAGAAGTTATAGAATCTGTAACAAGTATGCTTTCTGAGCAGATTAAAAATCTTTCATTTACGATCAAGAAGAAGCTACATGATAATAATAAATTATATGCATCTATTAATCCGGCTGATATTGTAGATCTTCTTGCAACAAAAAATATCAAGATTTCAAAAAGCCAAGTAATCTTTGATAAATCAATCAAAGAGGCTGGTACATATCCAATTACTATTAAGCTTTCTTCGAAATTACAACCTCAAATGACATTAAAGGTTGTTGGACTTACTGAAAAATAGATTTAATAGTGCTACAATATAAAAAGGGTTTACATGCATTCACAACATCGTAGTCAACAGATTCAAAATCAAGCTGTGCACAAAGAAACACTTTTAGGAAAAACACTTCCTATGAGTCTTGATGCAGAAAAATCTGTTCTTGGTGCAATACTTATGGATGATGAATGCTTTACTTCGTTGGAGCAAGAACTTCAACCGCAAGACTTTTATGTTGTCGTACATCAAATTATTTATAAGCATATGCTTGACATAGTACGTAGTAATAAGCGTATTGATATGATTACTCTTCAAGATAGTATGCAAAAATCTGGTGAGCTTGCAGCTGCAGGTGATTTACAATATTTGATTGGGTTGCAAGAAAATATCCCTGCGTTTGGAATGCTTGTTCAGCATGTACAAATTATTAAAGCGAAAGCAATATTACGAAATTTAATATCTTCATCTGTTGATATTATTACTAGTTGTTATAGTCAAAATGATTCTGATCTTGATGCGGTTATCGACGAAGCGGAAAAGAAAGTTTTTCAAATTGTTCATAACCGCACTAAGCAAAATTTTGTGCAACTTAATATTTGGCTTAAAAAAACATTTCAGCATCTTTCATCGATTAAAAGTTCGAGTAAGGGTATTACGGGAGTTGCAACCTATTTTAAAACATTAGATCGGATGACTTCTGGATTTCAACCCGGTGATTTAATAATTTTAGCAGCTCGTCCCTCCATGGGTAAAACTTCTTTGGCTTTAAATGTTGCCGTAAACGCGGCAAGGTCAGGAATTGGTGTTGGAATATTTTCTCTAGAGATGGCAGCCGAGCAATTAACGCTTCGTTTACTTTCCACAGAATCAGGAGTTGATCATCAAAAGATTCGTAATGCGACACTCTCTTCTCAGGAATGGATAGAGATTACTCATGTTGCTGGTGAACTTGCGGATATGAAACTTTTTATAGATGATACAGCTGGTATTAATATTATGGAATTGCGTGCAAAGGCACGCCAGTTAAAGGCCAAGAGCGATATTAAAATGCTTGTAGTGGATTATTTACAACTTTTAAATTCAAGTCGTCGACATGAAAATAGGCACCAAGAGGTTTCTGAAATCTCTCGATTTCTAAAGGCTTTAGCAAAAGAATTAGCTGTTCCAATAATTGCACTTTCGCAGCTTTCTCGCGCAGTAGACAGTCGTATGGATAAAAGACCCATGCTTTCAGATTTACGTGAATCTGGTGCGATTGAGCAAGATGCCGATGTTATTATGTTTCTATACAGAGATGTCGTGTACAATCAGGAAACTGAACATCCAGATCAGGCAGAATTGATCATCGGAAAACAGCGTAATGGTCCAACGGGTACTGTTAATTTAAGATTTTTACGTGAACTTACAAAATTTGAAGATCTTGAATAATGCATTAGTTAAATAAAAAAGGAAAAAGATTGGTAATTCTAGGAGTTGATCCAAGTTTTACAGCGACTGGATATGCGGTAATAAAAAAGGAATTAGGTAAACAGTTTTTAATTTCTTGTGGTTTTATACCTTTACCAAGTAACAAAAAAATGGAAGAGCGAATTGGAATTTTTTATGATTATTTTAAAAAAATTATTGAACAACACAAAGTAACTCATCTTGCACTCGAAACTCCTTTTTTAGGAAAAAATGCACAAACTTTTTTAAAGCTTGGTTACCTAAGGGGATGCTTACATCTTCTTGCTTATCAACACACTTTATATGTACTAGAATATTCTCCTAAAGAGATAAAATTAGCTGTGACGGGATTTGGAGCAGCCGCCAAAGATCAGGTTCAAAGAGTTGTTCATATGCTCTTTCCTGGATTGAGTTATCAGAAGACATTTGACGTTACTGATGCTATTGCAATTAGCCTATGTGGAGCGTGGCAACAAAATATTATTTGACAAAATAGTAATCATTTGGTGCACTACATGGGTAATTAAAGGAAACCGTGTAATGAGAAATTATATAACTTTGTATCAACAAAAAACTTTTTTATTTTATAAAAATAATAATTGTACATTTTTTATACAGCTCATAAATTCTATTCTTATTCAATTATATTTAAGTAACTTTTTATTACAGAAAAATCACGGATCTATTTTAAGATATATCAATGGTTATGCTTTATAGTTTTTCATTAAAGATAAATTTACCAAGAAAGGAAAGATAAAAAATATTTTAGTTATATATTAATTGTGTTCATAAAGGAGATCTATATATATGAATAAAAAACTTTTTATAGCCTTAAATTTAATAAGTGCTATTTCTTTTGCAAGTTGCGATAAAGATTGTAATAGTAGCAATGATTGTAATAGTTGTTGCGCACAAAGTATTAATCTTTGGCAACCACATGCTTTTGAAGCATACAGTTCACGTGATATTATTCAAAAAAGAACCTTTTTTACCAATGAATCACATCGTCAAGAAGGCTATCAAGGCTTTTTTTCTACAGCTGTAGAATATATGCAGAATTTTGGTGGAAAATGTGATACTTGTAATAATCTTGGTGCCCGTCCTTTCTGGTCAGGTACTAATACTATGACTTATGGTACTAACAATGGTGAATCAAATGTTGATGCGTACCAATTTGGTATGGGTAATGTGACTGGACAAGGTACTATACAGCTTTCTCCAAAAATTCAACACGTTGGTGCTGATATGATGTTGTACTTCACAAGACGTAAAGATGAGCGGGGATTGTTTTTCAGTGTAAAAGCTCCGCTTGGTGCAATGTCTATTAAGTCTCAATTAACAGAAGAGCCTGTTGCTTCTCCAGATGGCAATCCAGTTGTCAAATCAGATGACTATTGGTTAATTTATCCATCACCAGCTGCTCGTTATCAAACATTAACTCAAGCATGGCAAGCTGGTCAATATTCAGGGGATGAAGTAGTTTCTTCTCGTCATAAAGTATTAGCAATTACCCAAGGTAGAATAGCAGATTGTAAACAAACTGTTATTCGTATGGCTGATTTAACAGCTGTTCTTGGTTACAAAGTTTATGGCTCAGAAAAAGGATTTGTTGACATAGGATTTAAGGTAACTTGTCCTACCGGTAATGTACCAACAGGTCAATTTGTATTTGAACCGGTTTTTGGTAGAGCTGGACATTGGTTTGTCGGTGGTGAAGTAGCTGCGCGTTATAAAGTATATGAATCAGATAGCTGCATGCTTGATGGAGTCGATTTTTGGATGCAAGCAGATGTAGGACATCTTTTTGCAGGCAGAAGACCAGACTGGCGCTCATTTGACTTGAAGCAAAATGGTCCTGGTTCAAAATATCTTCTTATTCAGCATTATTTCCCGGGAAATCCTACAGAAGATAACCCTTCAGGGCGCATTCCTTCATTTGTAACTAATGCAGTTAACGTTACTACAGTTCCAGTAAAATCTAAATTTGCAGTTGAAGGTACATTTGCTGCAGCATTCGATTTTTATAAAAATAATTGGAATTTAATGATCGGTGGCGAGTTCTGGGGTAGATCTAAAGAATGTTTATCATTTGATTGTTGTAATATCGTAAAAGAACGTGTTGCAAACTTAAATGATTATGCTGTTCTTGGTCGCCAAGTAAGTGAAGTTAATTCAAGCGCAGATGGTTCAGGTACAACAACTTCATTAAACCTTTGCGAACCACTTGCAAAAATCAATAAATCTCAAGATGCACATCTTTCACCCGATAACTTACCAGAAGGTGTTGTCTCAGCTCTTGACGCAGCTAATCGTATTCCATCATCACTTTCAGATGCACTTGATGTACAAGGTGCTGCTTCAGCTGCTGCAATGACCGGTAAATTATTTGGTCAATTTGGTTATACATTTAAAGAACATCATTATACACCTAACTTAAGTTTTATTGCTGGAGCAGAATTCAATGCTAAAGGTGATAACGCTGTAAGCTTATGGTCAGTTGGTCTTCAAGGATCACTTAATTTTTAATTATAATTATTTAAAATATTAGTATCAAAATAAGGGTGTTTTTCAAAACACCCTTATTTTGATTTATAAAATTAAGGATACTTATGAATCGATATAATTACTTTCAAATCTTATTAGTTATTTTATATATGATGATATGGCAAGGGTGTAACGGCATAAGACGAAGTACAAGATTAAGATTGGGATTCCCTGTATATTCTAACTCAAATCCATCAGATCCCTCGGAACCATTAAATATTTCTTCAGCCGGAAATGGAAATTTAGCTCAAATGATAGCAGATTTTTTACAAAATGGCGGACAAACTGTTGAAGTTCGAGTACGATTTCCTGTTGGGACAGTTTTTGATATAGTTAATGGGGACTTGGGAACTACAGGTACATTTACAACAACTTCAGAGTTAGATACTCAGATCTCTATGAATTTTGTA
This sequence comes from Candidatus Babelota bacterium, assembly GCA_016183005.1. Classification (GTDB taxonomy): domain Bacteria; phylum Babelota; class Babeliae; order Babelales; family Chromulinivoraceae; genus JACPFN01. The sequence continues at coordinate 66,097 of JACPFN010000011.1, read as the reverse complement.
ACTGAAAATGCTATTATACAAGGCCAAATAACAACAATTATTCCTGTTTCTGGTATTTATAAATATTTAGATACTAATTATGAGGGTGGATCACTTTCTGGTATTAACCTAACAGGAATTAATGCCCAAGGAACACTTGATATTAATATTTCAGAGTTTTTAGTATCAGGTTCTCCAACGGGAATTGTAGTCGATAATATAAATATCTCTATTTCAGCGCTCAATAATGTTTCCGGGGTTTATAGTATTATTGGTGGCCCCTTTGACGGAGAAAAATTTACTGGTAATTCCTTGATGAGTGATGTAACTATTAGTCAAGGAACATTAAGTATCGACGGAACTAAATACACGCAAGCAAATATTTCTATACCTAATATATTTTGTCAAGAAGGAAATATTAGCACAGGAGCTGTTTCAATAAGGCCTCTTCAGGGAGCTATTTTGCTTACTAATGGTTATGCAGAAGGTGCAACAACAGGCGGCATTAACGAAATTATTTTTAATGGATCTGGAACCTTTACAGGTGAATACAACGATGGTGCTCCTGATAGCACAATGACAGGTGCTGATTCTTGCACATAAAAATTATATTCATGTTTATAAAAAAAAGAGTTGCCGCAAGAAATGTGGCAACTCTTTTTTTTATAAAGAAATTTTAAATCGAATTATTCTTCCTTGAAAAACTATTGACTTATTTTTTAAAAAAATAATACAGTGTTTATGATTTTTGAAGAAAGCAAAAAATATTAAGGAGTATGAAATGGAAAGGGTGAAGCCATCAAGACCATTCACAAGCCCTCAAAAGCTCTTTGTAGATGTAAATAAAAAAATAAAAAAATTTGACTTACCTTTGACAGATTTTGATCTTATAAATTTACATTCTATGTTTATGGAATCAACTTATTCTGCTTTTCAAGCTTCTGATATTAACACCGGAAGAATCATAATTCAAAAAATTTTAAACTCTTTAAATTATTACCACGACGCAGCTTGCTTGAGTACGGTTAAACCAGTTTATTTTACGAATATTGATATTTTTACAATTATTCAAAAATATGCTCAAGTGTACGGATTACAGCATGCAATCAATCAATTTTTTATAGAATACGCACAGATTGATTTTATCTGGATTGAATTAACAGAAAGCTTAATATCCTGCTTAGGCCAATCTAATATCAATTATTTTATAAAAATAATGACTCAGCATCGTGCAATACCGGTAATTATTATTGAATATAATTCTTAAAGATTTAGTTGATTCTTGACCTGACTAAAGATAGTTCATAAACTGATAGATAATTAATGTTTTATTATAGATTGTACACAAGGAACTATCTTGAAAAAACTTGTATTGTTTTGTTTCTTGGCTTTAAAAACATCATTTACTATAAGCAATGAATATCTATATCCTATCATTAACCTTGATGATGAAACAATTCTTATGATGCATCAAAAATCACTTGATGATTTAGAATTATTATCATTCAATGTTAAAGATAATAGTACACAAAAACTTTTGAGCTCCTTATATTTACCCGCTTATGTTAAGATTATTCCCGGTAAAAATCGGTACAGTTTTATAGATAGAGGCAGAATTTATATTAAGGATTTTTCCAAAAGAACCCCTCGAGTACTTGATATTTATCAATCAATTTACGATATTCAATCCCTACAATGGGTTAGTAATCACGAATGTGTATTTTCAGCGAAGTATAAAAATCATTATAAGATCTTTATGTATGATATTAATAAAGATGGTGGAACTTTATATGCACTATGCAGGCTTGATGATGAAGTTAATTATATTTTTCCATCGATCATTCATAGAAGTATATTTTGCTTAGCTCAAAAACATCTAAGCGAACGTTATAATGTAGCAAAAATTATTTGGAATCCTATTATATTTGAACAGTCTCTTGAGGCTCAAGATCAAAACAGCTATATCGAAATAATACCGCTAGAGCATAATGCTTCTTTCTGTTTTTTAAATATGATAGACCAACAATTGGGTTACATACTCGAAATTATAGATCATAATCACGAAGAAAAGATCTTTAAATTTGGATGTTGCAAGATAGATCTTAACAAAAATAGCTTAATAAGATTATTTGAATTTGAAATCCCACAGGATTTTATTATCGGCATGGATCAAAGAAGATTTTTTGAATCTTTATATCCACTTTTGCCTTACTATACCGATGAGATAATTTATTTTACCAGTTATGATACAATTTTAAAAAAATTAACGCTTTATCTTTATAATCAAAATTCAAAAAATATTTCAAAATATCAGGCTGAAATGAAAAGTCTTGAACAACGTGATACTTTTTCTCCCTTGATTCTTCAGGGCAAGGTTTATCTTGGCCATAACCTTTTACACGAAGAATAAAAAATTATTAATATAGCAGACTGAATCAAGCTTTCAAGGTGGTTTTGTTAGTTAATTTGCCTTATGTTACATAATAGGCCTTATGCGTACATTGGGTTGTTGTAAATTTTCCGTTGATGCAAATCCATAGCGAACATGTTCTCTCCAGGAAGCATCAAGGATCGTACTGTTTTTCTTTAGGAATTTTTGTACGTGCGTTATATTTTTATGAAAGCATTGCAATAAGTATGCTATCTGGCCAGTCATAAGAGCTGCTGCAAAAGAAGTTCCAGAAACTGTTATTTTTATAAAATTTCGCCCTGTTTTGTATTGATCTGGAATAATAACTTGTAAATCTTCTCCAGGCATAATAAAATCTGCTTGGCGCTTTGAATTGCAAAAGCTTGAAATTGGATATTTATTGTTTTTGCAGGCAAAAGAGGCAATTGTAAAAATATTGGGTAATTTAGGGGGAAAATTACTAAAGGGTATATTATTACCTAATGGTACAATAATACACTTAAATCTTTTAAGAATTTTATATATTTTTTTTTCAAGCTTTTTGGTTAGATCGAAATCTAAAATTTGAAATCCCAGGTGTACAATATCAGGATTATATTGTAGGGCGGCAACAAGTGCTTGATAAAACTGTTCTTGGGTTGAATAGCCCTGTTCGTCTAAAATCGGTATGGAAATTATAGTAGCATCGGGTGCTAATTGACGAATAAGGGTCAAGCTTATATTTTCATGATTTTTTAAAATTGAATACGTTTTTTGTTTTTTTATCGCGCTCCATGGTGATCGATTTTCGTTTTTTTGGCCAATCACAGCGGGCGGCAAAATCGATTCGCCATCCGCTGAATTTATTGCGATTTGACCAATAGTGATACAGGCTGAAAAGTTTTGCTTGCTCGCGGAGTCAATTATTATTATCGTTGTGTTTTTTCCAGTCAAACAAGACCGACTCTTTTCTTGAAAGAATTTAAGATGCCAAGATTGAAGTTGCAATATCTGCTGAGCCTGAGTCATTGTTGTATAAGTGTACCAATCGCCAGATAATATCACCATTAAAAAAACTGTGTTTTTTTTAAAAGTAACCATTGACACAATAAAATCCTTTTTAGTATTTTTACCAACAGTGTTTCATGTAAAGATCTTAGGATTAAGATAAGAAAGAGTTATCAATGAAGCAATATATTTTACTATTGTTGGCCATTTTATATAATTGCGACACAAGAAGCTCTGCTATTTTACGTCAACCACTAAAAAAATTACCCAATTTGGGGTCTAAGGCAGTTACCAAGCCAGCAACAAGACATATAATGAATGAAACATTTCCTCGAATAGCTAACGATTATTGGGAATATCTGAAAACTGGAACTGGGAAAAGTGCTTATATCAATTTAATTACCACTGATACTGAAAAAGATGGTTATAAACCACTAGGACTTACACAAAAAAATATTCAATTCATTAAAAATGGGATTTTAGAATATTTTATGGGTGGAAAACCTACTACTATAACTACTATGCCAACCTCAGCAGCTATGCAAACTCCCGCTGCTTCTCAAGTTAAGGAGATTAAATACACATTCGATAGAAATCTTGTATTTGCACATGCAAAACTACCTAGATTCATTGAACAATATTATCAAAATATAACATTGCAAACTCTAGGCGAAATAGTTAATCATGAAGATTATAACTTTTTAGGACCTAAAGAATGTCGTGTTTCTGTAGCTAATTTCTTTTTGCAAGAATGGAACCGAAAACATAATCAACCGCAAAGATACTGGTATATTCCTAAAAATACAACGCCCTCATCAGATTTTCTGGAAGATATAGTACACAATGTGAGGCTTGCCATATTTCATACTCGAAGAACATGTAAAAATATTATTTATATCATCAATGATCAAAATGATATCAATAATGATATGAATATTGATAAAAATATAGAATATATTGTAGTCCCAGCTTCAAAGATTCAAGATCAAAACGTTAACAATACATTAGATAAATTATTACATGAAACAGCTGGTGATCTCAATCTAAAAATAATTATAGCTTTTAATGACACAATAGAACACATCTCTGATAACTTTAATATAAATAAATACATTAACCATGCGATAATTACAGGGTACAATATTACATCAATCGGAGATCGTTCTATTATTTTATGCCCAAAATTAAAAACTTTAGTACTTCCCGATAGCTTAACTTCAGTTGGAGATGACTTTCTTTATGGCTGCTCCGAGTTAACAGCTATTTCACTTCCTAATAGCTTAACTTCGGTTAAAAATCATTTCCTTTCTGGATGCACCGGATTAACAACTCTTGTACCTCCAAATAATTTAATCAAAGTTGGAAATTATTTTCTTTCTGGCTGCACCGGATTAACATCTCTTATACTTCCAAATAATTTAACCAAAGTTGGAGATTATTTTCTTTCTGGCTGCACAGGATTAACATCTTTTACGCTTCCAAATAATTTAGCCCAAACTGGAAATTCTTTTCTTTCTGGCTGCACCGAATTAACAACTCTTATACTTCCAAGTAATTTAACCAAAGTTGGAGAATCTTTTCTTAGAGGATGCACAAGATTAACATCTCTTATACTTCCAAATAATTTAACCAAAGTTGAAAATTATTTTCTTGATGAATGTAGTGGATTAACAATCCTTACTCTTCCTGATAGTTTAACTTCTGTTGGAAATTATTTTCTTTATAGATGCACAGGATTAATATCTCTTGCAATTCCTGATAGTTTAACTTCTGTTGAAAATTATTTCCTTTCTGAATGCACAGGATTAATGACTCTTATACTTTCAAATAATTTAACCAAAGTTGAAGATCGTTTTCTTTCTGGATGCACAGGGCTGCAAAAAATTATAATGTCACAGAAAACTCTGAATACAATAAAAGAAAAAAATAATTCTTTTGAAAGAAGATTTAAAGATAAAATTGAAATAAGGGATTAGTGAGGATGTAATTTGTACTTGATAGCCATGAGATTTATTAGTCAGAAAGATAGATCAGATGACCGTTGACACAATAAAATCATTTTGAGTATTTTTGTCGGCAGTGTTTGATGCAAAGATCTTAAAGTTAAGATAAGAAAGAGTTATTAATGAAGCAATATATTTTACCGTTATTGGCCATTTTACATAATTGCGACACAAGAAGCTCTGCTATTTTACGTCAATCTCTAGAAACTTTACCAAATCCAGCATCTAAGGCAGCTGCCATGCTTGCAACAAAACCTATACGGAATGCAAGTCTTCCTCGAATAGCTAAAGATTATTGGGAATACTTGAGAACAGAAAAAGGGACTTTTTTAAATTTAATTACCCATGAAACTAAAATAAATGGTTATGCCTCACTAGGACTTACACCACAGGAAATTGATACCATTGAAAAATGGATCTTAATCCATTTTATGGATGGAAGATCTACATCAGAAGGTTCGCAAAACTCTACCATAGCAACTACGCCAACTCCAACTACTGTGCCAACCACAATGACTATGTCGACCTCAGCAGCTATACAAACTCCCGCTGCTTCTCAAGTTAAGGAGATTAAATACACATTCGATAGAAACTTTATATTTGCACATCAACAGCTACCTAAATTCATTGAACAATATTATCAAAATATAACATTTCAAGTCCTAGAAGAAATGGTTTATCATGAAGATTATAACTTTTTAGGACCTAAAGAATGCCGTGTTTCTGTAGCTAATTTCTTTTTGCAAGAATGGCATCGACGACATTACCAGCCACCCACATACTGGTATATTCCAAAAAACAAAGTCCCATCAGAAAATTTTCTTGAAAAGATAAGGGGAATTATAAAACTTACTTTATCAGAACTCTCATTTGAAAGTAAAAACATTGGTGATATTATTAAAAATCAAGGCAACATGAGTGTCGATAAAAATTTTCAAATTATTGATAAAAATATAGAATATATTATAGTTCCCGCTTCGGATATTAAAAATCAAGAAGTTAATAATACATTAGATAAATTATTACATGAAACAGCTGGTAATCCAAATCTAAAAATAATTATTGCTTTTAATGACAGAATAGAACACATCCCTGATAACTTTAATATAAATAAAAATATTACTCATGCAATAATTACAGGATACAATGTTTTTTTAATTGGAAATTTTTTTATTGGAGGACACGAGAAATTAACAACACTTACACTTCCTGAAGGATTAATCTTCATTGAAAATGATTGTCTTATTGAATGTACCAGATTAACAACTCTTAAACTTCCCTATGGATTAATTTCAATTGATAAAGGCTTCCTTTTTAAAAGTACCGGAGTGAAATCTATTACGTTTCCTGATGGATTAAGAATAATTGGAGATGACTGTCTTGCTAGATGCACCGAATTAACAACTCTTACACTTTCCAATAGTCTGAATTCAGCACCAAGGAACTTTCTTTTTGGATGTTCTAGTGTGACAACACTTCAGCTTCCATTTAATTTAACCTTAGTCCAAGATAACTTTCTTGCTGGATGCACCGGATTAACGACTCTTACACTTCCTGCCGAATTAATTTTTATTGGAAAAAATTTCCTTCATGGATGCACTGGATTGCAAAAAATCGTACTGTCACAGAAAACGTTAGATGCAATTTTAGAAGAAAACTACGATTTCAAAAAAAGATTTAAAGATAAAATTAAAATAACAGATTAATGATCATATTGTTTTTTCCAAAGACGTCAGAAGACAAAAGACTTATTACTCCCAGGGAAGTATCGCCGTAGTGAAATTTTGAATTTTTTAAAAAGAGGTATAAAAAATATTCCATCGCATTGACAAAAATGCCAATACGATGGAAAAAAGGAGAGTAGTAATGAAGCCTAGTTTAAAAAAGTTAAGCAGTGTTTTCAATTTGTAATTCTTGACGCATATTTTTTTTACTTAACTCATTATTAATTTTAACATTTATTGCTTTTCTGTCAATAGCTATAAGCTTTTTTTAAAAACTTTTTCAGCTTGTACTGAGAATTATAGCGTTATCAGCTCTAGATCAACATCGTTAAACATACCTCTAAGCTCTAAATCACAAAAAGGCGCCGTCATAATTATCTGATTTTGGCATTTTTGAAAGAAAGTAGCTAGTTGCTTAAGCCTTATTTTATCAAAGTCGGATATAAAGTCATCTATTAATATTATAGGAAAATCTTGCTCATTAACCCTCAAGGTAGCCAATGAAAGCTTGCAAAGTAGCGAGATAAGCTTTTGTTGCCCCCTTGAAGCAAATATTTTTGCTCTTTTTCCCCTAATTTGAAATTTTAAATCATCTAAATGAGCTCCAAAAAGCGAACGTTTCATAACAAGCTCTTGATCAATCAAGTGAGACATTTTTCTTGAGAAATCTTCATATGATTGATTAGAATTTGTATATTTATATTCATATAGGATGTTTACTTCATAGATACCATCAAAATATTCGCTTAACAGCTTGTTTACAGATGTTACAACCCGACTCAAGGCCTCTACTCTTAGTTTTTGTATATTTACGGTTATTTTCCAAAGACTTTGCGTCCAGATCTCAAGCTCGATTAAATCAATATTTCTACCATGCGCTAGCAAAGAATTTCTATGAGCTAAAACCTTTCTAAGTGAAGTATAGAGATCAAATGCGGTATAATCAGATAGCAAGACAGCTTGATCAATAAAAGCTCTGCGTTGAGCAGGATATCCTTTAATAAGGTCTATATCATCTTCAGTAAGAGTTATAACTTGAAAAAAGGTCATAATCTGCTTATATGAGGTAACATTTTTTTGATCCAATTTAATCGATTTTTTTTGCCCAGAATAGCCTACTTGTATAATATGCCCAGCTTTTTCAAAATCATACGTTCGATCAAAAACACCTTTTAAAAAAAATGATTCTGAGCCACTTTGAATAACATCTGATATAATATGGGATCGAAAAGATTTGAAGTAACAAAGATAATGAATAGCTTCAAGAACTGAAGTTTTACCAATCCCATTAGTCCCAATTACAAAGGTGATCGGCTTTGTGAATGTCAGTTTTTTCTGATTAAAACATCGAAAACTTTGTAACTCAAGCTCATATAAAAACAATGTAGTCTCTTACGCGTTATTTTGAGAAACTGGCATAACCAAATATGTTAATTTACAGTCTTCTAATTCTGATGCAAAAATAATTGGTCTTGTATTACCCTTTAAAAAACAGGTTACCTTTTCATTCTCAAATGATTGTAATCCTTGTAATAAATATGGAGAATAAAAACGCATTTCTAATTTTTCAGCGATATAATCAGTTATAGGAAGTATTTCTTCGAGGTTCCCAACATCACTGTTCTTCATAGAAACCTTTAATGCATTTTTAGTAAAGGTAAAATTAGTTGCTAAAAACTGTCCTGAAAGCATGCAAGAAGAACGACGCAATGTCTTAATAAACTCAGATTTGCTCATAGTTGCAGGCATAAATGATTCGCGTTGTAAAATAGATTCATATTTTGGAAATTCATCAGCAAGAAGTCTTGTAAAGAAATTAAAATCTTCCCCTGAGAAAACTAACTGATTATCACAAACTCCTAAAAAAATAGTTGTAGCCGTACAATTTTCTAAGATTTTTTTGAGTTCAAATATTGCTCGACGAGGAATAAGCCATTTTTTTTCTAGCTCTAAAACATATTTATTGGTTGCTACTTGAGCAAGACAATGACCATCTGTTGTAGTTAATTTCATTTCATTGGGAGAAATCTCAAAAAATAATCCATTTAAAGCTGGTGTTGTGTTATTTTGTGGAATTAAAAATGAAACTTTTCCTAAGATACTTGATAAAAATTGAGCATCAATTTGCATAAGATTTTCAATACGCTCTGGAAGAGGAGGAAACTCTTCAGCATTTTTAATATTAAATGAAACATTAATATGTTCATTAGATTTAAGCGTTAGTTGTTTTTCATCAAAAATACATTCTATTTCACCATCCATCTCTTTGACAATATCAAAGATTTTTTTACCAGGAACTAAGAATTGCGCCTGTTCAATATCACTTGCAATAAGACCGCAACTATATTGTAAACTGATTTCAAGATCTGTCGCTTTTAAGATTAATTCCTTATGAGAAACGGAAAATAAAATACTCGATGTAGAATTAATGGTTGTTCGCTTAGTACAAATTGGTTGCATAAAAAATAATGTTGCTAGTAAATCTTTTTGGTTGATAATGAATTTATTATTCATGAAGACCTTTCCTACACCTAATAATATAATTTTTAGTATATAAAAAATCTTAACTTTCTCAATTAAACTTAAGATTTTTTATTGGAACCATTTTTTTGCTCAAGCCAATTGGTTCGACGAGTTCTGATTATCGCCTCTTCATTTTCACGAATATTCCTTCTTGTAGAGTTTTGATCCTGTTGTGGTTGTTCATTATTTTTTTCTTTTTTTAAGTCAACAGAATCTGCAACTTCAGCCTTTTTTGCCTTTTGATTGATCTGATTATCAATCTGCCTTGCCGACTGAGAAATATTAAAATTAACCGTTGCATCCCTTTTTTGAATAATATCTAGCTTTAAATGATCGGCGCTTGTATATAAATTATGCACAAAAATAATACTCATATAAGAAATCAATATTAACTTCATTCTATTTTCCTCTTTTTTCATAAAAAATCCCATACAATTTTTTAAAATCAAGAATTATAAAAGGTATAAAAATAGGATGCTGAACTATTTAACTTAATAGCCAGCATCCTAAATTAGGCAATATTTACTCAATATTAGATGCTATTATTTTAATTTAACGCCCCTTCTTAAACTCACAATTTATCTTTTAATGAATACTTATTAATTGCATAAGGAATTTTTTATAGCACTAAATAATAACACCTAAAATTCATAAAATTCAGATCGATTTTCTTTGATAACTTGTGTATATTTCTTTGAGCAACACCATTTAATTTTTGATAATTTTTTCACCGATCTATCGTATATAATTTTAAAAAGTGTCGCCCTAATTACTTTGATCTACTAATTAAATTTTTTAATAGACCCGATAAATAATTAAACAGAAGGGAAAATGATGTATATTATTTTTTTTTGTATTTATCTTTGCATGTCAAATTTTATACGTTGCTCTCAAGCGCCACATGTTACTAAAGATTTTTTTAAAAAAAAATTTAATAACAAGATTAATACGAGTAATAATCCTTTTTTCTTCATTTACGATAACCAACGAATTCAATCAGCTTCCTCTTCGGATTCAGAATTATCAAGGCCTACCATATATAACACACTCCCACCTGAAGCAAAAATCATACGCCCACATGGGCGCCCTATAATTATACTTAAATCCAATACACCAAATATCCCCACAGATAATAATTCTTTAAATCTTAATATGCATGTTGATTCAAATTTATCTCATGCTACTATGCAACTTACTACTCATGATACACAAAATAGTTTTCTTACAGCGGCAAATTCAGCTATGATGAATACCAATACGTCCCCTATGAGCGCAAAGGCGACTCTTATAAGTGCAATTACACATCAATCTTCTGCAAACTCAGCTTGTGCTACTAAAAATGAAATCCGAAGAACCATAATACGACAGCACGATCCTTATAAGGGTTGTACTATAATTCGTACCGCAGAACAAAACTCTAATAACTTACAAACATCTCAATTGTAAAATATTAAAGCGTATTTAAAATCAACTAAAATTGAGTTTTCATGCCATGCAAACTATGAGTTGAAATAAAAAAAATTATTAAAATAAAAAATATGCATCTAAATTTTATAGGAAGATACAGTATTCTTGTAAAATTTAGATGCATACTAAATATTTCACAAAAATGAGAAATTACTTTTACTTAAACGTGATCAAAAATTTTAAAATTTTGCAAGAAACTCTAAAATATGGCTAAATTTTAACCTATTAAAACTTTATGCTCTCGGATGATATTTATCATACAGATCTCTTAAATGACTCATATCAAGATGAGTATAAATCTGCACTGTATTAATCTTTTCATGACCTAGAAGTGTCTGCAAAACACGTAAATTAGCCCCACGCTTAAGCATATGTGTTGCAAGAGAATGTCTGAGCATATGAGGAGAAACAGTGTGAACAAAACCTGCCTTCTGTGCTATTTCTTTTAATATTCTCCAAAATGCCTGCCGCGTTATAGGTTGAATTTTACCAGAATAATATATGGGAAATAAATAATCCGAATAGCGCTCTATCTGCTTCCCACTTGATAGTGAGCTTGTAAGAAGATATCGATGAGTATGCTGTGTATATGTAAGCAACGCCTGATTCATCTCTGCAGGAAGAGGAATAATTCTTTGCTTGCCCCCTTTTCCAAAAATTTTTATATAGTTTTCTTCAAACGAGATTTCAGAAACTTTAAGATTAACTAATTCACTTACTCGCATACCACAAACATATAAAAGATAGATCATAATTTTATTGCGATGACCTAGTGGCGTAACATCTTCCGCTGCTTTTTCTAAAAGTTTTTTAATCTGCTCTTGCGTAATATTTTTAGGAAGCTGTTTAGACAGTTTTGGAAAGGCAACGCCTTGGGTAAATAAAGGAATATCATGATACCGATGTAAATATAATGACAAGGTTTTAAGCGCAGAAAGTTTTCGTGATGAACTTTTAGAAGTAACGCCCGACTGAAGTTTTAAAAATCTTAAAAAATCTTTCGTATGTTGCACCGTTAATTGAGCAAAATCTTGTACCGCAGTGTAGGTCATTAAATATTTTTCAAATTGCATAATATCTCGCTGATAAGCTTGATACGTATTATCTGCAACCTGCTTTTCATAACGAAGATAATCAAAAAATTTTTGCAACAATGCCTTCATCGACTACTCCACTTTTAAAAAAAATAATAATATTATGCTAAAAATTATTTTAATCTTACTTGATTATCATTATCATTGGTCTTGTAATAATTGAAACATTTACTTCTTTGATATACTTAATATGCTCTACCTACTATTACATCTGCCAATGATGCTTTATCACAATTAAAACAGTTTTTAAGTTCTTTGCTTTCAAGCATACATCGAATTGAGCCTGCAATTTCTTTAAGGCGCACTTCACAAGCATGATCTTGACACCAACCAACTTGATAGATTCCATTGTTCTCTTCTAATGCATCTTTAAAATCTTCAAATTTATCCGCTTTGTGCCACATCGCTGCATAACGCTTTTGTGCACGAATAAATAGCTCTTGCTGAATAGATTCAAGTTTACTATGTGTCCAATTGACAATATTTTCAACAAAGACGGTCATCTTTTCTTTATTAAGTCTTGATACTGCAATCACTGTACCAGAAGCTATATCACGCGCTCCAACTTCAAAGCGCAAAGGAACACCTTTAAGTTCCCATTCATAAAATTTTGCACCTGGTGATTGTGTATCATCCGCATCAACTTTAACAGATATTCCATACTTTTTAAAATCTTGTTCCATTTTAGTAACATACTCAAGAACTTGATCTTTCGTATCTTTTTTAATAATTGGAATAATAACCACCTGAATAGGAGCAATTTTGGGAGGTAAAATAAGACCACGATCATCACCATGACTTGCAATAACTGCTCCCACAAGCCTTGTGGTAGCGCCCCAGCTTGTTAAATAAGGATAAGCAACTGAACCATCTTTATCTTGAAACTTCATATCAAAGGCATGAGCAAAGCTTTGTGATAATAAATGAGAGGTACCCATCTGCAAAGCTTTACCATCTATTAAAAATGCTTCAAATGTATAAGTTGCTTCTGCACCAGGAAACTGTTCATGTTTAGTTTTTCGACCCTTAATAACCGGAATAGCTAAATAATTATGAGCAAGATTTACATACTCTTCAAGCATTAACAAAGTTTCTTCAAGTGCTTCTTCTTTCGTTGCATGAGCAGTATGGCCTTCTTGCCAAAAAAACTCTGTCGTTCTTAAAAATGCACGCGGTCTTTTCTCCCAACGAACAACATTTGCCCATTGATTAATTTTTAATGGTAAATCCCGCCACGAGCGAATCCATTGTGCAAACATATGATGAATCATTGTTTCAGAGGTTGGACGAACAACTAAAGGTTCTTCAAGCTCTTTGCCACCAGCATGCGTTACAACGGCAAGCTCAGGAGCAAAGCCCTCAACATGCTCAGCCTCTTTTGATAAAAATGATTGTGGAATAAAAAGAGGGAAAATAGCATTTTCATGCCCAGTTGCTTTAATACGATCATCAAGAATCTTTTTAATATTTTCCCAAATCGCAGTTCCATAAGGTCGTATTACAATACACCCACGTACAGGCGCATGATCAGCAAGTTTTGCTTGAAAAATAACCTCTTGATACCATTCAGGAAAATTTATTGCAATATCTGGCAACTTGTTCATGAAAATCCTTTATTTCTTGATCTTAAAGCCTAAATACTATATGGTATAGCATATCATAAAGAGTCAAACAGGCAATAATAGCATAAAGCAGGATTTTATATGTATAAAAAATTATATACTTTTTCTTTATTAATTATTACACTCTCAACATTTTCCTCTCATATTCCCAAATTACCCCTTATGAAAATTAACGAAGAAATGCTTCCAATAAAAAATTTAGATACAAATTTAAATGGTAGATTTTGGACTATGGTCGATCAATTAGATGAAGATTTAGAAGATGTTATATTAACAGATACACAACAAGACACGTTAAACTTCTTAAGAAATCGTCAAAAAGAGATATATCAATATTATAAAATTATATATGCGTCATTTATTCAAGAGCAGATACACTCGACAAGCTTTAATAAAACTACAACAATATCCCGCACTATTAATAATTTTAGAAGAGATGTGCAAACAAAAACAAATATTGAATTAGGAACAAAAGCTACCGCATTGCAACAAGAAATATTAAATAGTTCTCATCTTACCGCAACAGCTGCAGCTCAATTAGATTCAAGACGAAGAAAACGAAGTTGATTTTAATTATGAGTGACACAAAAACAAACATTCAAGAACTTAAAGAAATAGCAAGAAAATTAGTATCTGAGAGGGATTGGCAACAGTTTCATACCCCTAAAGATTTAAGCATGAATTTATCAGTTGAAGCTAATGAACTGTTAGAGAAATTTTTATGGATTACCTCAGCTAATTCATTTGAAGAAATTAATAAAAATAGAACTGAAATAGAAGATGAAGTTGGTGATATCTTATTTTCACTTTTAAGATTTTGCGAAGTTTCTAATATTGATGCAACTAGTGCTTTTATTAAAAAAATAGAAAAAATTAAACTAAAATATCCGATTGAAAAAGTTAAGGGTAATTATCAAAAATATACTAAATATTAGAACAAAATTAAACGCTCTTACAAAATTCCTTAAGAGCGACTTACCGCTTGTGACGGGTAGCATTTTGATGACTTTCAATTCGACAACGTAAATATCTAAGAGATGCTAAATTCTTGTCAATTTTACGCTTTAACTCTTGTTGCTCTGCTACATTTTTAATTAACGGTGTCAAGATACGTTCTAAACCCATTAATCGATCTTTGGCAAAATCTAATCTTTCCAGGGAGGATAATCTTGCTTGAGGATCTTTATTAAGGATATTTGCTTCCTTTAAAAAAGCATGTTTGCTTGAAATTTCAGCCATCCAATTAAAACCGTCTTCTAAAAAACACTCTATTGTTTTCAAAACCGCTGATGTTATTTCTTCTTCCCCTTTAAGATCTGTTGCTAGTTTTTCATCTGATTCATTATATATATCAGCTACCAATGGCCTACTTGCACAATAATTCTCGCGGAAAATTATTCCTTGACTAACTTGACTACCAGAAGGGTATATCATCAACGACATTAAAAATGATACCATTGTTTTATAAATAAACGGAAGACGACACATAAATTACTCCAGAATTAAATTCTAAAAAAAATTATATTTTATTATATTACTTATTTTTACGCAAAACTCAATTTCAAGTAGATCAATATTTAAAATATCATTTTATTCGATATATCCTTGTCGTAATTCTTCTTGATAAAAAATATAAATTCCATAAGCAACAATAACAGTTGCTATATAAAATTCTATTCCTATTGAAATTCCTAAGAAAATAAAATCATACAAAGCGGTAAATAAGGGTGTTAGAAAACCAATAAATGAAAGTAAAGTGGCACTATATTTGTGTAATAAAAAACCGTAAAAATTATAGAAGATAAAATTAGCAATAATAATAATTGCTGCAAACAGTACCCAAAAATGCATATTCTCATACCATCTAGATATCGGAGGTGTCTCAAAAAAATGTGCCACAATTAATGATTCTAATCCACCCAAAAGCATTGCATATCCATTTACCTGTAAGGTTCCATATCCCTTTTGAATTAATTTTTTAACCAATGTCCAACCCAAAGAACAGGATATAACGGATAATAACATAAGAAGATAGCCAATATTAAAATGCTGATAACAAATAAAATTTTCACGAGGAATCATATACATAACACCTATAAGACCTATCAAAAATCCTAACCATTTTTTGACAGTCATGCGTTCTTTAAAAATTATGTATGCAAACAATGCGGTAAAGCATGGCATAAGATTATAAATAAGAGCTGCACATGATGGTGACATACTTGCAAGCCCGACAAATTCAGCAACATATGGAATAAAGATATGAATCCATGATAGTATGAAAAAAAAGACAATATCTTCTTTTTGAATCGATATTTTTTTTCCTGAAATATAATTCACTAATAAAATAATAGATCCAGCAACTACCATGCGAAGACCAATTAAAAATATTGGTGGCAAATAAACAAGAAGCATTTTGCCAAAAGTAAAAGTAGATGCAACAATCAAATATAAAAATAATATTTGTATCATGATATTCTCTTTGACGGTCTGTCTTCTTTAAGCTCTTCAAAATAGAAAATAACAAGTCCTATGGCGACTCCTAATGAGCATGTAAAAAACTCCATGGTCAACTGTTCTCCAAACATAAAGAACTCTAATATTGCGGTAATAATGGGCATAACAAAAGAAAATAGTATAACTAAGGTTGCGCTATGGATTGTAAGTAAATAGGAGTTATAGTTATAGGCTATTAAATTTTGAATGAGCATCATAATAGATATATAAAATAAAAATTTATTTTCATATCCAGACAAAACATACGGTTGAACTTCAAAAAACCATGACTGCATAAAACATAAAATCCCACCAACAACCAAGCTTGTCGCATTTAAAAAATAGGAACTAAAATCAGAGCGAAGTTCCATTAAATATTTCATTATAATCCATCCATACGCTGTAGCAGCAGATGCAATGATCATAACAATTTCAGCAATAGATAAAAATCCAATCCTATAAGTTGAGTCGACAACATCTAATGACGTATCATCAACCAATAGTGGCGTAATAGCTATACAGGCTATAATCATGCCTACAATTTTTTTCCAAGTGAATTTTTCTTTAAACATAAAATGGGAAAAAAACAAAGAAAAAAATGGACTCAAATTATAAATAAAGGCGACCTTGCCCGCAGATAAATATTGCAAACTCCAAGTTTCATTAGCATTGGTAAGATAAACATTAAAAAAGGCCAATAAAAAAATATACCAGATATGGTACCAGGTTACCGATGACCACTTAACTGGTTTTGCCCAAAACTTATATAAAAAATATGAACAAATTCCTGCAAATACCATGCGAAAACCAGTTGCAAAAATTGGCTTAGAAAATAAAAGAGCTTCTTTTGAAAATATAAAGACAACACCATATAATGCATACAATAAAATAATTTGTAGCATGACTTTCCTTTTACGCCGCCCTTAAGTCTTGATCAATTACTTTAACTCTATTAATTTGAATAGCTTTACCAGTTTGCGAATCAATTTCAACCCAGACCCCCGTCATTAAAACGGGGGGTTCTGTTTCGACAATAAATTTATTAGGCATTTGGGTTTTAAATCTTTCAATCATGTTATCCTTTTTCATACCAATTGAAGAATTTAAAGAACCCGTCATTCCAAGATCAGTAATATATGCGGTACCAAGTGGTAATATTCTCTCATCTGCTGTTTGTACGTGAGTATGTGTTCCAACAACACAACTAACGCGACCATCAACATAATACCCCAAGCAAACCTTTTCAGCTGTTGCCTCTGCATGTATATCAACGATGATAACCTTGGTTCGATGTTTTAAATAATTAAGAATAGTATCAAGAGATAAAAATGGACAATCCAAACTTTCTTTCATGAATACTCGTCCCTGAACATTAACAACAGCTACTTCAATTCCATTACAATTAAATGTTGTTACTCCAGTACCAGGACATGTTGAGGGAAAATTTGCAGGACGAATAATATCATTATTATGACGCATATATTCATAAATATCCTGATTATCCCAAACATGATTGCCTGTTGTAACAACATTTACACCATTATGCTTAAAAGAATTCATAATCTTTGAAGATATACCACGACCATTTTGATTACTATTTTCGCCGTTTACTATCGTTGCATCAATCTGAAACTGTTCTTGCAAATTTCTTAAATGCTTTTGAACCATCATGCAACCAATATTACCAACAACATCACCAATAATTAAAACTCGTATGGTCCTCTTCATAAATTACCTTGCGTATTCAATAACTCGTTTTTCTCTAATTACATTTACTTTAATTTGGCCAGGGAAATTCATCTCTTTTTCAATAGTTTTTGCTACATCTCTTGCTAGATTTTTTGCATCATCATCAGAAAGAGTATCTTCCTGTATAATAATTCGAATTTCACGTCCAGCTTGAAGAGCGTATGCTTTTTTTACACCATCAAATGAATATGCTATTTCCTCTAACTTTTCAAGCTTCTTAATATAAGCAGCAAAAGTTTCACGTCGGGCTCCTGGACGCGATGCAGATATTGTATCTGCAATAACTACGATAGGTGCATAGATCGATGCGAATGGAACCTCTTCATGGTGAGCTGCGATAGCATTTACAACAACATCTGATTCTCCACAACGTTTTGCAATTTCAGCACCGATTTGTGCATGAGGTCCTTCAACTTCTGCCGTTACAGCTTTTCCAATATCATGCAAAAGACCTGCTCTAAGCGCAATGTTACCATCAAGGCCAAGCTCTTCAGCTATCATGCGGGCGAAAAGTCCAACTTCTTTACAGTGCTGTAACACATTTTGAGAATAAGATGTTCTAAAAAATAATTTTCCCAATAAGGTTACTATTTCAGGATGAATGCCCTGTAGATTAAACTCTAAAACAGCCTTTTTGCCATACTCTTGAATAAGATCATCTATTTCAGATTCACACTTTGCAACAGTCTCTTCAATTCTTGTTGGATTAATACGTCCATCTTGAATTAATTTTTCAAGGCTGCGTTTTGCAATTTCGCGACGAATGGGATTAAATCCTGAGATCGTGATCATCTCTGAACTATCATCGATTACAAACTCCATACCAGTTGCCATTTCAAGCGACTTGATATTTCGTCCCTCTTTACCAATGATACGTCCCTTCATGTCTTCATTTGGTAATTGTACGCTACCAGATGTTGCTGCTGGAACATCATCAGCGGTATAACGCTGCATCGCTGAAACAGTAATTTCTGCAGCCTTTAATTTTGCTGTATCACGAGCTTCTTCTTCTATCTTTTGAACCCATTTTTCAGCACCATGAACAACTTCACCCTCTAATGTTTTAAGCAAAGTTTCCTTAGCTTTTTCTCTGTTCATGCCGCTTAACTGTTCAAGCTTCATGATTAAATCTTCATAAAGATTCTTTAATTTAACTTCATTTGCTCTTAAGATATCATTCATCTTAAGCATCTCTCGCTCTTTTTGCTGAAGTTCATGACGAATATCATCAATACGCTGCTCTTTTTTACCAAGAGCCTCATATTTTTCATTCAACTGTTCTCTTTTTTGATCTAAATCTAATCGTTCACGCTTTAACTCAATTTCAAATTCTTTACGACGTTTATATAACTCATCCTTCATTCTTAAATATGCTTCTTTTTTTTCATTTTCAATCATTTGACGAGCTGTTTCAGCGCGTTCTTCAGATTGATTTAGTATGAGCTGTGACTGAAAATTTTTCTTTTGAGCATAAAAAAGAACTACTGCTCCCACTACAATCAGGCCTATTCCAGCCAATAAAATAATCGATTCTACCATTTCAAATTCCTTAACAAGTATTCACTAAACATTGATTTATGATGTCGCATTACCATAAACCCCATAAAATGATAAAGCTATTCGCTTTATCATCCTTAAAATTTAATAATCTTAAAAACCTTAAATAAGCCCTGAAATGCTATAAACATCCCAAGGCTTATTTAAAACTTCTATATATAATTAAAATAAAGAAGGCTCTTCTTTATTTTCAAAAAGCGCTAAAATCTTTTCAAGATGTTGCTTATCTTTATATATCTGCCCTTGAAGTTCTAATAATTCCTGAGCAAGCTTAAGCGCTGTAAGTACTGCAATCTGTTTTGCATCAAGCGCACCAGAAGATTTCAATGAAATTTCTCGCATGTAATTATCAACAGTACCAACGACTTCAGCGATATTCTTTTCATCTTCATCACTTTTGATGGCGTACAGCTCACCAAATATGCGCGCTTTATACTTTTTTATTTCAACACTCATTACTTCTCTTTTACTTCAATTAAAGAATCAATGCTATGCAACAAATTATCGACGACCATTTTTGCCATTATTTTTTCTTGGCTGAGCTCTTCAAGATCTTTGGTTTCAGCGACCAACGAACTTTCAAGCACTCTAATCTGTCCCTGCAGTTCTTTATTTTTTTCTTTTAAAGATACATTTTCTGACTTAAGACCTTTGATCATTTCAATCATACCAAAGATTTTTTGTTCCAGGATAATCAAATTTGGGTCAGACTTTGCAGCTTGTGCCTGTTTATTTTTAACTGAAGCAGCTTCCATAAAAACTCCTTTTTTTTAAAGTAAGCTTAATTACTGGAACAAATGTAATATTGGCTCTCTGCTTTCGTCAAGCATCGAGCCAAAAATAACATAAATTGCTTTAGCTACGTACAGTTTCAACAACTCTTGTGAAAACTGTCGGTTCAAAAATCGCAATCTGACTAAGCATTTTTCTGTTTAAACGCACATCTGCTTTTTTCAGTGCATGCATAAACTTACTATAAGATAAACCGCGAGATTTAACAGCAGCATTAATACGAGTAATAAAAAGTGCTCGCATGCTACGTTTATGCATCTTACGGCCCTTAAATGCATAAGAAAGAGCTCTTAACCAAGTTTCTTTAGCGCGTCTGAAAATGTTTTTACGTTGTCCCCAATACCCTTTAGTTTGCTTAAACAGTCTTTTGTGACGACTACGGGTAACTTTTCCTGCTTTAACTCGTGACATAATAATCCCTACCTATGTTATGAATTTGGCAACATACGGCTAACGCGTCCTGCGTCAGTTGCATGAACAATACCACCTCTGCGCATATTACGTTTACGCTTAGTTGTTTTCTTTGTTAACAAGTGACGCTTTGAAGCGCAGCTATACTTGAACTTATTTTTTAATTTTTTAAATCTTTTTTTTGCCCCTGAGTGGGTTTTCATTTTTGGCATAGTAAAAAACCTTGTTTTATTTTTTTGCTTTCAAATAATAAATTTTTGACCAAAATCTTCCAGCTGACGCATCCTTTTCATGAACTAAATCACTCAAACCACGATCCGCTAAAGTTTTGTCGACCTGATTAAAAAAGTCATTTCCAACATCTCGCATTGATTCAACTTCTCGACCACTAAATACTAAAGTCACCTTTAGCTTATGTCCTTCCTGAAGAAAACCAACTGCTTGATTTATTTTCGTCTGATAATCATGCTCACCAATTTTTGGTCTCATTTTTATCTCTTTGACTTTAATTACCTTTTGCTTCTTTTTACCCTCAGCCATTTTTTTCTTTTTAATGTACAAACTTTTGCCAAAATCCATAATTTTAACAAGAGGAACTTCATCTTTATCAGACAGCATTACAAGATCAAGCTCTTTTTGACGCGCCAAACTCAAAGCCGCATCACGAGCCATAATCCCTAAATTTTCACCATCTTCAGAAATTACTTTAAGCTTGTAAGCTTTAATTTGCTCATTAATTAATTGAGTTTCTGTTTTGTTTTTCAAAGTATATAAAACCTTATATATTAAACATTAAACATAACTTCTTTTACCTTTGCAGAAAGAGTTCCTGCAAATCCTTTATTTTCTTTAAGAAGCTGGTAGGCTTGATCTCTTCCTTGGGCAAAGTTTTTGCCCTCAAAAGAAAGCCATGCACCATTTTTTGTTACAACATTGTATTGAATTGCTGCATCAAGCAGATCAAGCTCAGGGCTGATTCCAACATCAAAAAGCAGATCAAGCTCTGTTGATCTAAATGGTGGAGCAACCTTGTTTTTTACAGCTTTAACCATAACTCGATTCCCAAAATGAAGCTCATCCTTCTTCAAGGAAGCAATTTTACGAACGTCAAGACGAAGCGATGCATAAAACTTCAACGCTTTACCACCTGTTGTCGTCTCTTTCGGTCCAAACATTACGCCACTATTGATAGTATTACGAACTTGATTAATAAAAATCAAAATTGTTTTAGACTTATGAACAATAGCTGTTAACTTTCTAAGAGCTTGAGACATTAGACGAGCTTGAAGACCTACATGGGCATCCCCCATATCACCTTCGAGCTCTGCACGGGGAACTAATGCCGCAACTGAGTCTATAACGATTACATCAACTGCTCCTGAACGAATAAGCATTTCAGCTATTTCAAGAGCTTGCTCTCCACAATCAGGTTGCGAAATAATTAAATCGTCAATATTGACACCAAGCTTTGCCGCATATGCTGGATCAAGAGCGTGTTCAGCATCTATAAATGCACAAATGCCTCCCTGACGCTGCGCCTGCGTAATAGCATGAAGGGCCAATGTTGTTTTACCAGAAGATTCCGGTCCAAACACTTCAATGATTCTGCCAGTAGGATAACCACCGACACCAATCACCTGATCAATCAAAAGCGAGCCTGAAGAAATGGCAGTTATCTTATTTTTAGGTTGTTCACCTAAAAGCATAACCGAACCTTTACCATATTGTTTTTCAATTTGGGAGAAAGTTACTTCAAGCGCCTTACGCTTTGACTGAGCAATGTCAGACTCTGGATGTTTTGCAGTCGCTTTTTCTTTCATTTTATACTTCTTTTGTAAATTGTAAGATTTCTTTTTTGATTTCTATCTTATTTCTAAGTTTAGCAATTCTATATAAAGAAGCAACAAAGCCTTCTTTATACTGATAAGATTTTATATAATTCATGACTTTTTGGGCTTGCTCTTGCTCTTCTTTGGTAATTTGAGTCATATTTATAGAATCCAAGCGCATCAAAATACCATCGGTTGTAGTTGTAATAGCAGCCACTGCTCCTTGATATTGTAAGTTTTTAACTTGCGCCATAATATTTTCTTCTTTTAAGATAGAACTTTGTTCCAATTTTCCTTGATTATACTTAAAGAATGCCCTTTGAACAGAAACGCCATATTTCTCAGCAACCTTCTCAAAAGATTCCTTAGACGCCTCTTTTAAAGCCTGATTAAGTTGACTTTGCATCATTTCATATGCCAAATCTTTAAAGTATAATGGCAATAAACGAGATTTTACATTTTCAAGCGCAGGAAGCGTTGATTTTTCAATCTCTTGGCAATATAGAATAATTCCATCATTTTTATCAAATATCTGAGTATAACGATCCTGCTCCATTCTAAATAAAGTTGTATGTATAATGCCTGGTTTGCGCTCAGATAATGGAATATCCACTAATTTTCCATGATACTTTTCAACAAAGTTGCTCAAAGCCTCAGGCTTATATTTAACACTATGTATGACCCGAGAAGCATCTTGAGCAAACCGTTTTTTAAATTTATCAATAGTTAATTGATCCTTAATGTCATTAGAAACAGTAGTTAACTCTTTATATTTTGCGGAAACCTTTTTAACTCTTTGCAGGAGCTCATAGCCACGATCAGTTTTGATAGGGGAAGAGACTTGATCGTCGGTGCCCAAAAACTCAAAAGCTGTATCTACTACAGTTTTATTCATTTTCTTATCATCTTTGGTAAATAATTCAGAAAGTCCACCTTTAGAGGCTGTTGCCTTATCTTCTGAAAACTTTTTAACCATCTCTTCAAATTTTGAAGGATTCTTATCAGCTTCCTGCTTTAACTCTTGAATACGAGCCTTAGCTTCATTTTCTTTGCCAGGCTCAATCAAAATAACCAATTCACGAATTTGCATTTGCGCTGGACTTACAACATATAAAGCAGCTTTATTTTTATCATAAAAAGATTTCACTTCGGAATCGGTGATAGTAATTCCATAGCTTCTTGGTGTAAATACCCACTGTTTACCGGAGCGTTTTTCTGTTGTTTTAAATTGTTCTGATATTTCAGGACGTTTATAAAACTTTGTAAGCAATGCATCACTTGGCTTATTTTCACTTACTTTTGATAAATACTTTTCAGAAGAGATCTTAAAATAAGAATAATCCTTATCCGCATATTCCGCCTGTTCATATAATATTTTTTCGAAACTAGGAATATATAAACTTGCATTAATCAATGTATCAAGCACTTTGTTTTTTGAATCGATTTCAATTTCAGACATAAAATCTTGCATAGTCATTGGCGCAATAGCCTTTAAAAAAGCCTCGGTATTTAAATTTCCATTTTCATCAAAAAAATGTGCTGGTAAATGTTGTAATTGTCTTGAAATTTCTTGAGATACACGATTAGTTGAAACTTTTAGATTCAAATCATCCACTGCGTGTTCAGATAATAATTTGCTAACTCCCGCCTGCACAGTTTCTTTTTGAACATTCATATTAGATAAGTTGAATCCGCGCATCTTAAACATTTCTAATTGTTGTTTTGTGCGCTGCAACATTAATGCAAACTTTTTATCAGAAATTGTTAAGTCATAAACCTTAATGACACTGTTTTTTTCTTCGGTTTTACCGCCCATAAAAACTAAACCACTTCCTGCTGCCATCATAAACAAGAATATCCACAAAATAACCTTGTAGGCATTGTTGTTAATTAATTTTCGCATTATAGTTATCATAAATGTATCCTTTTTGTTTCGATATTCTGATTTTTAAAATTAAAATATTTTCACATCTGTGCGCTTAATATGCTCTAAAGCTACAACGCGGTCGACAATCCGCTGAACTTCATCCTTATCAGGATACGTCTTAGTGACAACCTGATACCAAGTTCTGGTACCTCGCCCCGAAGCAGATTTACTAATCTTAGTTTTTAATTCAAGATCAATTTTATATTTTTTAAGACGCTGAATCATTGCTTCTGCTGAATTTTTTTTACCAAATCCAGCAAGTGTCGCAAAATGTTTTTCATTTTTTTCTGCCGAATCAACTATCGCAAGAGATTTTACTTCTGTAACATTTTTTTTATTACCATTGAGAGCTAAATATTCTGGCTGCTTTGTACCATCTTCCTCTTTTTCCTTTTCATTCTCTTCTAAAGCATCCGGAATATTTTCCAATTGCTTTTCTTTTTCTTGCTCGTTTTCAGGAAGCGGGCCATGCTTTGCAGTAAAAGACTGCATGGTCAAAAGATAATCAACTTGGTCATTAAACGATTCCTGAGAGGTTTTTTGAGTAAATTCTTCAAGCATTGATTGCTTACCCCAAAAATATCCAGCTATAAAAATAAGAATACTTAAAAAAATCAGCAACGCTGCTGTAATGCTTGCCTGTTTTTTAGTAATGTGAATTCCATTTTGATCTGACATTGTATAATTTCGATTAAAGATTTTAAAAAGTTGATCTAATCCCATTTATATATAAACCAACGTCATATAAAGTCAAGTAAATATCCCAAGCAAAAATCTATCCAGCTCTCTTAAAATCTAATTTAGAAGCAATATTATTAACTATGCCATTATAATTCTATAAAGATCTTGCACTACTTGATTAATTTCCTGCGCCATCAAATCTATTTCTTGTATATACATGGTATAAGAACTCTTGTCTGTATCATTCATGATATCTCTTTTTAATTTAGATAAAAAAGTGATCTGTCGCTTAGCATAATTTCTTGTCTTTTGCTGAATAGTAGTTACGAGATTATCATAAAGCAAACTAGTTTTTCCTGATCGCAAATAATGAATAATATCGTCATATCCAATTATCTTTTTTTCAATCAAAAATTTTTCCCACTCAGTGCCCATTATATTTTGCACTTCCTCAATCCAACCATTTTGTAACATAAGTTCGGTTCGATAGTTAATGCGGTCATACAATTCCTGACGCTCTCTATAACAAAAAAATCCGAATATTGGCGCAATGGGATCATATACAGGATTAAAGCTTGAAGGCTTTTGACCTGTAGCTGTATATATTCCTAATGCACGTACTACGCGATAGCGATCATTGTTATTAATTTTTTCTGCACGAAATTGATCAATTTCAAAAAGTTGCCGCCATAAATCTTGGGTACTTTGTGTCGATTTCATCAAAACATGTTCAATTTCAGATGAAGATCCAGATTCTTGGGATTTATACCAAAGAGCTTTAATATAAAACGCTGATCCTCCAACTATCACAGGTATTTTACCGCGCGACCAAATTTCTTCAGTCAACTGCTCAACTCGATTTCTAAAAGCTACGACGGTAAACTGTTCTGGCTTATTTAAAATATTAAATAAATGATACGCAATGCTCATAGTATTCAAATTCGGTTTAGCTGTTCCAATATTTAAAGGGGCATACCATGAACCGATATCAGCATTAATAATTTCACCACCTAGCTTTTGAGCTAATTTTTCTGCAAAATCAGATTTTCCCGTTGCGGTAGGTCCAGTAACAACGACAATAAATTTCTTCATATATAAATATTTGTTTTCTATTGTTTTATTAGTATTTATTAAATCTTTGTTGCGCTTACTCTACAGAGTATTGAAATTTAAGAAAAAAGTAAAAACGTTCGAAGAGAAAAAGAGATGAAATATAAAGGGCTCTAAATTTAGAGCCCTTTATATTTCATCTCTTTTTATATAATAATTTCTACGAGTCCTTTGCTTGACTTCGTCCTTTTCGTTGGAGTTATCGGTTCATGATCATCAATAATTTTTGTAATTTTTTTAGATTCTGCTTGTGATGCACCAACGAATGTTTTATGTAATGTTTTTAATGCTTTTTCTTTATCGATATTTTTAACAATAGAAATTTCTTCAATTAATAATTGTTCAATTTTTGTTTTTAAATTTCTTTCACCAAAAGAAAGATCCTTGCTCTTTGATATCCATTCAAGATCTTTATAGATATGACAAATTTTTAAAAGATCACCAGATCTCAAATTGAGTTGATATTTTTTATTTCTTTTATTCCAATTATTGAAACCTATTTCGTAATTTCCTTTTTTAAAAGGTTCAGATAAGATTTTAAACATTTCTTCAAGATCTCTATCGCTGCTTAATTTACGAATTCCAGCTGCTTCAATACGATCCTCTGGAATAAGTACGGACATATCTTTATTAAAAAATTTTAACTCATAAAAACTGGTCATTTTACCTGACACCAATCTTTGAACCAACTTATTTATTAAAGCTACTCCATATCCAGGATATACTACTTTATCGTTAACAAGAAACATATACTCTCCTTTAAAAAAAGGCTTATTTCACTCGCTTCATAAAGTTATCCATGCTTACTAGAATACCCTATAAATATTGCTTTTCAAAGAGATCAAAAAAAAATTATAGAAACTTATATTCTAGTAAATAGTTTTTTCGATAAAGCTCACAAAAGCTCGCATCAAAAAACTTTATTTGTTACATTAGTCTGACATGAAAGGGTTTTATTGTGTTGTATAATTTTTTTAAAGCAATGTCCTATAATGTGATTAATATTTTTTTATATAAAATAATATTACAAACTCATCAGCTTTTATTATTTAGTATAATTCCAAGTCAGCTCTTTGGTCTTATTGGTACTCTATTTTCTTCTATTTATTTTTTAATTAGTGTAACCAATATAGGATTCGATTATTTTATTATTACGCATCATAATATTTATACCGCTTCTCAAAAAAATTTTAAAAAACTGATCCCCCTGTTTTTTGCCCGATTAGTATGCATGATCATGGTAATCATTCTTTTATGGTATATTAATAGACATATTTTACTTTGTCCCGTCGCCAATATCATAGAGCATACAACTCCCCTGCTTTTAGCTATAATCATTTTTATTTTTATTTCAGAAAGTATTAAAAAGTCTCTTGATGTACTAGCGCAAATGTTGTTTTTACAAAAGACCATTTCTATTTTTGATATTTCTACACTTATTATATATGTATCTTCTGTGTGGAGTTGTTATTGTTTATTTGGTCAGATAAGCTTACTGACAATATTCATTCCTATGGCAATCATCTCATTTGCAGAGTGCTGTTTGCTTGCGCAGACCATTTATAAATTTTACACAAGAATACCCGTTGAGGATTCAAAAAGCATAATTCCATCATTCAAAGAGATCATAGGCAATCAAATAATTAATTATATTAATCAGATAGCCAAGGCTTTATTTTCCCCTAATTTTTTCATTATAGTATTAGCTTGCTACTTAGGTTTAGCAAAGGTTGGTCAGATTAAGCTATTCACTGATATTATTGTTTTGTTATATATGGTATTAAATCGTTCATTTGGGTTACCGACTGCTGCATTATTTTCTTCTATTGCAAAGCAAACCACCATAGACAAAGATCAAGAAAAAATCTCTATTTCACAGCAAACGTTTGTAAGGGTTATTACTTGGTATACTCAATTTTTATATGCGTTAGGTATAACCATAGGTTCCATTGTTATCTCTTGTTTATGTATTAATCTTTGTTTTTCTTCGGCGGTAATATTCAATATTATTCTATTTATTTTTGCAGGATTTATTGAATATTTAGTTATTGCGTACGAAAAGTGGTACTTAACGCAGCGTAAGTCGTGGATACTTGCTATTGCCAATGGTATCAATCTTGCTATGTACGGGTTATTGTTTTTATGCATGCATTTTGTCATTCATATTCCTGCTGAATTTATTTTAATTCCTATTATTCTTTTTAGGTTGTGTTTTATCATTAGCATTATGTATATTGCGCATCGAATTTGGGGCATTGTCATTTCATGGAGAATACGAATGTTAACAATTGGGATAAGTAGTTTAGTATCATTGATGATATATATCATCAATTATTATATATTAGTCCTTTAAAAGTGATCGCATAAAAAAATCATATTTATATTCATTATTCCTTTTTATATCTCTTGTTCATTATTTTTTTCTTTTCTTCATTTTTTTCATTCCTTAAAAAAAATTATATCTTGATTCCTTATGCAAAATTTAGGTAAAAATAAATTAATAGCCTTATATATTTTTTAAGTATTCAAAAAAAGGCGTAGGCTTTTTTTACCTATTCTTTAAAAAGGAGAGTTTTATGAAGATTTGCATTTATCAAATTGCTTTCATCGCAGCGATTTTTTCTATATCAAAGTCTTTAAATTGTAAGCATAATGATCATTCAATTGAGCCTGTAAAAGATTTAGTTACTGCTGACAAAGATATTCATGCCAGTATGCGTGATTTATTCAAGGAAATAGACCGTGTTGAAGAACTACATAACTCAGCATCAAGATTTGATTCTAAAGACAAATCCGTTTCTGGCGTACGTCGATCAAGAATTAAAAAGGCACAATCTTTAAGTTCAAATGGCTCAGCTCAAAAAGATCGTGAAATACACAAAACAATTCATTATTTTAAAAAGACTCAAGAACAAATTGAGTCAGCTATTAATTTAATGAAAAATAGCAATAGTTTAACCAATAATGCATTGACCAACATTCCCAATGAATAGATTGATAGTTACGTAACAAGCAGGTTAAAAACGAGAGGGCATGATCGCCCTCTTTTGTTTTTCATACTCTTTTTTCTTTCCATACCCCCTTTTATTAAATTTACAATTTCAAGCCGCAAGGCTCTCAGGCCGCTCCCCCAAAGCCCTTCTAGCGGAGTATAAGGCGGGGTGAGAGCCTTGCGGCGTTATGATAAAGTCTCAGGAAATCTTAGCGAGTTACACTAAAACTTATTGACAATGATCCATAAAAGTAGTTACAATATATTTCAAATAAATTAAGAGTAAAAACAGTATAAACAGAAGGATAATTCAGTATGTCAAAAATAATCGGAATTGACCTTGGAACAACCAACTCTGCAGTAGCGGTGATGGAAGGTCAAACAACAAAAGTTATTCCAAATAAAGAAGGACAAAATACAACTCCTTCTATCTTTGCAATCAGCAAAGACGGAAAACGTCTCGTAGGTGTAACAGCAAAACGTCAAGCTATTACAAATCCAGAAAACACTATTTATTCAGCAAAACGCTTCATCGGTCACACATATGAAGAGATTAAAAATGAAACAGCAAACTATCCATACAAAGTAGTTCGCGCTGATAATGGTGATGTAGCATTTGAAATCGATGGTAAAAAAATGTCACCTCAGGAAGTATCAGCTGCAATTCTAACATATCTTAAGCAAACAGCAGAAGAATACTTAGGGCAAACTGTAACGGAAGCAGTCATCACCGTCCCAGCTTACTTTAACGATACACAACGTCAAGCAACTAAAGATGCAGGACGCATCGCGGGTCTTAATGTAAAGCGTATCATTAATGAACCAACAGCAGCGGCTCTTGCATACGGTTGTGAAAAAAAGAAAAATGGAACAATCGCAGTATTCGACTTCGGTGGTGGAACATTTGATATATCAATTCTTGAAATACAAGATGGTTTAATCGAAGTTAAATCAACAAGCGGCGATAATAAACTCGGTGGTGATGATATTGATGAAATTATCATGAAATATCTCATCGAGGAATTCAAAAAAGATACAGGAATCGATCTTTACAAAAACAAAATGGCTTTACAGCGTCTCAAGGAAGAGGCTGAAAAGGCTAAAAAAGAACTTTCTTCAGTACTTGAAACAGAAATCAATTTACCCTACATCACGGCAGATGAATCTGGACCTAAGCATCTCTCCGTAAAACTTTCACGTGCAAAACTAGAAAGCATCTGCGCGTCAATCTTTGAACGACTCATTAAACCGTGCAAACAAGCTATGACCGATGCAAACCTATCAAGCAGTCAGATCGATGAAGTTATTTTAGTCGGTGGTTCAACTCGAATGCCAAAAGTCCAAGAAATTGTAAAAGATTTCTTTGGTAAAGCTCCAAATAAATCTGTTAACCCTGATGAAGTAGTTGCAGTCGGCGCTGCTATTCAAGGTGGAATCTTGACCGGTTCAGTAAGTGATGTCTTACTTCTCGATGTAACTCCTCTTTCACTTGGTATCGAAACTCTTGGTGGCGTTGCAACAAAATTAATTGAACGTAACACAACGATTCCAACTAAAAAATCACAAGTATTTTCAACCGCTGAAAACAATCAAGATTCTGTTGAAATTCACATCACCCAGGGTGAACGCGAACTTGCAAAAGATAACAAATCACTTGGTCGCTTCAAACTCGAAGGTATTCCAGCTGCTCCACGCGGTGTACCTCAAATCGAAGTTACACTTGATATCGATGCAAATGGTATTTTAAATGTCACAGCAAAAGATAAAGGTACCGGCAAAGAGCAAAGCATTAAAATTACCAACAGCAGCGGTCTATCTGAATCAGAAATACAAAAAATGGTTCAAGATGCAAAAGAGCACGAAACTGAAGATAAAAAAATCAAAGAAACGGTCGAAGCTCGCAATAAGCTTGATGGTATGATTATGCAGGTAGAAAAAACACTCGATGAACATAAGGCTAAAATTTCTCAAGCTGATGCCGATGAGCTCAAGGCTGCAATCGAAGTCGCAAAAGCAGACCTTCAAACAAAAGAGCATGATCTCGAGGGACTTAAAGCAGCATATGAAGCATTGATGAATAAAGCACAAAAGGTTGCTCAAGAACTTTATAAACAAGGAGCTGCTCAAACAAGTGAAGACAAAAACAGCAATGATAACAATAACCAAAATGGGCCAATAGACACAGAAGTCTCATAATGTAGAAACGGGTTAACCATAACAGAAATAGGGTGCGTTTAAGCGTACCCTATTTGCTTAATAGACTTTTTGCAAAACCCTAAAGCGCAAGTTAAAAAAAAGCCATGATTTTCTCAACAACGATGATAGAGTCCAAAACCAAATCCTCATAACATGGTCACAAGTTAACCATAATAAAAAATCTGGCCAACCTAAATATATGTAAGCTTTTAAGACTTACGCACAACAATCAAAGTAAAAAATTAAAAATTAAAATAATATTTTTGTATATCAAGTAGTCCAGAATAAAATATTTAACTTTTGCAATTCTTCGCGTTGCGAATGAGTAAAATAAGATTTTTGCACATCAGATAATTCAAAAATATTTAATTCTTTAAGCTGTTCTGTTGTCATTGCTTTAATTTGTAATACATCAAGAGATTTAATTTCTCCAGGAGTCCATAATGCAACTTGCCCTGGTCTAAACCATGAAATCTGTTCCGGCGTAAACAAAGACAATGTTGAAATACCACGCTTTATTAAAATATCTTTACCACTTTTTATATCAAATTTATATTCACCCTGTATCTGATGAGCAGTAAGAGCTTGAATCTGATTTTTAACAAGAGCCTGTCTTTGTCCTATATCCATCAGGTTAAAATCTAACGCTTGAATCTGCCTTGGTGTAAAATATTTAATCTGTTGAGGACTAAATGCCGTAATTCGATATATCTCCTGCTTGCTGCTAAGCCCATTCGGATATTTTACCAAACTCAATCTTTGATTAAAAACAGACTCGCAAAGCTCTTTAATTTTCCAGGGTTGTAAAACCTCAATTTCATATGATTTCAAGTTTTTTATAAATTCTTCATTCATAAAAACAACGTTCTTTTTTCGTATTTCTTTCTGCCGCTCTTTAATCAAATCTTCTGCTTTGTTTGCTGCGCGATACTGCTTCCAACGTTCACGCCAAGTATCTCCCTTTCCAAAAATAAAATGTCCTAAAAAAGATGAATGTTGTTGTCTGAGTGCAGACCTATGACCATCTTTATAACTATCTACATCTAGATCTTGGATCCTCTGGGCATTATCAGATAAATTCGATTTTTCTATTGATATAATCCGATGATTATTTAATGACAATCGTTCTATTTTTTTTGGCGCAGAATTTGAAAAAGAATTTTCATCATAATTATCTGATATAAAATCTTCAGCTATAACCACTCCAGCTAAAAAACAAAATAAAATTAAAATCTGTACAATTTTTTTCATAACCATCTCTTTTAAAATTATTTTATACCATGCGTTCCAGCTCTAAGTACTTCACGCACAGCTTCTGCACTATGTGCAACAACATATTTATGAACATCTCTGACTCCCACAGACCTTCTATGAATTAACGGTGATAATAAAGAATAATTAGGGCTAAGAAATAAATGCCTAGAAGTTGGTAATTCATTTTCCTTAAGGGTATTCTGATCTATAGGGCGGGTATTAGAAAATCCACCCATATTATAAAATTGTAGCGATCTTCTTGAAATTTCTTCTAGGTTTGGATGTTGCATCAAATACCTATCATCATATAACGATACAATAGGTAATCTTTCAGGTTTAACGAGTCTAACGTCAGATATTCCGAGTTGTGTCATTTGATCATTGTTAAAATCTTTAAATAAATCATAACGCTGCTCATCCGACAATTTACCTATAAAACGCCTTAACCCATTCCCTGGAATCTTCCTTAAAATTTCATTTTTTTGATTTTGATTCATATCGTTAAATAACGATAAAAGATTTTCTAATGAAGCTCGATTGAACAAGAAATTTAATGAGTCTTTTGACAAATTATTTAGCAACGATATCCTTTGCTTTTCTGTTAGTTGATTTATTTCACTTAAAACCAAATTAATATTTTCTTCAGGGGCAAACTCAAAATATCGCTCAATATCTTTTGAAGTGATCCCTGCTCTTAATGTATCGTTAGTACTTTCAAAAAAGTTCTGTAAGTAATATCCTTTTAAACCTTGAGTACCTCCCATAATTTGCTCAAGTCGTGATTCAACAAGTTTATATGATTGAATAACGATCTCTTGCAAGGCACTTTTTCTACTCAACGAACCATGTGTATTTACTGATGACATAACCCAAGGAATATTCTTGGAATATCCTAAATCCCTTGAATCTGCTAATCCTGATCCAATTAATGACATTGCGATACTCTCTGATGGTCGATAATATAAAAAATTCTTCAATAAATCTGATGGAAATGTTGGTAGTCGCGAAAATTCTAAAGGAACAACAGTATTCTCTCTGCTCACGGTTAATGAAGCACTTGGTAATGGTATTCCCTTATATTCTTGCTCTAATTGCGGTACAGACAGATCTCTTTGCATATTTAAAGATATAACTATCCTCTGTTCACCTATTTTTAAAACAAATGGCTTACGTAAGTCAAATCCCGAAGAATCAAAATTCCAATTAAATTCACTGCAGATTTTATTAAAATATTCTGCCGCTACGCCAGGATCAATAAGCAAATGTATCTCTTCTCTTGGGATAATGCTTAAATTAAGCGCTTTTTGTAATCCTAATGCTAAATTCCCCATGGTCGGCTGCATTCCACTACAACTAATATTTAGTGAATACGGAATCACAACTTCATTATCCCTATTGATTTCTGCATTTATTCCTTTTGATTTTATATCATTACTATCAAAATCAAGAGGATTACGATCAATTCCAGACACTAGTTCTGTTCCCTTTGTCGTTACAAACGAAGCATAAGGCATAAGTGTAGGCGATTGCAAACTTATTGGAATTTCAACCAAATTCTTAGTGCGTGCTTTAGCAGCTGATGAATTATTAGCAGAATCTTTTTTAGAACCACCTGCATCTCCTGACTTTTTAGATAATGCTTGAGGAATAGATTTTATACCTTGGGCAGATTCTTGATCTTTATCAGAATGAGGTTCTTGCATAGAAACTTGATTTTCTACAGCTTCATCCTTAAATTTATCCTCATCATCTTCAGGACCATCATTAATGATGGTTTCAAAAAATTTTGTTGCATACGCTATAGGATAAACTCCACTATCAGTTTTTACCTCAAGTCTTTGGTACGAAACACCTTCTAAATTAGTTAACTTTTCACGAATATTTGCAAAACGAATCATTTGATTCTGTAAAGACCGTTGTCTTTCTTGTCTTTTTTTAATACTATAAAAACTTCCTGGTGCAAAAGATACTGCTTGGCTAAGATTAGAACTCAACCCTTGATCATTTTGAACTAAATTCTCTTGACGCTCTTTAATTTCAACTAATTTAAAAATTATTGCCTCAACCGAATTTTCTGACTGGCTATTTGACAAATCTAACTCAAGAGTACGCTCTACGATTGCATCACTTATTTGATCTTCAATCTCATCATGTTCATGATCAAAATCTGATGATGCGATCGAAGAACTCTTTTTTTCTTGCTCATTACTACTCACCTCTTGTGGATATTTTTTTCTTACACAACAAGCAAATTGCTGCTCTTCTTGAAAGATTAAATCTGGTGTAGCATGCACAAAAAGACCTTTACTATAATTTTCAATATCTTTTTGGGTAACAAACCGCGTGCAGATACAACCACGTAAAATATTTTCAAAAAAATCATGCGAATATTTGCCAGCTTTACCTTGAGTTAAAATTACAGATTGCGACAAATTTTCTAATAAAGGCTTAAAATCTTGATCATCTAAAAACTTTCCCGTAGCTCTATTTAAAATCCTAAGACCGACTAAATAATCACCTAGTTTTTTAGTTAATATTTCTGGATCTGACTCTTCTTTTATAATTTTCATCATGGTTCCTAAATGAGTTACACTTAAATAGTTTATTAAACTATTAGTTTCTACCTTAGGAACAAGATTTCCATTTTTATAATTAAAAAATAATAATACTAAATTCTGTAAAGCATCATACGCCCTGCCACTTTGAGCAAAAGATTTTATAAAACTCTGTAATTCTCTAGTATCGGGTATACAACAAAAATAATTATTAACAACTGCTATTTCATTCTTTTTAGATTTTTTATCCACAACTGGCACAACATTACTGCTTGGCGACTTAAGATCAGATTTCGTATCCACAATCGGCACAATACTGCTGCTCGGTAATTTAAAAGAAAAGTCATTTAACAATCCTTGATAATAAGCCTGTATTTCTTCACGAGTTTGAGAAATATCACATAGATATCCAAGCATAATAGCCTGAACAGCTCCCTGAGGATACACAGTAGAAGTATTAATATATTGCAACCCGTCTGCTATCAACTTAGGTAACATTGAATCATCCTTAAATCCTTGCAATAGTTCTAAATAATTCCGAACAGATTGCTGCAATTGACCTATATTATTCTCATTGTTTCGAATTATCTGTAATAAATGTCCTATGTGCTCAGGACTTAAATAAACAACCTTAATAGATTCGATAGAATTATTTTTCAATTTAAATAAGTTATTTGCTAGCTTAACAACAGCATTATTTAAAGAACTTTCAAGCCAACTCTGAATGATACCTAACTTTAAAAAAGATAACCCGATAACAGGATTATCCACTATAGATACACCATTAATTGCCCCAAGACCATACATAAGATTTGGGTCTATACTAAAAGTATATGAACGAAAAATAATTAATAACATTATTAAAATTTTCTTCATCCCATTAATCCTTATTTATTTCTTAAATTTCGTAGCAAGACCAATTTTTACCAAGTACTCAAAAACCTCATCCTGTTTTTTCTGTTTATCTGCCTCAGAAGCCAGCGCCAAACCCTTAGGCTTATCATTCTTAGATTGACTATGCTCTACCGCCAAATCATGAAAGAATTTAAGACTAGAACGATATTCATGTACATGATATGATAGTCGATTTCCCAATGTTGCCATTTTTCTAATATAAGATTGCGCCTCATTTAAAAATTTTGCATAAGGAAACGTTGAAATTTTCTCCATATGCAATATACGTCCGACATAATCATAAATACCTAAAAGATCTATCGCATTATTCCTGACACAAGGCACACCTGGATTACAAATATCATATGTACCAAGATGTAAACAGCATGAATGCTGGCCATTATCAATATATTCCCACAAGTAATTTCCATAATTTGAAGTACCATGCATGATAACTAATAACACTATGATAGATAATATTTTTTTCATAAAGTCCCCTACTTTATAAAAAAATATAACAATATTTATAAATTACAGGCAATAGTATACAATAACTATCCTTACTCAGCTGTAGCGTGTAAAGAAATCTGATAACTCCCGTGAGCTCCTGAAATTATTAAATTAAATGATGCCGGCTCTTGATAATTATAGGCATGAGGCTCAGCAAGCATCTTTTTATCAACTAAATCTTCCATCATTATTTGAGCAGTATAAGAACCAGTTCCCGTTGCAACAATATCAGGAAATGTTGAAATCCTCTTAGTTTTCTTACGTTTAAACTCTATAGAATGTTTCGGCTGACCATGTAAAAAAATAGTTGCTTTATGACCTTGATCATCCGACATGGCCAAAGCTAATCCATCAGATCCTACTTTTTTATCAATAACAACATGGTGCTTACTATTAGATTTTTGTAAAAGATCGGTCAATGTTGGTAAGGTTTTTTCTTTATCCAACTGCTTATAATAAGCACGATTAAAATGCAAGTCAGATCTATTTTCAATAGTTTGTAAAATAAATTCTGTACGTTGCTGCATAACTTGAAATAAAACTACCACCCAGAAAACTTGCTTCATCATATTTATTCCCTTTTTAAATATCTATGGATTGAAAAACTTCAAACTTTGCCTCTTTACTTTTCCAATCATGAGCCATCAAGCCTGCCTTGCGACTTAATTCTTCTAATGTTGTTGCCAAATTCCACCCTTGCTCAGTTGCAACATGTGGTAAAAATAATGCTGATCTATTCTTATATTTTAAAATAATTCCATCAATACCTAATCTTATTTTTTTATACGAATCAACAAGCTTAGGTTCATTTAACACAGAAATCGAAATACCTAAATCAGGAATTTCTTCAATGGTAACTGGATTAAAACGGCTATCGTGCAAAGCTGCCAAACGCGTCACCTCACAGATTGCTTTATATAATGGTTTATCTGAAACAACTCGTCCCATACAACCACGTAATTCATGATTTTTAGAATATAACGTTACAAAAACTCCCCTGGGATGTTGTAAGTTTTCAGTTATAACATCGTCCGACACGCAATTATCTGTCGATTTATTAAATAAATTTTTCAAAGTCAGTAAAGACAATCTTTTCAGTAGATTTTTTTCATACCTCGTTAATTTATCCGACAAAGAAATTTTTTTGTGTGCCTCCTGCCCTAACATTTCAAGCTTTTTGTATACGTACTTAGATCTTAAAGGATACCCTACACTACTCAAATGCCTAAATAATAGATTTGTACTACAGAATATTATGCATACAAAAAGTCTCATTGCTATAAACCTTCTACTGATAAAATTTTGATTAATCAAAACATAAAAAACAATGGCTTTGCAAGTAAAAAAAAGAATTACCAATAAACTCTTTCTTTAAAAAGTCAAAACTTGATATCGTATTAAAAAATAAAGGGATTTTTATTATGAAGAATTTTAAAATAGCTATAAAAATATTAATATTAACATGCATTTTCTCAAAAAACATGCCGACAGGATTTGCAGGAAGAACTGCCGAACAGGCTTCAAGTGATTATACTGGTGCCGTAAGAACAGGATTAACGGCAAGATACGGTATAGTCCAAGGAAATGGTCAAGGAGGAAATTGTCCAGTAGCTTGTCCTGCAGGAAGCCATTGTTCAACGTCTGCTGGTTTCATTCCTAGCTTTGGCGTTTACATTATGAATAAAGAACAACAAGTACTTAATAACCCTGGAAAAAATTTATTACCCATAAGTGCCAATATTACCTCATTTACTTCCAATGCAATTCTTACGGTAAATATCTTTGCCCCTTCAAACATTGCCACATCTACACCTACATTTATTGATAAAAATTATACTATTTTTTATACACTCAAAAGTCCTGATGGAACTAGTATTTATACTGACTTTGAAGAATTTACCAGTACCTCTATTCCACACTACATAGCAATTAATCCAATTGGTACCCCAACAGGAACTTCTCCTGCTCCAGCAACTTTCCCACAACCTCAAGCGGGAACCTCATACAGTTTTATTGGAAAATTTTTACCCGTAACTAATTTTCCTACCGGACAAACAGCGTGGCAAATTTTAAATGGAATAAGTCCTATATCACAAAGCTTTTTGCTTTCTGTAGATTCAAATACCCCTGCTCAAATTTCAATAACTCCTATTTCTGGAATATACGATGCAGGAAGCTTTTCAAGTGGATCATCACCTACATCATTTAATCCATCATCTGGCGCTAATGGATTAGGATCTTTAGGTATTATACTTGATGGACAAAACACTAATATTACATTTGCTGGTACAAAAGTTCCTTTTACAACAACAGACCTAGAAAATGGACTAATTTTAAATATTGTAATCACATCTCAACAAGGTAATAATAACTTCAATGTTGCAGCAACCATAAGAACAAGTGATGGTACCAAAATGAGAAAAGAAACTCTTTTATCAACTGCCTCAAGTCCAATAGCAAGCCTACCATTTTCAATAACTATTCAACAAAATTCAACCACGATCCTGACTACTAACTTTTTAGATAGTAACATTCCTGGTAACACAACGTGCGCAAGCATGATTTTACCAATTAACCTTAGATTTAGCATTTCTCAGCCAAAAGGAAGTCCAAAAATTCAAGTACTCATGATATAAGCAGTACTGGAGCTTTATAATTTTTTATAGTAAACTAAACAACGTTATTACTAATATTTTTTGATATAAAGTTATAAAAAATTATGAATATTAAAGCCGGCCTTGTTGGTCTTCCTAATGTTGGAAAATCAACTCTTTTTAATGCACTAACCAACTCATCAGTTCCAGCAGAAAACTATCCATTTTGTACCATCGATCCACATGTAGCAATTACACACGTACCTGATACACGCATGGATATTTTGCAAAGAATTTATAATTCAAAAAAACAGATTCCTGCTCAAGTATCATTTGTTGATATTGCTGGGCTTGTCAAAGGAGCTGCCGCAGGACAAGGTCTTGGTAATCAATTTTTAGGAAACATACGAGAAGTAAATCTAATTTTACACGTTCTTCGTTGCTTTGAAGATCCAAATATTATTCGAGATCAAGGCGCTATTGATCCTCTTTCAGATTTTGAAATCATTGTAAGTGAGCTGATGCTTAAAGATTTAGAATCAATTCAAAAGCGTCAAGAAAAGATTCTTTCTCTTCTCAAAAACCAAGGCACATCACCCCAAGAAAAAAAAGATCTTACCGATGAACAGGAATTGTTAAACAATATCACAACTGCAATTGATAAACTTGATGCTGCGACTATTCGTAAATTAGTTATTGATGCAAAAATAGAAACTGTTCCATTGTTAAGCGCTAAAAACTTTTTGATCATTGCAAATGTTTCAGAAATGGATCTTGAAAATCCAACAAACAACCCGCATGTACAAAAATTAATTCAAAGTTTTGGGTCAAATCGCGTTATTCCAGTATGCGTTAAAATAGAAGCAGAACTTTCAGCACTTTCCGGTCAAGAACGAACAGAGATGATGGATATGTTTGGTATAAAAAAACCAACACTTGATACAATCATCGAAAAAAGTTATCAAAATCTTGGACTTATTACATTCTTTACATGCGGACCACAAGAGATTCACGCTTGGCCAATTTTACAAAAAACTACCATTAGAAAAGCTGCAGGAGAAATTCATTCAGACTTAGAACGAGGATTTATTTGTTCAGAGATCTTTAATGTTAAGGATGTAGAGACTACACCTCTTAATAAACTTAAAGAGTTAGGAAAAATAAGAACAGAAGGCAAGGATTATATTGTTCAAGATGGTGATATTGTTCTTATTAAATTTAATGTTTAAAAGGGATTAAACTTATGGAAAATATAGGATTAGAAATATTTACACTAAACTTTTTAATAAAATTAACTCTCGCTTTAGGAATAATGATTTTAGCTAGAATTTTTATTAATTCGATTACTCCATCTATTCATAGTGCCTGCACAAAAAACAACCTAGATCATCACTCCTGCATTATGATCACTAAAATCATGCGATATATTATAAATATATTTTTTGGAGCTATTGCTCTTCAAAATTTAGGACTAGATCTTAACATGTTCTTTGCTCTTTTTGGTATCACAGGTATCGTTTTAAGTTATGGCATGAAAGATATCGTTGCCAACTTTATAGCAAGTATCCTTATCTTAGGCTACAAATATATTAAAATTAATGATTATATCAAAACTAAAGACTGGCAAGGACGAGTTATCGATATCAATTTACGATATACAACAATCGAATATGACAACATGACAATTTTAATCCCAAATATTGTATTGTATACCAATCCGATAGCAATTATAAAAGAATAAACTCAAAGGGTAGCTCTACAACTACCCTTTTTATTAACTCACCATATCAAAATTTAAAAAATATTTTTCATCCTTTAATTTTTTTTCCAAACTCATTTTTTAAACTTTAAACTAGCAAAAAAAAAACATCCTGATAAAACTATGCTCTATGGATCAATTTGT
Source organism: Candidatus Babelota bacterium (assembly GCA_016183005.1). Taxonomy (GTDB): domain Bacteria; phylum Babelota; class Babeliae; order Babelales; family Chromulinivoraceae; genus JACPFN01. Next base: position 24,838 of record JACPFN010000011.1, on the reverse strand, counting down.
AACATATGGTATATTTATAATGCTAGGGTTTTGTATTAAAACATGAAAGTATTAATGTATGGCTGAAAAAAAAATAAAACGCGGAAAAGCTTTTTTTTCAATATCTGCTGTTTCTAAAATGTTTTCTGTTCATCAACAAACCATTCGACTTTATGAAAAAGAAGGTTTTATAAACCCTAAAAGATCCGATGGAAATACTCGCATGTTTTCAGAAGAAGATGTTGAAAAACTAGAAGAAATCATTTATCTAACACATCAATTAGGAATTAATCTAGCTGGCGTAGAAATGATTTTGCAACTTCAAAAAAAGATGAAAAAAATGCAACAAGATATGAATAAAATATTTACAGAAACTCAAAGAGAACTTACTCATGAAACACAAAACAGAAAACATTTAATTGAAAATTATACTAAACAACTTAAAAGCAAAAAAGAAGAAACTTCTACCGTTCAACAAGAAAAAAATACGTCAAAAGAACAAAAATCACCATTTAAGGATTGGGATATAGACTATGAAGAATAATCCATCATAAGGTTTATAACAGATATCACGGCAGAAAAAATAAAGTATTGGCCACTTTAAAAAGAAAGGAAGCTTTATGTCAAATGAACATTTTTTTGAAGAGGAACAATTTGTGATTTCACCGGAATTACTTCATATTCTCCATTGGCTTATGAAATATGAGGAAGCAGCTCTTTCAGAACTTATTACTCAAGCATACTATAAGGGCTTTGAAGAAAAAATAAAAAAACAGAATATGTTTGATGAAATAGAGGATGCAACAAATCTACAAAATAGTGTCGTAGATTTCTTAAATCTTTTAGAAAATCACATAACCATGTTAAACAATCAGTCGCATACAAAAACGATTGTCCACCCGAATGTTATGGACACTCTTGATCGCATCGATCCAAAACATTTTGATTTTGAAACTATTAAATCGACAGTTATGGCAACTGCTGAAAAAATTCGCCCTAAGAATAATAATGATGCCAAAAAAATGTTTTTAAAAGAACTCTTAAAACAATGGGAACCCAAGCAAAGTAAAGACCAAAAAATGATATTAAACTAATAATAAAGATCTTATATTAAAGGGTGCTTTCAAATGCACCCTTTAATAGGCATTAATTTTTTATTTTATCTCTACAAAACTATTTCATAATAAATATTAAACATTAGAAGCTTGATACATAAAACTAAGTCTTGCAATTGTAGTTTTATTGCCATCTGATATATTAAAAAGGTGATTACATTGGGAAAACTTAGGGATTTCGCAAGACAATAATTTCATGCGCTCTCTATTAATTTTTTTTCTACCAAGGAAACAGTTTTATGAAAAAATTTACGATCTTATTTTCATGCTTGTTGATTGCAACAACAAATTTACTAAAACCACAAGAACCAGAAAGCTCTTTAGTCCATAAAGCTGGACAAACACTGCTTGATGTTAGTTCAACCGATCTTGGTAAAACGGTAAGAAATGCATTTATTTATTCTACCATGATGTTTTTTGCACTAAAAATAGGTGGTAAACAACTTATTGAATACATCATAGAATTAAACAAAGAAAAGGATTTTAAAGTATATCAACCAGGAGAAATCAAAGAATCTTTTGCATCTATCGCTGGATATCATAAAGAAAAACAACTATTTCAAGATATTATTACGCACCTTAAAGATCCAAAAAAGTACGAAGCCTTTGGTGCACAACCACCTAAAGGAATTCTTTTAACAGGGGCTCCAGGAACAGGGAAAACTCTTTTGGTACGAGCTCTTGCAGGAGAAGCCAACTGCTCAATTATCTGCGGAAATGGTGCTGATTTTGCTTCAGGGCCTAGCCGTATCAAAAAAATCTTTGACCAAGCTAAAGCTGAGGAGAAACCATGCATTATATTTTTAGATGAATTCGAACTTATTGCTTTAAATCGCGAAAAAGCAAACGACTTTACGGTCATAGCTCTTTTAACTGAGCTTGATGGCTTTGTTAAAGATCAAAAATTTCCTATTATCGTCATAGCTGCAACAAATCTTCCCGAGAAAATCGATACTGCGGTACTCCGTCCAGGAAGAATTAGTCATAAAATACATATGGACCTACCTAATTCAATAGATCGTAAAGCTATTTTACAACTTTATTTAAGCAAAATAGAACATGAACAAAATATGGACTTATCTGTCATTGTTCAATTTACAGCAGGCCTTACAGCTTCTGAGCTTGCAGACATTGTTCAAAGTAGCGCAAGAATCGCAATTAATAATAATCAATCCATGGTAACAATACGTGACTTAGAAGAAGCTTTAAATATTCAACAAATTGGTATTCTTTCAGACAAAAGGCTTGATGCACATTATAAAAAAATTACTGCATATCACGAAGCTGGACATGCGCTCATCAGCATACTAACTCAAGCAACTCACAAAGTAACTAAAATTACTATTATTCCTCGTGGAAACACCGGAGGGATTACTCAGACAATTGAATTAAATGAAGAGTTCATAAAATATCAATCTAAAGAAGATGCCTTAAATAGTATTGCAACGGCCTTTGGTGGCCGGGCAGCAGAAGAGATCATATTTAATCTTATTTCAACAGGACCGTATTCTGACTTACAAGTTGCCACCCAAATAGCTACCAAAATGATCCAAGAATATGGTATGGGAAACAATCTTATGGTTGCCATCAAAGAAGATTCGATTGACAAAATAGCATTAAACCAAGAGGTAAATTTAATTCTTAATACCCAATATCAAAGAACCGTACAATTACTCAATGCTAATATCGATAAACTTCATAAACTTGCACAAGCGCTTCTTGAAAAAGAAACCTTGTACGGCGATGAAATTTATGAACTTCTTAAATAAATATCCGTTGGGATATCATTCCAAATTTAGCAAAAGTTTCACTTTGAGAAGATTTTACAAAAAACTTGTATAATGATCATCAACGAATTGAAAAATAAAAAAATCAACAAACTACCAAGATAGGCACATATAAGATAGATCCGCTTGATTTAAATTGGGCGGATTTATCTGCTAGAGATCATTTAAAATGACAAACTATCAATCAATACCAAGATGCGAATAAAAAGAGTTTATAATATAGATTATTCGTAAAATCCCATACGCATGAGTAATCCACGTAGTTCATACATAGGAAGTCCCATGATTGCACTATAAGATCCACGAACTTCTTTTGTAAATTGTTCACAAAATCCACGAATTTTAATAGCACCACTCAGATTCATATAATCAACATGATCTAAGTAAAAATCTATAAAAGAATCTGGAATATCAATTAAATTCCACCCTTCTGCATATCCGATCTCTTGATCTAATCGATTCCATTCTGAATTTTTCCAAATTAGTTTTTGTACGCAAAACGCAGTACCCGTAATAGAACCCTTATTTCCAGATTTAATCATATATTTCGCATGATCACGATCTTTTGGCTTTCCAAAAATTTCAAAGGATTCTGGCCCTCCTGTCAATGTTAATGTGTCTGCAGTCAAAATAAAAATAATTTGCCCTTCAATTTTGCCTTCAGGAATTTGTACATGCTTCATTTTAAGCATTGCAATATCTTGAACAATATCCTGCAAAGGGCCATTTAACGACACAACAGATTCGTCAGCAAATTGTGGAATAATAGCAAAAGGAATTTGAGCATCCGATAAAAGATTTTTTCTCGACTGAGATCCAGAAGCTAAATATAAAATATATTTTAATGATTTTTTATATTCTGACATATTAAAAGTCTCCAAAAAACAAGTAATAAAAAATCCCAATCCATTTTCATGTAATTGGGATTTTATTTGGTTGGAGCGGGAGGATTCGAACCTCCGCATGCCTGCACCAAAAACAGGTGCCTTACCACTTGGCCACGCTCCAGTTAATCTTTCTTAAACGCCTTGCTCAACAGATGTTTTAAATTCTTGAATAATTGAATCTTCAATCATTTTACGTGTATCTGAATTGAGGGGATGAACGATATCTCTAAAACCATCTTTTCTTCTTCTTGATGGCATAGATACGAATAATCCGTTGTCGCCTTCGATAATTTTCAAATCTCTAATAATAAAGCAGTCATCAAATACCATAGTAGCATAAGCTTTTAATCTACCGCTTTCTTGCACAGGATAAACTTTTACCTCGGTTATTTTCATCGACAATGTCCTTAATGTTTATTATATGTATTAAATTTCATCGTGTACTATTTCAAACAATTCCTTTTTTTGTGTCGACCTCCTGTTTTTAAAAAGCCGCTTAATTACTACATGATTAAATTTAGCTTCCAAAACAGATTTTGTCAAATTAAATTCTAAGAATTCCTGCTCTGAGTCTTGCGCTACGAGCACTACGATTCTGATCAAGCTCCTGCTCTGATGCCATACAGGCTTTTTTGGTAATCATCTGAAAACCAATTTTTGATTCAGTTTTCTTTATATCATTATCTCTGAAAAAATGTTTTACAATGCGATCTTCCAAAGAATGAAAACTGATACAAACAAGCCTGCCGCCATCATGTAAAACCTTCATAGAATTTTGCAAGAAAGACTCGATGTTCTCAAGCTCCTGATTAACATAAATTCGTAATGCTTGAAAAGCTTTCGTTGCTGGATGAATTTTGTGATAAGATCCAGGGGTAATATCTTCTATGATTTTTACAAGCTGAAATGTTGTTTCAATCTTTTTTTTGCTACGAGCCTGAATAATTGCTCGAGCTATCTTCCTTCCCCTACTTTCACCACCTAAATTGAAAAATATATCTGCAAGATCATCCTCTTTAAATCTATTCACGACATCATATGCCGTTCTATAAAACATTCCGGGAGAAAATCTCATATCTAAATAACTATCAACATGCACAGAAAAACCCGGGGTATTACGAATTTGTATCTGAGACGTACCAAAATCAGCAATAATCCCATGAACTTTAGTAAATCCCGCTCGAGCAACCAACTCGGTAATTTTTGCAAAATTTCCATATACTGGAAAAAATCTTTCTGGAAATTCTGCTGCCAATGCTGCCCCAGTTGTATCAATAACTGACTTATCCCAATCTAATCCTATTACCTTGCACCTTGGCTCACGAAGTAAAATTGCACGCGTATGCCCCGCTCCACCAAGCGTAGCATCAACATATATTTCTCCTGGCTTTGGATCAAGTGCTTGTACTGTTTCTTCAAGCAAAACAGTCTTATGACCTTGTGTATCGTTCATCATTGTTACTTTCTAATTCAAAAATCTTTTCAAATAAATAAGAAAAACGCATAGAATTTGATGCTTTAAACAATAAAATATTATTTTTATCATGAGCCAAACCCTTAATGCAATCATAGGCTTGCTCAACAGTATCGAATAGTTCATATTTAATGCCGTAGGGCAAACTTTTTTTCATATGCTGCACATAATTCCCGATTAAAACAACTTTGTATAAATCATGAATTTTGCTAAGATAGCGCCCAATTTGACGATGCCAAAAAATAACATCATCTCCCAACTCTAACATATCACCCAAAACAACTATTTTATTTTTTTCAGTCTTATATCCATCAAAAGAGATAATCGATGCTTTTACGCTGTCTGGATTTGCATTATAAGCATCATTGATGAATTCAGCACCCAGCGGGCTTTGCAGTATTTCAAATCTACCTTTCACCACTATGGGTAACTCTATAGCCTTAACAAGAAGTGTATCAGGAATTTCAAGCATATAACCAACCGCAATCGCTGCAAGAGCATTCATAACGCGAGTTTGATTGCAAGTTGGCAAGACAACAGGGTATGAATTTTTATAAATTTTCAAAGTAAAATGTATAAAGTTTTTATCAATAACAACCCTGCGCGCCTGAATCTGATTGGTTCGTTTTTTTCCAAAAGAGACTACCGGATGACGATATGATATTTCTGATAACTCTTTTTGATCACCATTGATAATGCCGATATCATGATTACCAAATAAAGAAAATATTTCTCTTTTTTCTTTAGAAATTGTTGCAAGCCCACCAAGGCCCTGCATATGAGCATGAGCAATCTGAGTAATAATCGCTAAAGTGGGATGAATTAATTCTGTCAGCTGCTTCATGTTTCCCAACTCGCTAATCCCCATTTCAAAAACGGCAACCTTATGACGTGATCTCAATTTTAAAATATTTAAAGATGCACCAATCATCGTATTTTGATTACCAGATGAAACCAAAGCATTAATCTGTGCAATCTTTAAAATATTTCTAATAATCTCTTTGGTAGTTGTCTTACCAACACTACCAGTAACACCTACAACTGATATATCAAATCTCTTTCGCCATGCACGAGCAAGCTCTATCAGAGCTAATCGAGTATCCGGAACAAACAGTATGGATTTAGATTCTAAAAGCTTTGCATATTTTTCATATATAATTTTTCGTTGAGATTCATTTAAAATAAATCCCGCAGCTCCATTATCTAAAGCTTGTTTTAAAAAATCATGCCCATCAAATTTTGCTCCCGTCAAAGCTACAAATATCTCTCCTGGCTGAACCAATCTTGAATCAATAACATAATCAGCATCCGAAAGCCAAGAATTTCCAAGTATTTGCGCCTGAGGAATAACCGATGATATAAAATCTAAATCAACCTGCATTAAAAAAACTCCAAAAATTATTTCGCTGCTGAAAAAACTGTTTTAAACAAATTCTTTTTAAGAATACTTTCATTTATTTATAGTGTCAAAAAGCATAAAAAAATCCCTGATCCAACAGAAATTTTTTCAACAATCTCTTTAAAATGATTCTTGTTTTTTAAAATTTAATCACAATATCATTGTGACATTATTCTTTAATAGACCTAATCAAACTATGATCATCATCATCACCAGAAAGACGCCAAAAGAAAACACCCTTTAATCTCTTTTGTTTTGAATACATATATTTAATCTTTATAGAATTCTCATCATCATAACTCACAAAGATTTGATCTTCTGGACAGTAAGCATACGGCACATGTGACTTAGGATGCCATAAAATATTACAACCAGGATTATCCAAATATAAATCCTTAATTTGATTATAACGAAAAGCACCAGTTTTTTCTGTTTTTATAAAAGCTGAACCCAATTTCGAATCTGTTTTATCATAAACATGTCCATACAAAGGAATACCCAACACCATCTTTGCAGGAGAGATTCCCATAGCCATTAAACTATTTATAGAGCTATCGATACTATAATCAGACCATTGATTACAAATAGGTGCATTCATGCTAATTCCAGATACATTCGGACCACCATAGTTATAAGACATAATATTAAACCAATCAACATAGGAAGAGACCTGTGATAGATCAAGCGCCGAAATAACCTTAGAATTCACCTGAATAGCTGTAGTTAAAATCATTTTTTTAAATTTTCTTTTTAATAATGCAGATAATTGCTTTAAAAGCTGTGTATAACCATCTATATCTTCTGAAGGCACAGCTCCTGTCCACTCCCAATCTAAATCAACCCCATCAAAAAGCTCTGGATATTCAAACCAATGATTATACTCATTATTAAGCTTAGAATGATCATATACATACTCATAACGCTCTAAAATCTGTACCACTGATTTTGCAAATTGAGAAATTTTACCCTGCTTGGCTATTTCACTTAAAGCTTTACTATAAGTCCCACCACCAACTGAAAGTAAAATTTTAAGATGCGGATATTTCTTTTTCAATTTTAAAAGTTTACCAAAATTACCACCAATTTTTTTACGATGCTCTAGATTAGCGCCTAAATCAGCCCACTCATCAGCAAGTTCACATAACCCTGTTTTTGAATTTGGCTTAGCAAATGCATAGATAATATGAGTTAAAACATCTGCCACTTTCTCAATATTTTCAACATTATAAGTTGCATGATATTTATCCCAACCACCAAAATAAGCTGCTACTACTTTCCCAGGACGAACATGCTCATATGCTATAGGAACAGGAGTTGGACACTGTGCTGTTACAAAAAATGTATGCATTGTAACTAATAAAATTATAAAAAAACTTATAGAAATAATTGAAAACTTCATAGCCCCCCCATTTTATTCAATCAAATCATAGCAAAAATCAAAAGCTCATTATAATTATAATAGCAACTTCAATCACCCATCATCAATATTTACTTTAATTTATAATTAAAAATAATCACTATTAAGCAAGTCGACGGCGACAAGAAGGTGCTTTGTGCGAAAAAATTATTTATCCTCCATTAAAAACAGAAGCTCTTTTTAAATAATTATAATTTACAAACCAAATACAATCACTTAAACTAAATAACATGGAAAAAATCAATTTATCAAAATTCACGCCTGATAAAATCAGGAACTTTTCTATCATTGCTCATATCGATCATGGTAAATCTACACTTGCTGATCGATTACTTGAATATACAGGTACCCTTTCAACCAGAACTGGCCTTAATGAACAGTTTTTGGATAAACTTCAGGTTGAAAAGGAACGAGGAATCACCGTTAAAGCACAAACAGCATCTATGTTTTACAGCTATAAAGGTGAAATTCATCTTTTAAACCTAATTGACACACCCGGACACGTTGATTTCAGCTATGAGGTTTCTCGATCACTGTATGCATGCCAAGGAGCATTACTTTTGGTTGATGCTGCACAGGGTGTTCAAGCACAAACTATGGCAAATTTTTATTTAGCATTTGAACAAGATTTAACTATTGTACCGGTCATTAATAAAATAGACCTTCCTACTGCAAACATTGAACGCGTACAAAGTGAACTTAATAAATTATTTGATTTTGCCGCACAAGATTGCATTCTGGCTTCCGCAAAAAGTGGTATTGGAATTACCAATATCCTTGATGCAATTATTGAACGAATTCCAGCCCCTACTTCAGATTTAGCATTACCCTTAAAAGCTCTGCTTTTTGACTCTTGGTATGATGAATACCGTGGAGTTGTTTGTTTAATCGCTATTAAAAACGGAGTTCTTAAAAAAGGTGATCATATCTACTTGCATCAAAGTAACTGTAAACATGAAATCCTCGAATTGGGACTCATGTACCCAGAACAAACTCCAATGGATGCTTTATATGCAGGACAAGTGGGTTACATTATCACTGGCATGAAAACAATCAAAGAAGCTCGTGTTGGAGACACAATTTCTCATCCGAAATCAGATATCATACCATTCCCTGGATTTAAACCAGCAAAATCAATGGTTTTTGCCGGAATTTTTCCTGTTGATACCTCAGAATTTGAACTTCTTGCCGATGCAATTGAAAAATTAACACTCAATGATGCAAGTGTTCATGTTGAGAAAAAAACTTCTGCAGCTCTCGGCCTTGGTTTTCGCTGTGGATTCTTAGGGCTTTTACATATGGATGTTTTTAAACAACGCCTAGAACAAGAATACGATCTTGATATCATTGCAACGGCACCAAGTGTAATGTACTATATAGATCTCAAACACAATAAAGGCAAAATTTCAATCGAAAATCCTGCCGACTTTCCAGATCCAGCTCAAATTGAACAGATTTTAGAGCCTATGTTATCTGCAACAATTATCGTCCCTAAGCAGTATCTTGGTAATGTTCTTTCACTCTGCCAAGAAAAACGTGGCATTCAAAAAGATCTGTCGTATCTTGATGAAGAACGCGTTGTACTTTCATATTTACTACCACTCAATGAAGTTGCAACAGATTTTTATGATACGCTTAAGTCAATCAGCTCTGGTTATGCCAGCTTTGATTATGAAACTGCCGGGTATGAAATATCAGATTTAGTTAAAATGGATATTCTTTTAAACGGTGATGCCGTTGATGCACTTGCTGTTATTGTACACCGAAGCAAAGCTGAACGCATCGGTCGCGACCTATGTGAAAAACTTTCTAAAGTTATTCCACGTCAACTTTTTGAAGTTGTAATTCAAGCAGCTATCGGATCTAAGATCATTGCTCGTGAACGCGTTGCAGCACTTCGTAAAAACGTTACAGCTAAATGTTATGGTGGAGATATCACTCGTAAGCGAAAACTTCTTGAAAAACAGAAAGAGGGTAAAAAGCGCATGAAACAAGTTGGCTCCGTATCTGTTCCACAAGAAGCATTCTTGACTATTCTTAAAAGATAATTCAATAATTTTTTATACCTACTTTCTTATCTTACTTCATGCAACAGACTCTGCACCGTAAATAAGTACTCATACGATAGTTGATGCTATAGATCTTTAGTTTTTGATTAAATCGATTTTTGGTTCTTTTTATCTCTATTAAAAAATAGCATCATCATCTATTTTAATTTTTCAATATTTTTCTTCGTATCTTCACGCTCTTACTCATGCTTAAATCAATCCTCTAAATCAACCCAATGTTTTTCGATACTGCTCAAGAGCAATTTAACGAAAATCTTCAGCAAGCTCTTGCTTTTTTTGTTATATCGTTATATCATGCTAAAACAATATAGCGATGATAAAGGCGAGGTTTTATGAAAAAACATAGACATATAAATATACAAGAAGATAACACTCAACAAGATATACAGGCACTTGTTGCAACAATTGCCAAATTGAAAGATGCATTATTGGTATATGATTTCTTAAAAGATTTATGTACTCCTCAAGAACTTAAGGCTATGGCAGATCGCTGGAAAGTTTGCAAGCTTTTAAATAAAGAGGAACTATCATATAGAGAAATTAGCGAACAAACAAATGTAAGTCTTGCAACCATTGTGCGCGTTGCTCGATTCTTACATAATGAACCCAATCGTGGCTATCAAGCGGCACTTAAAAAAGTTAAAAACAGTAAAAAAATTATAAAGTAAAGGAAATTATGTATCATGCAAACTATCAAAAAAATATTTTTAGCTCTCATTATTATTACCGGTATCACTATTTACCTTTAAAAAAACGTGTCTAAAGAATCTTTAAAGAAAAAACTCATTATTGGAACAGCTGGAGGCTATGCACCTTTTGTCAGTATGAATGATCTAGGTACATACGAAGGATTTGATATTGATATCGCACAAGCAATTGCTGAAAATATGAATATTGAACTTGAAATTAAAGATATTGGATCCATGAGCTCACTTTTTATAGCATTAGAGCAAGGAAAAATAGATGCTATCATTTGGGCACTTTCCATTACTCAAGAACGAATTAATAAAGTAACTATGGTTCGATATCAAGGAGATAACACAAAATCATACTCTATTATGTGCTGGAAGCAGACTCCTTATAATGCTACTTCTATAAATGAACTAAAAAACACGACAATCTGTGTTGAAGCTGGTTCATGCCAAGAAGTTGCTCTCAATAAATATCCTTTTATCAAAAAATTATCCATTAATCATGTTGATGATGGTCTATTAAATATTCAATACCAAAAGGCTGATGGCGTATTAGTTGAACCGACTATCGCCAAAAAATTTAAAAAGAAATAACCAGAAATTAAGATTATTGATCTACCCTTAACCGAGGAAGAACAGATTCAAGGAATTGGAATTGCAATTAAAAAAAATAATCAAATATTAGCTAAACAGATTCAACAGGCCATTAATAACCTTGAAAAAAATGGAATTATTTCAGAATTAGAAAAAAAATGGAATCTTGTATCATGATAACGAAATATTTTTCACTCATTTTACAAGGCACTATTACAACTGCTACCACATGGATTTTTGCAGCAGCTGGTAGCCTAGCTTTAGGAATATCATTAGGTATTTTGAGTTGCAATCAACTCAATTTATCAAAAATAAAATTTACCATTCGTATGTTTTCATTTATTGCAAAAGCTATTCCTGCATACGTACAGATATTAATAGCATATTTCATACTTCCCTTGTTATTAAATTACAATCTATCGTCATGGACATCTGGTATTCTTGCTCTCATCATCTGTTCAAGTGGTTATGTAACTGAAATTATTAGAGCAGGAATCAATACTATACCCGCAAGCCAATGGGATGCCGCATTTGTTCTTGGTTACTCAAAATACCAAACACTCATGCGCATTATTTTACCACAAGTATTAAATAACATTTTTCCAACACTAATAGGAGAACTTGAACAGCTACTCAAAAGCACATCTCTTCTTGCTACGATTGGGGTTACAGAATTAACCAGAACAGGAATAAATATTATTTCACGCGAACTCAACCCTGTTCCAATGTATCTCTTGATTGCAACTATCTATGTATTATTTTCAACCATCCTACAAATAATTCTGATTATTCAAGAAAGGTATAGCTATGATTACCGTTAAAAATTTAAGCTTATATCTTAATTCACAAAAGATTTTAAATAATCTTTCTTTTGAAATTATAACAAAATCAATCACCACCTTTATTGGAAAAAGTGGCGCTGGAAAAACAACGTTATTAAAAACGATTGCGGGACTTTATGCAATACCCGACAATACAATACTTATCCAAAATCAGGATCTAAAAGCAATATCAGAAAAACAACGGTCTAAATATATAGGTTTTGTTTTTCAAAATTTTAATCTATTCCCCCATATGACAGTATTACAAAACTGCATAGACCCATTACTTATTCAAAAAGTATCTTTACAGAAAGCTTTACTCATTGCTCAAGAAAAATTAACACTACTTGGCATGGATAACTTCAAAGATAAATACCCCAAAGAGCTCTCAGGCGGACAACAGCAGCGAATCGCCATAGCGCGAGCTCTATGCCTTGATCCAATAGTGCTTTTACTTGATGAACCAACAGCATCACTTGATCCTATAAATACTGAGATCCTAGTTGCTATCTTAAAAAAATTAGTTGAAAATGGAGTGAGCGTTATAACATCAAGTCAAGACATGAACTTTGTAAATCAGATTTTTGATCATGTTTATTTTATGCAAGATGGAAAAATTATTGAATATTGCTCTGAGATTACAAAGATTGATCTTTCTGCGCAAATTATGTCATTTTGTAAAAAAAATTAATCTACAAACAGTAGTACAAATAATGCACACTGACAAAGTACTATAAAATCATATTCAGTTATAGCAACAGCATCAAAGTGACAAATAATTTCTTGCAGTAAGCCATAAATAAAAATAACTTGATTCTGTTTTGGATTAATCAAAAATTCTCGTATCTGCTCTAAATCAGATTTTGCTGTACCTATGTATACTTGCTTAAGAGCTTGATCCAAATCTAGGCCTATTTCTTTAATAAGAAAGGGTTGCGACTGAAAACTTCTTAAAGAATTTTCAGATTTTATAGCCATAACCAAAGGAGCACGTGCTTTAAATATAGACTGACCCAAGTACTCGATATCTTCGCCACAAACAGGATTAGAAACAATAAAACAGTTTAATATTTCAAAAATTTGGTGCCTGCAGGATGACAAATAAGTATTCTCATGCTTTAAAATCTTATTTTTTTCATGTAAAGCTATCTGAAACTTTGGCATCATCTTTTTTAAAGATTTACCTGTTGTTGAAGATATATGAACAACTTTGCCCGGCCAATATGTTTTAAACTGTGCATCTAAAGCTGATAAAGTTATAAAAATAAGACTATAAAAAAATAAACGCTGAACCATTTTTTTAGTTTTTTGTGTCATACTCTTCCCCCTTCATTCATCTATACATTAGAATACAATAACAAATATAAAATTATCAATAATTAAGGGTATAAAATATACCTTTACGCATATAAACCCAAATAGCAAATAATTTCTTATTTGATTTTTTTAAGCCCTCAAGGTACATTCAAATAAAACAAGGATTTTGTATGAAACCAGAAATAAATAACGCCAATGCACTTACCGATACGACGCAACCTATATTTTCAGGACATATCTATATTTTCAGTGCATTTGACGTAGGTTTTGATATAGATTTCAAAACACTTAAAATAGCAAAAGATATCAAAACAGAACATGTCCATGTTTCAAAATTCTTTAAGCATTATCACCTTCCCCTTGAAATTGAACTACCTGAAACATCTGAAAATTCCCGCTACATAAGCAGCAAAATACATCCATTCGGCGCTATATCATTAAATTATAAAATTCCTTTTACAGAAACTTTAACTGATTTAAGAACTAATCTTTTAAGAATTGATGAAAAATATCAACGCCAAAGCGTTAATGACGCTTACAATATCTTTAAAAAAATTAAACCATTTATTGTAAAACCTAATTTTTATCATATGAAATCATTGTACACAGTTATACAACTCAATGTTAATAAAAATATAACTGGTATAGAACTTAAAAACACCCATGGACACGATATCGCAGCGCTTCTTAGATTCGAAACAGAATCTCTTTCAGATTTTCAAAAAGAAATTATTCTTGCTTCTTCAATTGGTTACTTCAAAAAAGATTTAATAATCATTGATAATCAAGCCACCTTTATTTATGATCCACAATATAAAGAACTCCTTGATTTCTTTGAGTTTGGCAATATTCAACAACTAGAACTTCATTATTTCGATAAACTATTAGACAAGCAACTTTCAACGCTTTATGAACGAAAAACACAAACATTGCCAATTTTATCTTATATGCCCTTTATCGGATCACGATATTTTGACCCGATTGGTGACTTAAATAAACTTAAAGTTGATATTTCGGTTATTACAGAACGCCTTGAAAGTAGTATTAAGTTCGGGGGAGAATCATATTTTTCTGATATTTATACTATGATGATTAAACAAATGGATCTACGTAGTTGGCAAAAATCAATTGATAAAAAACTTAACATTCTTAAAGAAATTCGTTATGTATATCAAAATAAAGTAGATGCCAACAGAGAAGACTTAATATCCATCTTGATCATAACTCTAATTATGATTGAAGTTTTCCTAGCTCTCATGAAATAGGCTTTATTTTTATTTTTAATAATTTTAGAATAAACTCAGTTGTTATAATAAAAGATCTCACATCGTGAAACATTGGAAAATAAAAAATTATAGGTTTCTTATGGATTTTATCAATAAATTACTCTACGTCCTATCTTTAAGCCTTATTTTTCACACCTCAAGCAACTTATCATCAGATGAAGATGAATGCTGCTGTCGCTTATTTTCTCGTAATAAAAATAGTTCATCGGAACAGAATTCTGTTCAAAATAATAACCAATCGAACCTCAGCCAACAAACCAATACCCCTGCCAATACTTCTTCAACAGAAAGCCAAATCTCTCGCCGATATAACTCTCGCCATAATTTATATGATCCCAGTGAAACCATGATACAGCTCTCACGTTTAAATTTAAATGTTCTTACTCGAGAACAATCATCAGAAGAAATTTTCTACGATGATGATAACAATGAAACAACACAACAACCAAACAACCATATCCAAACTATATTCGTTAATAGTGCAAATAATCCTAATGCAATATTGACCAATAATATTAACCCTAACAATGCACGACGAACCAACACAATTACTAACCATACAGTAATATCCGATACTCATATTACCAATAATAATTCAAGCCAAAATCTATCCACAACAAACTCTTTTGAAAATAGGCAAATACATAGCGCAGAACCTAATAATAATCCATTAATTTATCTTAATGATTTGCCAATAGATACTAATAGTTCAAGCTCCCAAGATAGTCCAAATAATACCACTGCCGATTTATCTCATAGCAGTATTAATAGCCCACCATCGTCAACCACAAGTACTATACGGTACGAAAGTTCAGACGAAAATTAACAATAAAATATTTTAGAATAGTTCAAAAATTTAATAAAAATTAAATCATTCTTTTCAACAAGACAATTTATATTTTTATGATATAATGCTTATATATTAACCATTACCATAGAGTATTCCATGCTAATAATTAAAAAAATGCATTATGTTTTTGTTCTATGTTTTTTTTCGATTAATATTAATTGTTCTTCTGATAAAGTTAAAGAGTGTTATTTGGCTATTGTTTATTCATGCTGTTGCGATCCTTCATCATACGTAGAACAAACAACATCCATGAATCAAGATACAACACAAATTACTCCCTCCAATAATATAGACAATAAGAATCCAAAAACTACGCCACCTTTATCACCATTAATATTTTTAGCACCACAAAATGGAGCAAATAACCAACTAAGTAGCGATAGTCCTAATGCAAAAAATGATAATCTCCCAAGACCATCAGCTGCTGCATTTACACCACCTAATACTGTTTTAAGCTTTGGCGATCCTTCATCATACGAAGAACAAACAACATCCATGAATCAAGATACAACACAAATTACTCCTTCAAGCAACATAGATAATAACAACCGAAAAGCTACGCGACCTTCATCTCCATTAACATTTTCAACATCATACCATAGAACAAACCCATTAAAAGCTGCTACAATTACACCCTCTGAGGAATCTGATTTTCCTAGAATACTAATGGTTTCGTCAAATCGCCCTAGTCCTCAAACTAGATCAAGTAACCTTACTCCTAATGACTATGGTTTACAAACAGCACCTCAGTTTACACTTGAGGACAATGGTATGTCAGAAGCTTGCTACCATAACCGAGTCAACATAGAAGATAGCTTATCTGCCTATGATCGCTTACCAATAGTTGTTAAAAATCAATCACCAATTGAAAACGATGATTCTAAAAAAAACAATTAATTTATAATCTATTGTTATTAGCCCTATCAATAAATAGCTTTCATTATACACAAAGATAATATTCTTTTTCCCTTAATCCTCAATAACACAACTTCAATAACAACTTAATATTCATAGCTCATAAACCTCTTTAAAATACAATATTTTTTTATATTAATTCTTAAGATTCTTGCATGAAGAAAAATAAAAATGATAGCATTGAATTAATATTTATTAAAAATAAATTTTTAGGGGTACATATGTTTCATAAGCGCGATTTATATTTTTTTGTAAGCTTAAATATAATGTCGTTATCTGTTTATGCACAAAACCACGAAGTAACGTCTATAATATTATTTTTAAAAAAATTAAGTTACACCATGTGGTATTCTTTTTTCTTTATACCAAAAATATTTGGCGCTCTATTAATGGGAAACATTCTATATATTATTCAAGCACTTATACTTCTTGCATGCATGATCATCCTTGAAGGATACTTATTAAATCGCTTTATAAAAGTAAGATACAAATTATCTATGCGACGAATGGCGCTTATAAATTTAATCGACATTGTAATTCAAACAGCTATAGCTCACCCTCTTTTTTATCTCATAGATTTACATAATTATACACAAAGTCTTTATACAAAAGCGTATAGCCTTTATGGATTAACAATATTAGCATCCCTTATTCTGTTAATCGTTAGAATAATCACAGCTTATACCCTATATAGATTTTTTGACAAAACTACTGCAAAGAATGTATTAAGAAGCTCAATGATAAAAATTAACTGTATAAGCTATATTTTTATTGTCTCTGTATTTTTTATAGCGAAATCAAGTAATTATAATATTATTTAAGATTTAAATTATAAAAAGACTTCTATTAATTTTTATGATTCTTAGAAAGAAAACATCCTTGAATACAGCAACAACATTGACTCAATAAAACAGTAATTTTTTTGGAGCATGTTACTTCAATATCTGTAGGATCTTGATTTAATCGCTCCTCTTTACAAGCTGAACATTTTTTATCGATATCCAGATCATCAGAAGATTCCAATTTCACTATTTCTATATCTAATTCTTGCCCCGAAAGAGCTGCCGAAACATCTATTTTGAAACTTAAAGCAATTATTATAATTAACTTATTCATATATTTAATACTTATAAAAAGAGAAAAACATATAAATAATATACACCAAGAACATTCAAAGATATATCTAAAAATCTTTAATCGTCCAACATAATAACAATTATAAAGGGATAATCTTGCTTATAGTCGAATAAATAATGTAATTTTTTTATAAAAAGGGGCGTCTTATGATATTATTAATCCTATTATTATGTTTACATATTACCAATACGTACAGCACTAATAACGGTATCCAAATAAAACCAAAGCCGATCTCAATCGAATGTAATAGTCAAGGTTATCCCAAGATAGATGCACTCAAAATTTTAGTTACGCAATATCTCCATTGCTCGAATCAGAAAAATATTATTATTAAAGAAATATCAGGTGGATATTACACTGAAAAAATGTATATCGTCATGACTAAAAAAGATGGGAAAAAATTTCCTTTATTCTTTTTTAAAATCAGTAAAAAATATGGCTCAACAAAAAAGTTACTCAAAATTCAAGAGGGGCCTATTGCACAAAAATTCATAGAGGCAAACTCTTCAAGTGCTACATGTTCATCCCGCATTAAAAAACAACTTCCTATTATTATCTGGCTTAACGATATTGTTACTTATAAAAACCAAATGGGTGAAACAAAAACAATCGAAATTTCTCCATCCGCCAAAGGACAAGTAGTCCAAGACATATTAAACTCTGAAAACCTGCACATGATTAAAAAAGCAGCTGAAGCATTAGGTAAATCTCTTGCGGCATTCCATCAGTTGTATATAGATCTAGATACTATTGAAAATAACGCATCATGGAAATCCGTATTTCACGGAGATTTTAGTATTAGAAATACTTTATTTGATATAGAAACAAACAAAATTTATTTCATAGATAATGAAACTATGCAAGAAGGATCCATTATAGAAGATATAAAAACTATCTTAATCAGCATGCTTATGTTTCGTTATTTACAAAAAAATAACGGCTCTCGTTGGCCAATATATCTTGAATACTGTCAAACGTTTCTCAAAGCATACATAGAATCTTATCCGATAATCCTTCAAGCAAAATTAGCCAAATTCATAGAAAAAAAACTAGATATCGGATTAAATAAAGCACTTTATGAAAAAATCATTAAAGATAGTAGTATAGATCCAAATAAATTTAACAAAAAAGAGTTTAAACAAATGGTACATCACTGCTTACATAAGTTTGATAAAACACTATAAAAATTTTGAAATTAAAAACGATATACTATGCCAAGCCCCAATGAAACACCATTTACATGTGCAGCATAAGACTGAATAGTTAGCTCATCACAACAAGGAAATTTAACCTTGGCAAAGGAATAATCGGCAAAAATATCTATATATAATCCCTTATAAATCTGCTGATAATACCCTGCTTTAACAATTCCCCCAATACCCCAACCAGAACGGATAGGTATGACAAAAGGGGAACAATCCTTTGTTTTTAGATATGTTGGCAAAGCACCAAGTCCTACATAAATATCTCCATTGCCCATAGAATACATATATTTCAGACCAACTCCAACAGGTGCCATAGTGACCCTAGTAGCATCATGCCCTCCCAACGAATAACCCTTTTTAGTTAAAAAACTTCCACTAACCCATCCATAAAAATTTTTCCCAATTTCAGCAGTAACCTCTCCACCAAATAAGCCGCTACCAGTACCATAAATTTTTCTCGATAATGAATTAGTAAAGAAAAAATATGAAGCCTTTGCCTCAACTAAAATATCACGTGCCGTTATAGTAATCCCGTAACATAAACAAATAAAAAATAAGGTCTTAATATTCATAAAATCTATCCTATTAAATCTATTCCATTAGCAACATTTTGTAGTAATCGCAACAGAAACCGGTGTAGAAACATTATCAAATTGATCAACAGCTACAACATAATAAATATATGTTTTATTTTTTTTACGATTATGATCTTCAATCCGTAAAATATCATTTGACGATACAGTTCCAACCAAATCAGTTAAAAATACATCACGATAAACACTATACTTTATCGGCTGAGGCCCCATACTTGATGAAGGAGACCATGAAATGATATTAACGCTATCTGATTGCGTTAAAAAAAGATTACAAACATTAAACCCTGTAACTTTAGTTGCAGCATAAGGAGAGGGAACTATCGCAATAACAGAAGAACCATCAAAAGTTTTTTGTGGATCCTGAACTAATCCTTGTAAATTATTAGTTTGTAAATTAATAATTCCCACTTTAGAATCATTAAGTTGCTGATAAGGATGATAGCAAGGAACATACATTGTCTTATAATCAGATGTTAATGCCATATAATAAAAATCATCAACAATTGGTTCTGTAATAATATAAAAAACATTCTTAGTTTTTTGATCAATCACATGAATAATATTATTTGTCCCAGGATCTACAAAACTATCAACATATACTTGAGTATCGCTCGATTTAATATCATATATTGTATCAAATAGAGGATGAGAGATCAGATCAGTTACTACATTGGTAGCAACATCAATAATGCCAACGGTATTAGTATCGAAATTACCAACATAAACACTTTTACCATCTGGTGTAACAGTCAATGCAAATGGTCCTTCAATGGTATCATTGGGATCACTAACTAATCCAATAATCTTATTAGTCGCAACATCCATAATAAGAACTCTACCAGGATCTCCCGTCTGACCATAATCTGCTATATATGCTCTAGATCCATCAGGAGTTATCGTCATGAAATATGGTACATCTAAGGTAAAACCATTCGCATCAACATTTCCAACAAAACTTTTCGTTTTAATATCAATAATAAGAATCGGAACAGCTCCATCCTGTATAACATATAACTTTTTACCATCAGGAGTTATATTCATAGAATAAAGAGATGTTCCTGGAGTTGTTATCACACCTGTTACCGTATCTGTTGCTATATCGATAATACTGATAGTTCCTGTATAATTCGCAACATACCCAGTAAGTCCATCGGGCGATATAACAATAAAATAAATCTCATTAAAAGTGTTATTAGAATCATTGACTAAGCCGGATACTGTATTGGATACTGTATCGAATACAGATACAGTATTATTATCATAATTCCCTATATAAACCTTATTTGTAAAAACCAAAATCGGACAAAATAAAATTGTACATATAAGATATAACTGCTTCATTCTCATTCTCAATATTTTATAATTTTATAACTACAGCATACAATATGCATCATGTTACAAAAGTCAACAATTAAACAGATAATAAAATCAATATTACATAATATTGATTTTATTATCTCATCCTTTTTATTTGTTCTTTCGTAGATTCAAGTAGCTCGTGCAACACCTTTCAAAATTTGAGAAGATAGATTTGTAGAAAAATCTGTCAAAATTCAAAGAGTGTTGCTTGGAAAAATATACACGAATTCATCAAGAAAATCGATTTGAAATTTATGAGCTTAAAAATTCAGGACTTAGCGCTAGAAAAATAGCCAAAACAACAGGCAAGCATTGTAAATATTTTATTTCCTAATAAACACAAGAATAACGTTGAAATCTTTAAATAATAATTCATGAAAATTCCTTTTGCTAATTTAAGTTTATAAGCTGTTTTTAAGCATATTTATTATATGACGCTTGATAATACAAAATTAATTGTTGATCAAAAAAATAATGTGTTAATAGAAAATATTTCCAATAACTATTGCAATCATATAACAAAAACATCCAAGCATAAATGTCCATAGCATTGAACCAAAAAATCCCAAATCATTCAGACCTTTTGAAAGTGCTCTAAAGAAAAAATAAATACCTGAAATATCTTTTGGAATATGCTTAAGATCTGTTTCGCTTGGAACTGCAGATAAGCCACATGAAATTCCAACCCATATCAAAAAAACATCTAGTCTACTGATTTTCCATAAAAAGAATGTTCCAAAAGAATATATTAAAAAATATGGTATAAAAAATAACATGCAAATAAGTGAATTAATAAAAAATGGCGCAAGAGCTACAGTAGTTTCTTTATCCTTATCATATATTGGCTCATGAGTCACATGCCCAGCTTTGCTACTTATACGAAAATATGCAACCTTAAAAACCGTAATATTATAATAATCACAAAAAAACTTATGTGCCATTTCATGAAGAATAACCCCTGGAAATGTCAACATTGAAACTAAAAATCCTGGTATGATAAAAATCATCGCAATCCTAAATTTTCATGGTCAAATATATATATTTTTTCTTTCTTATTAGTTTTTTCATAAACTAAAAAAAGTGATAAAAATAATTTAAGTAATGAACCTGGTATAACATTTGTTAAATCTACAAATTGCCTTTCTGATAGTTGACGATCTATCAATAACTCAAGTCCTTTTCTAAAATTATGATTAACATCACCACAAGCCAAGTAACATTGAGCAATTTCAAAAAAATATATTTTTTTATATGAAGGATAAATTTCCATCAATTGTTCATGACCTTTAAGAGCTTTTCCAAATTTTTTATGCTCTTGTACAAAACGCAACTCTCTTAGTTGATTTCTAATCGGAGCATGCATGGGAAGCTCCAAAAAGATAACTTCCATCATTTTATAAAGTAAAAGAAGCCCAATAAATGTCCAAAAAAGTGTAATTTCTAGAGGAAACCCTTTTTTTACTGCATAATCCTTAAACTCTTCTTTATTTTCACTATATGAATCTATTTTAAATTTTTCTAAAAAAGGATTGGTACTTTCTGTTTTCATCTTTTCTTTATCATTCATAAAATTATTCCAAAAAATAATTAATTTAAATTAATTTAACTCTTATATTATGTCTAAGAATGAACTATTTTTCAATCAACATCCTTGTTCATCAACAGGATCATACAATGCAAAGTCTGATTCAAAAAAATTATCTGCAGGTGAACGCCAAATTGGATAAAGTTTTTCAGGATGAGCTTTTTTATATTCATTCCACCGTTTAATATAATTTTGATATATTTTATGTTCACGATTCATCGTTGCAATATCTTCCGCAGATAATTCATCTTTCTCAAGAATATCAACATAACCATTGTCATGTTCTCTAAAAATCAAATATTTAGGCTTATTCTTACGAATTTCTTGCCATTGCTTTTCTAATTCTTCATAATTCTTTCGAGAAATTCGAATAGCTGGCATCTCTGCAAGACGTTTACGACTATACTGATGATATCGATCTACATATGCCCAAAATTCTTCATCTATAGAAAAATCTTTTAGTTTTAATGGTTTTTTAATATTCAAAGTTGACCAAATAATAACTTTATTAGGATCATTTTTATCTTCTTCAAACTTAATAAAAGAATCATGTTCTTGGCTCATTAAGTATTCAAATAAATACTCTAATGATAAATTTTTAGTAGATACTATATCTCTATAATCATATTTTTCATCATAAAGAAGAAACATGTTTCTCATTTTGTAGCCTCATAAAATGGATGAGAAGTAATAATATGTCTATTTACCGTATTTTCAATTGAATCACAAGTATGAACCAATGGCTTAGAATCAGTAATAATTTTTAATTTAAAACCATCCTTAGTCATTATGCTTGCAACATGTTTTTTATCATTTAATGATCCATTTTTAATTGCTTGCTCACAAGCTAGCTTCGTTTCTTGTGCTATTTTTTCTACGTTCCAATGAGGCGGAAACTCTGTATTAATAAACTGACTTCCTGAAAGTAAATCTTCAATATCCTATTGAAATATTTATCTTAAACTTATTCAATAAATCTTACTTTAGGTTTATAATTTGCAACAATATCAATAACTTCATCTCCTCCCACAATACAAAAATGTATAAAATCCATTTGATCTGACAAAGTACAAGATTTTTCTGAAAGCCATTTTAAATATTCTGAATTAGTTGACTTAAAAAGTTTCCAATCTCCATAAAAGTCACGCGGTAATTTCAAAAAAAAACTTTCATTCGTATATCGAAATCCATCTATATATTCATCAAACAAAATCTCTATTCTTTCTTTCTTTTTGTCACTAAGTAACTCTACAACGAAACCTTTTTCGGACCATGCAAAATAATCAAGAGAATATTGTCCCAACAATCCATTAATAGGTTCCCAGCGTGTCCATTTTTCCATAAAATTCCTTAAAGTTTATTTTCATATCTAATTTTAATTCTTGTCCCACCGCCTCCTGGATTCATAATTTCAATGGTAGGTGCTGTATTACCTGATTTCATAATTTCAGTCGTAGGTGTTGATGTTTTATAAGTACTCTCTAACCTTACATTAATATTACGTCCGTCAGGTAATGTACCATGTAATCCTTCTTTTCCAGGTATTTTTTTAACATTACTCGGATTCAAGCTATAAAAATCTTTAACAGCATCCTCATAATAACCATTTTTTATATATTGTTTTGTTCTGCCAGTTGTAGCTTCTCCGGGCATTGCATCTTTTAAGATATTTTCTAAAGATTTCAAAGATTTTTGCAAAGAACTTTCAAGTTCTTGAGTTGCTTTTAATTCAGAAGCAACCTTTGTCGATTTTGCAATATTTTTATCAGCTTCAATTAACTCTGATGCAAGATTCTTTCGCTATATTTTCTTGTACAGCTACTTCTAGTTTTTCAGTTGCTTGTATAATTTCTTGTGTTAAGCCTTGCTCCTCAGCGATACTTGCTACACCCTCAAGTGTACGCAAAACTTTAGCTTGCGATTGAACAGCACCACAAACCTTGCCAACAGCTTGAATTACTTTTGCTGATGCTCCAATTTCAATACCAAACTGAACTAATGCACCAAATCTTTCTGGTCCACTACTTTTTTCAAACTTTTCACCAAGATTTTGCAATGCTTGTACAATTTCTGCATTGCGCTGCTTTCGCATTGGCTCAAAAATTTCTGGATGATCTACAACTTCTTGAGAGTTATTAAGAGCTGCCGTTTCTAAAACATAGTAAATTGCCTTACCATGTCTCTTAAACTTTGCTTTATTAGTATTTTAATTTTTTTTGATGCCGCCTTTATAGATTTCTACTAAGTTTATTTCTACTGTAGTTAATTCATCTTTACCCTGAAGATCAATCCAACCAGTATCATCCTGAGTAATAATTAAATATTCAGGATCGCTTACTAATATTTTACTCCAC
>JACPFN010000009.1:569-3209 GCA_016183005.1 Candidatus Babelota bacterium | reverse complement strand
CCAGCGATAACCGAACCCGCAGTCGGAGTAGACTTCAACCATTGCAATACTTGTTCGGTCTCAGGATAACAGCCAGATTCTAGTAATATCTGTGGTCCTTGTCATAGCAGCTGTCAAACGTGCAGCATTGCAAGTATTTTCTGATTTTTTCATAATTTATTATTGTATTATATTTTAAACTGAGTGTTGGTAAATTCATATTTTTTATTTTTAAAAAAAATTAACATATACAATGTTTTATAACTAAATGCACCACTAAGATCTAGTTTATTCATAGTACAAGTAACTTATTCTAATTTCAAAATATACATTATGACATAAGGATGTTAAATATTTTATTTTTTTTTTACTTATTTTGAATTAATTACTTTTTTGTATTTAAGATCACATATCAGTTTTTATTTTATATATATTTCTTGTTTACTTCGGAAATTATTTATAAAAAAAAATTTAAGTCTGTGGAAAAATATTTTTTTTTTTTTTTGATAATTCAAGTTATTAAAATTCTAAAATTTATTTAATTCAATCATTTACTTAATGATTTAAATTAAGATGATAATACTAAATGCACTGCTTGCAATAATGACTTTTATTTGACTTCAACAACCTGCGATGTGAGCACGAGTTGCGTGAACCCCACTCCAGCGGCTGATTCTACAGATAACATTTGCAAGGCTTAATGTTAAACCCTGAATGAAATACCCAATATTGATCACGTTTGTGCCCTTTGTCACAGTTCATGTGGGTAGACAACGTCTGGATGTTATTACAGCAGTAATTATATCCATTTTCTTTGCAAAAATTTCAATTTCCCCCAATTTTTATATTTAATTTTAAAAATTATAAAGATAAAAATGGTGCCACGGCACCGGACGATGGATCAGGATATTGTCAAAGTCCATGCATTTCTGGTCGATATTACGATGAATAAAATACAATTCCATCTTATGGATATTGTCAATTACCTGCTGATTGTAGTCCAAAAGTGGCTGACCCTACTAATGTCGCTACTTGCCGAAGTTCCTGTACTTCTCCATTAGTGCTAAACACTGGAAACAACATTTGTGAAGACTGCCATTCTGATTGTTCAGCTGGCTATTGTACAGAACCTGGTATATTAAATTAAATCTTCTGATTATCTTATCATATTTAGGGAACATAATTCCCCTATGAAAATAAAAAAGGGAGCCCTAGCAGTTGTACACAATGTTCTTCACTATTCTTAGATGGCTCAAGTTGTGTAGATAGTTCGGCCTGTACTTCTGGGAAAGCTGATACAACTCTGAATTTAAATGAGTGTGTGAGTACTTGTGATCCCGCGACAGACGTACCTCAAGAGACCTCCTAGATTTGTGCTCCGTGTCATGCTGACTGCGCCACTTGCTACTACGGAAGTATTTTCCTTTATTATTCCTTTTCATAAAAGCTAGAGATGTTGATGAGTTTTTGGACGACTTCAAAAAGGTTTATTTCATTGGGTAAAAGATTATATTTATTAAATAAAATAGACGACGCCAATAAATGCACTTCGTGTGCCGCTGCTGATAAATACGTTTAAGTAGGAATCATAGGAAGCACACAAGTCGGTCCTTGTGTTGATGCAAGTTCCTGTTCATCAGCTTATGGTGACCCCGATTCAACTCCTGCTCGATTGTGTACAAATCCTTGCACTTCCACTGACTTTAGACCTGATTCCAATAATATTTGTGCAGCTTGTCATGTTGATTGTGCTACGGGAGGGTATTGTTCTGTGGCAGGTAATTATTTTTGCTTTATTTCTTATGATTTAATATGAAATGGTTTGTTTATTGAAGAATTTTCCTATATCGTAAAGTTAGCTCAAGTTCTTGTACAAAATGCGAAAGTGCTGCTAAATACCTCTTGACCCTCTCTCCGAATCATTTCGGGTCTTGTGTCGATCCAGGAACTACGAGTGGAGGCTGTGGAGATACAGCAGGAGCAAACGTTCCAGCTGACTAGTCTTTCAATTGGGATGCAGCGGCTGACCCAGCGATAACCGAACCCGCAGTCGGACAATACTTGTTCGGTCTCAGGATAACAGCCAGATTCTAGTAATATCTGTGGTCCTTGTCATAGCAGCTGTCAAACATGCAGCATTGCGAGTTTTATCATTTTATTTTTTTATTTTTTTAATCTAAGTTTTTGATATTTACTTTTTCTTTTAAAAGATGATCCCAACGCTTGTACTTCTTGTCCAATCTCTGGGACTGAATATCAAAAGTTAATAATCAGAAGAGTAATGCCAGTTAAGTCATCCACTTAATCTTCTACTTAATCTGAAGAAGTTATTCGAATAACTCACAGAAGTATGGTCGAGTTTCTCGGGTAGTGTGTAGCTAGCACTGACTGTCCAGTCGGAGCTGATTCATAAGCTACTCCCAAATCATGTGTTTCCACCTGTCCTATGGGATTTCTTCCAGATTCGACTACCCATATTTGTCCGATGTGCCACACAAGTTGCAATATATGTACCGCACCAAGTATTAGTTTTTTATTATTTATTGCTGTTATTTTTTTAAAAATTTATAATTAAATTAAATAATTAATTATATATAGATGATAACACATAATGTAATGTTTGCGCTACTGGATATTATCTTGATAGTTCTACATGTAAAA
>JACPFN010000009.1:0-554 GCA_016183005.1 Candidatus Babelota bacterium | reverse complement strand
GCTACATTAGATGCTGACACTGACAATAATGGAAAAAGAAATTGTGTGGCTTCATGTTATGATTCTTCAAATCATCCTGGAGCAGATAATATATGTAGCGGCTGTAATTATTGATTACTAATACGTCTATTTTTTTTTCTCTCTCTCTCTCATTATCAAAATAATTGAAATATACTTACAAAATTGTTAAATTTCAATTCAATCACCGCTTAACTCAAATTTATTTATTTGATATAAAGGTCATAGTGATTGTGAGGTTGGGTCATGTGCTGTTGCAGGTATTTTACCATTTGATTCATAAATAATTAACCTTTTATATGCCATGCCAAAATGGATCAATTTCATAAACTTTACATTTTAACAATAATTCCATGCTAAATTTTCTTCATACAAAATTGATTCTTTTCATCTCTGGTAATTAAATTTGCCCCACTCAGGAATATTGTTCTAGCCAAAAACCACTAGTTTAGCGCATGATTTAAAAGTGATTTTTATGATGATTTTTTAAGGTCATATTTTTTAATTTTTGAGGTATTAAGCAAAAAAATTCTTCT
>JACPFN010000008.1 GCA_016183005.1 Candidatus Babelota bacterium | reverse complement strand
GGTGTTTATGTTGATGGACTTAAAGATTTAGCAAACGGCTTAAATTTGTATAAAGATCAATTTCCTCAAACTACTTTTATTATGATTACTCATTATGGTCATATTTTAAAATATTTTAATCCTGATCAAGTTCATGTAATGATTGAAGGTAATTTTGTCGCATTAGGGGATAGCTCTTTGGCATGTGAGATTGAAAAAAATGGATATGGTAGTTATGCAAAAAGGCTTGAATAGGGAAATAGTTCTAGAGATTTCAGAAAACAAAAGGGAACCTCTTTGGATGCAAGAATTCCGGTTGAAATCTTTACAGATTTTTGAAGAAAAAGTTATGCCATCTTGGGGAGCAGATTTATCAAATCTTTCTGCTGATGATATTCATTTTTACGTAAAGCCAATTATTGAAAAACAGCGTGATTGGAAAGATGTTCCGGAGGATATCTTTAAGACCTTTCAGCGACTCGGCGTTCCTCAAGCAGAAAAATCTATGCTGGCTGGTGTAAGTGCTCAATTTGAATCAGAGGTTATTTACAAACGGATTCAAGAATATTGGAAAAAAAAGGGAGTTGTTTTTCTTGATACAGAAACAGGCTTGAAGGAGTATCCTGAACTATTTCAAAAATATTTTGGAACCGTTGTTCCTCCCCATGATAATAAATTTGCTGCTTTAAATTCAGCTGTATGGAGTGGAGGAAATTTTATTTATGTTCCTAAGGGGGTACGGATAGATAAACCTCTTCAGGCATATTTTAGAATTAACTCAGAGTTGATGGGACAGTTTGAAAGAACGTTAATTATTGCAGATGAGGGTAGTTTTGTACACTATGTTGAAGGGTGCAGTGCACCAGTTTATCGATCTAGCTCATTGCATAGTGCTGTTGTAGAAGTGATAGCACTTGCTGGTGCCCATGTACGTTATACAACTATTCAAAACTGGTCTGAAAATGTTTATAATTTGGTTACTAAGCGTGCCGTTGCATTAGATGGAGCAACTGTTGAATGGATTGATGGTAATTTTGGTAGTAAAGTAACTATGAAGTATCCATGTATTATTCTTAAGGGCGAGCAAAGTAAGGGTCAGATAATCTCTATTGCTGTAGCTAAAAAAAATCAACATCAAGATTCTGGTGCAAAGATAGTTCATTTGGCTAGCAATACAAGTTCGAATGTTATAGCGAAATCGATTAGTAAAGATGGTGGTAGGTCAAGCTATCGAGGATTATTAAAGGTTGGAAAAAATTTAGAAAAAATTGTTGCACGTGTTCAGTGTGATGCTTTACTTTTAGATAAATATTCGCGTACCGATACATATCCTAAGGTTGATATAGCATCTAAAGATGTTGATATTGGTCATGAAGCATCAGTTAGCAGGGTTAGTCAAGAGCAGATTTTTTATTTGATGAGTAGAGGATTAACCGAACAACAAGCGCAGGCCATGATTGTAAACGGATTTATTGATTGTTTTGTTCAGATGCTTCCTATGGAGTATGCAGTAGAAATAAATCGTTTGATTGAGCTTGAAATGGAAGATTCAATAGGTTAAAAAAAAGAAAGGCTCTTTTTTTAAAAGCCTTTCTTGCAAGAGCATACATTATTTTCAAAAGCTACGATTTTTAAATCGTAAAAATTTTATTTTTGTGATTCTTGGTCCATTTTTTCTTTTAATTTATCGCTCATTTCTAAGCAAATATCAAACATTTCTTGTTCTTCTTTTGTCAATATAGAACGAATGAATTTATGATCGTTTAAATTATTTTTCCATGTCATTAAAATATCTGGTACAAGAGAAAAATTTATAAATGGTTTTAAAATTTCTTCTGATTTTTTTAATTCTTCTGGCGAAGGAAGAGATTCGGTTGTTTCCTTCTTAAGAGCATGACGAAGGAAATCATACTGAGCTTTTATCAAGACGCTTGCTAAACCTTTGATTAATTTTTCAGCAAGATCATTATTATTTTTTGCTGCACTATGCATCTCTTTTAGGAAATTAAGATCATGAGCAGAGAAATCTATGCATACAGCTTTCTGATCCTTTTTAATTCGACACTGTTTAGATATATTTCCATCAGCGTCAAATTTAAAGAATATACTATCAGGGTTATCCAAATCATTTTCTTTTGGATTAGAAGTGCTTAGTTGATTGTAATTTAATACAAGCAAAATAGCAGAAAGAAATTTTTTCATATAATTGTTCCTTAGGTTAAAGATTAAAAGGTAAAAATTTACAATTTATAATTTTTTATTTATAAAGATTTATTCTGAATCTTTCATATCTATATATAGAAATTCTTTATTTAAGATCTTTTCCTTCATGATTTCGGTAAGCCAAGTTTTTTCGATATCACTCATTGATAAATCAAAAGTTTTTCCTTTTGCTTGTTTAAACCATTCAGGACACATGGATAGTTTATAGACGTTACCAAGTGAAAGAAATTCTTTTTGAAATCTTTCGTATGAGTCATTTCTTTCTTCATGAGAAATGGTTGGTTCTACTTTTGGTCGTTTATGTAACAAGAAAGAAATTTTAGTACAAATGTAATCATATCTAATGCGTATAATTATATCTCTTTGGAATAGCTCTCCTACCAATTCTTCATTTTCAGCTGTTAATCCTGTATCTTTATTGAGTCGATTTAGTAAGTCAAGGTTTTTTATGATAAGTGATTTAAGATCTTCTAAGGAATTCAAGAGATTAGAAAGATCTACACATAAAGATTCTTTTTTGTTTTTTTCTTTACAAATTTTCCATACGCTTTGCTCGTCGTCCTTCATAAAATAAAAAAAAGTATCTGGCGTGCAAGCCATAAGTTTTGTTGTTGGTGTAACATTAGAAATAATTATAAATAAAGTAAGAAGAATTCTCTTTTTCATAAATGTAACCTTTGTATTGGTTAATTGTTTTGATTAGCTAATTTCTTTAAAATCTTTTTGATACTATTGAAAATAATTTTATCAAGAAACCATCTTGTTAGCAAGTAATTAATTGCTCGAATTTATTTCTCCTTGTATTTTTTTACAAATCTTGTCAAAAGTGTAAACTTTTATATAGATAGCGTTTTGTTTCTTTTTTGTTACATTTTGTGATTATGAATTCAACGCCTATGTCAACTAATATAAAAAAAATTATCGTTACAGGTATTAGATCGTTATTGGCAACCGATAATGATTTTTTTAATATTTCTCAAATTATTTATCAAATTATTGTAAAGCAGGATAGTTCTTTAGATTTTTGTATAGTTCTTGTATCTATCCAGTCTATAAAAATAGATATTGAAATTATTCTTGAGGGTGATAATAGTTCTTGCAATATTATATTTTTATACGCTTTGGCAGCAGATCAGAGCATAAAAGTAACTACTCAACAAAGGCATACGGGTAGGCAAACTAAAAGTTTAATAGTTGCTCGTGGTATAGTTAAAGATGCGGTTTGTGTACATCATGAGGGACTTATTTCTATAGCATCTCAGGCTGCGCAATCAGATGCGGTATTTAAACATACTGCTATAGTGCTAGATGGAAAAGCTCAGGTAACATTTATCCCTTCTATTGAGGTTTTGAATTATGATGTGCAATGTTCTCATGGTGCTGCAGTTGGACAGTTTGATCAGCAGCATATATGGTATTTAAAATCACGAGGATGCGATGAAATTCAGACGTATCATCTGTTAGCAAGATCTTTTTTTCAAGAATATATAGCTAGTTTTGATCAATCTGAGAAAATATTGGAGAGTCTATGTCAAAAAATAATATAAATATACAAAAGTTTAGGTCTTTTTTTCCTATTTTAAAAACTAAGATTAATAATTATCCTTTAGTCTATTTTGATAATGCAGCAACAGCGCAGGTGCCTTATCAGGTAATTGAGGCTATGAATGATTATTATGCACATTATAAATCAAATGTAGGACGTGGTATTTATACGTTTGCCGAACGAACAACGGCTGAGTATGAACGAGCGCGGTTAGAGATTGCAAAATTTATAGGTGTAGATCCGCAAAATATTGTTTTTACGTCAGGAGCTACTGATTCTATAAATTTAGTAGCAAAGTCTTGGGCTGCTTATAATTTGCAACGAAGTGATGAAATTATTATCTCTGCAGTTGAACATCATTCTAATTTTTTACCCTGGCAAGAGCTTGCGTCAAAGCTTAATTTAACTTTAAAAATTATTCCAGTTACAAAGCAGGGAAATGTAGATTTAGATCAATTTAAAGCTCAATTGACCTCTAAAACCAAGTTAGTAGCAATTGTTCATAGTTCAAATGTAGTTGGTGGAACTAATGATGTTAGGCTCATTACGCAGCTAGCTCATCAAGTTGGTGCGGCTGTATTGGTAGATGCTTGTCAATCAATTGCTCATCAAAAGATAGATGTAGAAATTATAGGGAGTGATTTTTTAGTATTCTCTGGGCATAAGCTTTTTGGACCTACTGGCATAGGGGTTTTATATGCAAAAAGTGAACGTATTAATCAGATGAGACCAACAGAATTTGGTGGAGGAATGGTATTTTCTGTAAATTTTAAAAATTCAGAATATAGATCATTTCCTAAGGGGTTTGAGGCCGGTACTCCGAATATCGCAGGAGCTATAGGTTTGGCTGCGGCGGTTAAGTTTATTGAGCGCGAGATAGATTTTAAGATGTTAGCAGAATATGAAACTATGTTAGTAAATCGTATGATTCAAGGGTTATTAAAAATTCCAGGAATACAATTAATTAGTTTTAATCCTATACATGAGCAATCGGCTCATGCTCATTTAGTAACATTTGTTTCAAATGCGTACCATGCTCATGATATTGCTGCATATCTTGATCAATATGGAATAGCTGTACGAGCAGGACACCATTGTGTTCAGTTGTATCATCAGCAGTGTAATATTAATGCATCAGTTCGGTGTAGTTTTTCTGGGTATAATACCATAGAAGAGGTAGATTTTGTGCTTGAAAAACTACAAACTTTTTTACAAACAAAATGATAAAAAATTGAATTTCATCGGTAAGTTTAAAGCTATCGTATAATATCCATCTATAGTTTCTTAGATGATGATTCCAAAATTTTTAAGTCCTGTAATTACAGAGTTGTAGTTTTTTTCTGAAGCTAAAATAACATTGTATCCATAATGTTTTGCTTTGGATGCAAATTTTTGTTCTGTTTCTATCCAAATAGCTTGGCTTGCTTCTATGTTGTTTTTTTCAAGTACATCTTGATAGTATGCTTGAGAAGGTTTTAATAGATGAGTATCTCCTGACATGATTGAATCATTAAAATATTTGAAAATATCTCCAAATTGCTCTTTTAATGAATTAATGTGTGCCCAGTTTCCAACAAGGTATAATTTATAACCTTTTTGGCGAAGAGTTTTTAAAATAGTTTCAATTTTTGAACGTACTTTTTGAATATTAGCTAGATGTTGAGGCGTAAGCATCATGCTTATTATTGCTATAAATACTTTAATTTCGATATCTAAAATATTTTTATTAACTAAATATTTATTAATAATATCTTTTAATTTAGAATTATTTTGTGTTTGAGCTAACCAGTCACAAAGGATTAGTGGCATTTCTAGGTTGTTATTATAAGTATGTTCAGTTGAAATAGCTTTAATTGGTTTAAGTATTTTAAATAGATCTTCCTGTTTGGGCTTGTGACCTTTTTGTGCGATATAGCTTAATCCATTCAATTTACCTACATAGCTAGAAGCTTTCCATTCATCACTTTCAAAAACAGCTTCAACATCAAATAATATTGTTGTTATCTGTTTTGCCGTCATAGAGAGTGAAAATACTCCTGATAGCAGAATAATAAGAATAGATGATTTTTTCATATTTTATACCTTAACTATAATTTCATTTTATACTTTATATTTACCAGAAAAAGGATACGCTGTATACAGCCTTATGGTTAATTTGGCTGGGAGTGTTTACAGAGAGGGTGTTTGTGTTAGATCGTTTTAAGTTGTTTCAAGAATTAGAAAGAGTTAGTCAGAATTTTTTTTCTGTCTCAAAAGAATGTATTATGCAATTAGAAATACTTTTTGAGCAGGTTAAAAATGATGAGCATCTTGTATTAATGATAGCATCAAAAAAATGGTCTTTACTGCTTCCCTCTTGGCATGGTAAATTAGGACAAACATTTTTGATCAAAGAGCATCAGCATCCTTATCAGGTGTTAGCTGTTGACGGTTCTCAGATTTATTATGATAAGCATCAGGGTCCTGCTTGTAGTTTAATTAACATTGGAGTTGTGTATTTACAGTATGGTTTACATACAAGTAAGGTTGAATTATCTTCGTATCCTGAAATTCTAGTTGTAGATCAAGATCAGCAATATGTTTTAGATGCAGAGTATATTAATTTATATCGAGAGCAATGTGAACTTATCGAAGCCGTAAAGAGCTCTGAGCAATCTATTCAGCAATTAATAGACCCCTTTATGTGCTTATTGGATGGATCTCTTATTTTTTTTCAAGTTGATGATGAAAAAAATGAAAATTCTCAGAACTTTTTTAATAAGTATATTGAGGAATTGCAACTTTTTTTTAATAGTAAAATATTACATGTTGCATATATGAGTTTTCCCAAGACAAAAGATATGATCAATATCATCCGTTTGGTATCGGCAGATTTTCAAGAAAAAAATATTAAACAATCCGATTATTTTTCAAATCTTTTGGATGTTGATTTATTACGAATATTTTTGGCTGAGGGACATCGGACAATCATTTTTGAAAGCAAGGCCCCTATTTGTTACGCATATCCTAAACATTTAAAACCGTATTTTTGTTATCTTAACGTAGGATTAGAGATAGTACGACTTGAGTTTGCTGGGTGGATAGCGCAGGACCCTATGTTGGTTGATCGGCTATGCGCTATAGTTTTAGACCAGGCAATAAAGGGCAATGGATATCCAGTTGCACTTTTTGAAGCGCATGAGCAGGCTGTTATAAAAACAGTAGATAGAGAATTTTTTTATGCAACGATTAAGCAGATATATTTAAAAAATAACCAGGATTATAAAATTTCTTCTAAGAGTAGTAAGAAGATACAGCCTCCTTTTTAAAAATCTTAAACAAAATAGATACATATTTTTATGATTTTAATTTGTTAATGTTTTTTTACATTATTTTAATAAAAAATCTTTTTTATTAAAATAAGCTTTGTTAATTTTATCTACAAAATTAGTGCTTTGGGGATATTGCCTAATTATTCTTTTGCGATATATTTATTGCAACCAAGAAACCATAAGATCTTATTAAAAAAAATTGAAAATATCATTTTAAAACATTCAAGGATTAAAAATGAAAAATATACGTTTATTCGTATACACATTATTATGTGGTTTATCTATAGTTCATGTTAGTTTATTAAAAACAGCAGATGGAGATTTAGCGAATTGCCCAACGTCTCCGGTAAATCAAACTACTCATGATGTATCTCCTGTTCAAAGATTGAATTCAGATGAACCAGCAACCGTTGTAGTTCTTGCTGTTAGTTTGGTAAGTTCGGAATCCTCCATTCCATTTTATCCATCAATAGCAGACTTGACTGGTTATAGAAGAGCGTTCTCTTCATCATCAGTTTTTAGTTCTTTAGATGATTTATCTTCTTCGCAAAGTTCTCCAAGAAGAATTCCTCTTGGACAGCTTGATGTTAATCGAGCTCAACCTTGTGATCATGGTACAACGCCGGTTGGTTCGGGAAAAAATAAGTAAAAAAAAAGCCCTTGAATATTCAAGGGCTTTTTTTTATCCTAAAAATTTTTTAAATATTGAGCTTATAAATCCTTCACCATCACTTGGGATATCCCCTATTTTTGAAGCATAATCATCTAAAGATTCTTTCTGATCACTTGTTAATTTCTTGGGGATATGGCATTGGGTTATAATAACTAAGTTGCCAGTACCCTTGCCCTTAAGTTTAGTAAATCCTTTTCCTGGAATAATAATTCTTTCTGCAACTGGACAACCTTTTGGTATCTTGACCGCTATTTTGGTTCCATCAATATTTTCAATTTCTATTTGGCTTCCAAATACTAATTGTGGGTAGGTTAAAATTAAGCTTGATACTAAATCATCTTCTTCTCTATGAAATCTTTTATGGGGCGTAATGCGAATTTTAACATATAGATCACCCGCTGTTCCACCGTGAAGTCCAGCATCACCTTTTCCTGCTACGCGCAGCTCAGCACCATCAAATATACCAGCAGGAATATTGATAGAGAAGCGATCAAATTCTTGTTTTCTAGATTGGCCTTTGCATGATGGACAAGGATTTTTAATGATAAAACCCTGTCCTTGGCAAGTATAACATGGTTGAGCAACAGAGAAAAATCCTTGCTGATAACGTACTTGTCCCATGCCTTTACATTGTGTACAGATTATTAGATCGCCTTTATTTTTATATCCTTGGTGATTACATTCAGTACATGCAAATGCATGATAGAAACCGATTTCTTTTTTGGCACCCAGATAAGCTTCTTGAAGCGTAATAGAAATATCATGAATTACATCATGCCCACGTTGTGCAGTAGGTCCTGTTTTTTTACGTTTAGGAGCACCGCCAAAAATATCACCAAGATCCATACCACCAAAAATATCACCAAAGTTTTTGAATATATCATCCATATTCATATGATGGGCGCCGGCACCACCTTGATTCATATTTTGGTAATTTTCATGTCCAAATTGATCATATTGTGCACGTTTTTTTTCATCAGAAAGGATTTCATAAGCTTCTGCAGCCTCTTTAAACATTTCTTCTGCTTCTTTATTGTCGGGGTTGCGGTCGGGGTGATATTTCATCGCAAGTTTGCGATAAGATTTTTTAATTTCATCAATAGAAGCACTTTTATTAACTCCCAAGACGTCGTAGTAATTTCGTTTAGCCATAATATTAATAATTTTTCAGTTTAAATATTGTTAAAAATAATCTATCAGAATTTAAAAATAGTATATCAAAAAATGATTTATGTTAAAATATGCCAATTGATTTCGAAGGTGTCTTTTTTAATAAATTTTGGGATAGAGTTGAAGAGTCCAACATTTTGAATAGATTCAATGATGATCATATTTAAAATTTCATGTTTGCTTGGTATGATAATTTTAGTATCGAGTAATTGTCCAGTTCTATGTACCTTCATAAAGCAAATGATTTTTTCATTGGTTCTGTGAGGTATCGAATTAATTTTTTGGTGAGTGCGTATAGAGGCAACAATCATATTGGCCATCTGATTAATAAAAGTTATATATTTAAGCTCTTCTCCTTGTGGGATATCAGGACTCGTACCTTGAATCATCAGGTGTTGGCTATTGCCAATATTGGTTGCAGCATTATTAAATCCTAGGCTAATATCTTTAAAAGATATTGATTTTGTACCATTTTTTTTAGTTGTTTGGTTGGCTTGTGCATTTTGAACAGATTTTGCTTTGGGAAACATAATAAAATTTGTATCAAATTTTAAAGAGCGTTTATCGAGCTCTTTGTGTGTCGATGCTTCATTGGAATCTGTAAGAGAAGTTTTTGTTGTCGTAGGTGTGATATTTTGTTCAAGAGTACTATTTTTTAAGCTGGAGGAAAATGCAGTATCGTGGGTAGTTTGCAGAGGCTTTTTTTCTAAGGTCGTCTCTTTGTGATTAGAATTTTTTTGTTCTTCTTTGGTTACTTTTTCTGTGGTTTGCATTGTTGTATTAATATCAGAAATATTCTGTTCATCAAGTCCTTGTCTTCCTGGAGTTATGATGGGAGCTTTTTTTAAAAAATTATAATCGGGCTCTTCTTTTTTTTCTTCTGGTGAACTCTTTTCTGTTTTTTTTGTTTGTATCTTTGGTATTGATTGTACTGGCATGATCTTTGGATTTGGATTTGTCCAAATAATTATATTATCTTGAGTAGAAATTCTTTGTTTTTCTGGAGATAAATCCGGTGCCATACGATATAAAATGACTGCAAGTATAAGTAGCATATGCAGAAGAATGGAGCTTAAAAGAAGCGTTAATATGCTGGATTTTTCTTCCTTGATCTGTT
The DNA here is from genome assembly GCA_016183005.1 of Candidatus Babelota bacterium. Taxonomy (GTDB): domain Bacteria; phylum Babelota; class Babeliae; order Babelales; family Chromulinivoraceae; genus JACPFN01. The sequence continues at coordinate 109,323 of JACPFN010000008.1, read as the reverse complement.
CGTGATTCATTCTTTTTAGCCCTCTTTATTTTAGCTCATTACTCATCTGAGTAGTTTATCCTAAAAGATGCTTGAAAAGCTAGAGGAACTGAAAATAAAATAGCCATTTCTTTTTAAGATACTATTTTTTGAATTAATTGTATGTCTGTTCGACTGATTAGATTTTAAAAAGCGAATAATTTCAGCGAATAACGCTGTTGTTGGTGTAAATTGGATTTTTTGGTTTATTAATAGCAAGAGTAGTATTCTATGTTGTATAATTTCATCGAGCGCTAAAAACTTTATAATATTGATTTGCGTTGAATCGTTTTGGTTTGAAATTTCAGATATTAGATTATTACAATATTTTTGTAAAAAATTATCAGTATCTTGTAGTTGCTTAATACAGCTTGGGATTGTTTTTTTCCAGCGGGCATCTATTGTACTTAGTGTTGGCAAGAGATTAAGTCTGATGCGGTTGCGTAAGAAATTTAATTCTAAATTAGTATGATCTTGCAGGTATGATAATTTTTCTTGTTTTAGATAGGTATAAATATCAGATTTATTCCAGTTTAAAAGTGGCCTAAGGTATAGTCGATCCCTGATGCGCATACCAGAAATTCCAGAGATAGAGCTTCCTCTTAAGAGTCGAATAAAAAATGTTTCAATTTGATCATCTGCATGATGAGCAAGAAGAATAGATGAAGCGTTATATTCTTGGGCTAATTTTTCAAAAAAATAGCGGCGCAATCTTCTGCCAAGTTCCTCTTTAGACCCATTGTATTTTGGAGTATAGTTTAATTCCGTTGTTGTGGTACCTATAAAGGTGACACCTAATTCTTGACACATATTTTTGCACCAAGCTGCATCCAGTGCCGATTCTTTTCGCCAGCCATGATCAAGATGTGCAGCAATGATCGTAAGATTTAATGATGGGACTAATTTTGTTACCAGATTAAGAAGACAAACAGAATCTGGTCCTCCAGAAAATCCTACAATTACTGTAGAATTTGGCTGAAAATATGAGCTAATATCTTTGATAGAAGTTAGATTGTCTGACATATTTTTATTAGGCCTGTTGAAATAAGTTCTTTGTTGGTAGTAAGAGCATCAACATGATGAATGGTTTTAAATCCTGCTTGACAAGCTGCATTAATATTGTGTTGTTCGTCATCAATGAAAAGACATGCTGTAGAATTTACATTACAAGCTTGAAGAACTCTTTTATAAAATTCTGGATTCGGCTTTGATATTTTTTCTTGTCCAGATATTAATATATGATCGCAGAGCTCAAAGAGTTTTGGATGAGTATTTTTAATAATTTCAAAAGAATGAGCATCCCAGTTGGAAAGCACGCAAATTTGATATCCAGCCTGTTTGAATTTTTTAAGTAGTTTTGCCATAGGCAGAATTATTTCTTGAGAATTTGCTAAATTTTGAGGGATAAACATTAAATTGGCAATAGCTGAAAATAGATTTTTGATTGAATCTGGATGAAGACTGTTTTGTAATTCTTGTTCGATCATTTCTTTAATCTCTATAGGTGCTTTAAGTCCAGACATCCAATCTGCTAGTATCATAGGTAGTTTTTGGCCTTTGTTGTAAATAGGTTGAGTTGATTGTGCAGGAATAGTTTCTAAGAAATTAAAAAAAGCTTCTTTGGGGTTTATTTGTATTAGCCAATATAAAAGTGTTGGATTGTATGCAATGGTTGGAATTATCGTTAATGCACTGGTTTTTGTTGAAGTTCTAAAAAGTACATCTCCTAAATCAAAAACAATGGTAGAAATACCAGATTCTTGAGGGCCGATGATCTCAATATGAGCATCTGTTTGATTAGTTGCGGCCGTTAAAAACAGTGTTGCAATAACTGCAAAAATTGTTAAAAATAGTGTGCGTTTTTTTCTTAAGATGGGCTGATTCATTATTTTTAGTAAGTTTTTTTTCATATATCCCCACTAAGAGATCACTTTAATAAAAAGTTTTTATAGTTCAAAGATATCAAATTGCCTAAAAAACGCAAAAGGAGGTACTGGGTTTTAATTACTGATGGTTAAGTTTCTAAAGCTTGCTTTCTAGCCCGACTAAAAATTTAATGGATGCTTCGGAGCTTTTATTTTGATTTTAAGAATTTTCAAACAAGAAAAACCTCAATTTTTATTGGGGCTTTTCTTGTTTGAAATATTTAGATTTTTATTAAATATCTAGATTTTTAACGAATCGTCCATTTCGTTCAATAAATTTACGGCGACCGATGACATCATCACCCATAAGCGTTGAGAACCAAGAGTCAGCTTCAAGCGCGTCCTGAATAGAAACTTGAAGTAAGGATCTTGTTTTTGGATCCATAGCAGTTTCCCAAAGTTGATCGGGGTTCATTTCACCAAGACCTTTATAACGCTGAATACTCATGTGTGGTTTGGATAATTGGCTGATAGTAATAATGAGTTCGATTATTCCCTTTTTCTGGATATTTTTATCCTTTTCGCAGAGATTCCACATCTCTTTTTCTACGAATAAGAGATCTTTAAGAAGAGTGCTTAATTCCTGTACTTCTTCTGCTACAAAGAAATTAATATCAAGAGTCCAAGAGATATTATTTTTTTGGAATAATAGTTCATTTTTTGCCGCTTCAAAGCTTGTAGTTTTTGTACGTACCAGCTTTGTTGCTTCACATGCAGTTGCGGTATCAAGTTCATTAATATCTGTATCAACTTCTTCAATCTCTATATCATCTTCAGCTAGTTCTAAAGAATGCATGGTAATTGAGTATCCTTCAAAGTAAGGTTGAAGTTTTTTGATAATGGATTCGATATCAGATTTGTCAGTTGTCCTGTTTTCTTGGATAAAGTTTGTAAGCGTATGACAGTGTCGGTATTCAAGTTTGAATTGATCACTGATCTCATGAATTTTATTTTCATATGTTGCGATTTGAGCAAGTAGTACTTTCCAATCTTGTTCTTCAAATGTTTTTTTAATGCTTGTGAATATTAAGTTTGTAGCAGCCCAATCGAAGATAAATGAGCGTAGTTGAGAATCATCTTTAAGGTATTGAGACATTTTGCCAATTTTTGCTTTATATAAAGGTGGTTGGGCAATATATAAATATCCTTTTTCTATGATGCTTTTCATATATCTAAAGAAGAATGTTAACAAGAGTGTTCTGATATGGGAACCATCAACATCAGCATCGGTCATTAGAATGATTTTGTGGTAACGAACTTCTGAGCAGTCAAATTCTTCTGTGTCAGGATTACAACCTACAGCAGAGATTAATGATTTGATCTCTTCATTTGCAAGCATTTTATCAAGTCGAGCTTTTTCAACGTTAAGAATTTTACCTTTGAGTGGTAAGATTGCTTGAGTAAATCTATCTCGAGCTTGTTTTGCAGATCCGCCAGCAGAATCTCCCTCTACAATGAAAATTTCTGTTGTTGCTGGATCTTCGTTAGAACAGTCCGCAAGTTTACCCGGAAGAACTGATCCTTCAAGAACTGTTTTTCTTCTTGTGATATCGCGAGCACGTTTTGCTGCTTCACGGGCACGCTTAGAGAGTTCAGCTTTTTGTAAAATCTTTTTAGCTATGCTTGGATTTTCTTCAAAATATTCATCGAGCTTTGCAAAAACCCAAGAGTCTACAAGACCTTTGATTTCATTGTTACCAAGTTTAGTTTTAGTTTGTCCTTCAAACTGTGGCTCTGGAACCTTGATGCTGATAACGCACACGAGTCCTTCACGAACATCTTCACTTGAGAATCCTTCGCTATCCTTGACCATTTTAAGCATTTGGCCGCGTTTATTACAAGCCTTGGTTAGGGCAGATTTAAATCCACTTACGTGGGTTCCTCCCTCAACTGTATTAATGTTGTTTACAAAGGAAAATATCTGCTCTGTGTAGCCATCGTTGTATTGCATTGCAATATCAAGAATATACTTTTCATCTTCGTGTTGGATTGTAATGATGTCGTTAAAAATGGGTGTTTTTTTAGCGTTGACCGATTCAATAAAGGAAACAATTCCGCCTTCATAAAAGAATACATGTTCTTTATTGGTTCTTTGGTCAGTAATGCTTATTTTTAAGTTTTTGTTTAAGAAAGCAAGCTCGCGCAGCCTAGCCGAAAGAACATCAAAGCTAAAATCTGTTGTTTCTTGAAAGATTTCATCATCAGGAAGAAAGGTTACTTTGGTACCGCGTTTAGTTGTTGATCCAGACTCTTTTAAAGGTGCAACTGGATCACCTTTTTTGTAAGATTGTTTATAGATTGTACCATCTTTGTAAACTTCAAGTTGAAGATCTTTTGAAAGAGCGTTTACAACAGAGATACCAACCCCGTGAAGACCGCCAGAATATTTATAGGAATCTTTATCAAATTTACCACCAGCATGTAGTTTAGTTAAGACGACTTGAGCAGCGGAAATCTTTTCGGTTGGATGAATGTCAACAGGAATACCTCGTCCATTATCTTCTACTGAGCATGAGCCGTTAGTATGTAAAATGACTTCAATGTTGTTACAATGGCCAGCTAAAGCTTCATCAACTGAGTTATCAACTACTTCATAGACAAGATGATGAAGTCCTTGAGGTCCAGTACTTCCAATATACATTGCAGGTCTTTTTCTGACCGCCTCAAGCCCTTCCATAATTTTAATAGATTGAGCTCCATATTCGGAGCTACTTTTTTTATTTGAAGGATTGTCTGGTTTATCTGCCACAAGAATTCCCTGATTTTCTATAAAAATTGTTTACTTTTTATCGCAAAAAAAAATAATTCATATAGAATGGATAAATTATTTTTAAATGCCTATTAAAGAAGTTTAGTAAAGATAATGAAAAAAATCCAACCTTTTTAAAAGAGCGTATTAAGTGGTATTTGTTGAAGAGGTTTTATAGATGGAAAAACATCGTTTTTTTATGGAGCTTGCGTATCAACAAGCTCTCAAAGCCTATCAAAAAGATGAAGTACCTATAGGTGCAGTGTTAGTTGATAAGGATGGTAATGTAATAGCTCGTGGGTACAATCAAGTTGAAAAAAAGATAACGCAAGTAGAACATGCAGAGATTTTAGCTTTAAAAAAAGCAGCTCAAAAAATAGGTGACTGGCGGCTTGATGGTATGACGTTATATGTTACTGTGCAGCCATGCATGATGTGTTTAGGGGCTATTTATCTTTCACGAATTTCAAAAGTTGTGTATGGTGTTATTTCGCCTAAGTATGGATTTGATATAGATGTAAAAAAAATATCTGGAATTTATCAGAATTTGCATATGAAGATAGAATATATACATTATATCCAGTCTGAAAAATTGTTACAAAAGTTTTTTGAAAAAAAAAGGAGAAGTCATGAAATTAAGCAAAGCAGATCTTGAACGTCTCAAGCAAGATTTACTACAACGAAAATTAGAACTTGAACATGAGTTAGTTAGTCTTTCATCTGAACAGATGGTTGATGGGCAATCTCAGGATGATGGTGATCAGGTAGTTTCTATAACTATGGAAACGTTGCGTAATTCTTTACAAGATACAGAATATCAAGAATATTCTAATATTTTAGCTGCAATTGAGGCGATCGATAAGGGCACTTATGGCATTTGTCGAGAATGTGGTGAACAAATTTCTGAAAATAGATTAAAATATAATCCTAATGCTCGCAGGTGCTTAGGCTGCCAAGAAAGAGCAGAGGGTAAAGAGTTTAGATAAGGAAGTATAATGAAAATAAGGATATTTCTTATTGTTTTTTTTAGTTTTAATCTTGTTGTTACTCAAAATTTAATTATTAAGCCCATAGAATCTACCAATTTAGAACAAGAGCTGATTTTATTTGAAAAGTTTTCGGCATTTTTTTGTGGGGTTAGCGCTGAAAATAGGATATTTTCTCAGGTGATTTTGGATACTTTTCAAACAGAAGAAAAGGATTTTTTAGAAAAATCTCCAACAGTTCTTTTTTTTCATGCACTTTTTGATGAACAGGTTGTCGGATATATTTCTTGTGATTTATTGCCAGGTCATTATGTTCACATTAGGCAGTTAATCGTAGATCCTGAGATATTTACCGTGGGGTTAGCTAAGGAGCTATTATTTGTTATATTTGAAAATTATCCCAAAACAAAGTTGGTTAGTGTATCATGTTTAGCTGGATGCAGTGAGATGATACAATTTTTCAAAGATCTTGGATTTGTAAAAAGTGATCCTATTTTAAAATCATCATTGGAAATTTGCTCTATTTATGAGCTCAAAGTGAGCTCTAAATGCAAAATATGTGAATTGTTGTATCCCAATATTTGGGAAGATGAGGATGATGATATTGAAAATAGCGAATCTCAAGAAGAAGAGATCGAGGTTTAGGTTTTATTGAAAATTTTCAGGAGTTTTTTGACATTTTTTTGGACTTTTGTATCCTAAAATATAGTTAATTTAATAAATAAATTTTGAATCTAAAAAAATTAAAGACTCTTCTAAGAAAGGCTTACTTTTTATGGCACAAGCTTCAGCTTCTACAAAAAAGACAGCAGCAAAGGCTTCATCTCAGGTGAAATCTCAATCATCATCTAAATCAGAAATCGTAAATAGACCGTTTGCTCATGCGGTAGGACGTAGAAAATCTGCTGTAGCTCGTGCATGGCTTCGTAAGGGAAATGGGCAGTTGATGGTTAATGGTCTTGCTCATGATGAATATTTTAAAGTTCAAGAGGCCGTTGATGCATCACAAGCATCCTTTAAGGCATTTCCGGTAACTTCAGGTATGACTGCAGATGTAACTATTAAGGGTGGTGGTTATTCAGCGCAGTCACTTGCAATGCAACTTGCAGTAGCCCGTGCGCTTCTTGCATTTGATGAAACATTGAAATCGGAATTAAGAAAGCAAGGTTTTATAACTGTTGATTCACGGGTTAAAGAACGTAAAAAATACGGTCAAAAAGCTGCTCGTCGTAAATTTCAGTTTACCAAACGTTAATCCTTCGAATATTTTCAGAAAATTAAAAGCCAGGTATATGCCTGGCTTTTTTGTTGTTTTTGTTGAAATTTAATAAAGGCTTTAACTTTTTTAATAAAATCATTGATTTTCATACCTCGTTGTTGTTAATATTTTAAATGTTATTAAAAAATAATGGAGGGTTTTATGAAAAAGTTACTGTATGGTTCCATGCTTAGTATTGTCTTAGCATCAGTATATCTATTGCCAGAAGATTCAAATGAAATGAGTTTTGATAATTTGGCTAAGGTTAAGGATATGATGGATGATTCTATCGATACTAAGGAGATAGATGCTCCAAAATCATCTGAATCTTTTGGTTCAGTTGTTTCAATGCCTAAATCAGAGGTTTCTAGTTTGGCTCCTGTAATGCATAAAAATGAATCTGTAGATATGCCAGAGATGGGTATTGATCACGAAGTGACTAAATTGCATGAAGCGTCTAAAGTTGCTAAAACTATGCCAGAATTAACGGCTCAAGATATCAAAGATGATATTAAAATGCATGTCGATATTTTCAAAAAACATGAAGCATTATCTAAGACCTTAGGAAATCTTGTTTGGCAATTAGGCGGTAGATTAGATCATAGACCACAGCCATATGCAGCTCAATTTAACAATGAAGATACTTTATCTGAGGCCGAACATAATTTAATTAAAAATATAAAAAAAGTAGAAAGCTTAAGTCGTCAAGCTGCAGAAGCGCATTCAAAAGTTTCTAAAATATATGGAAGTCTTCAAGAATTAGAAAAGGATGGGTTTGAGCCTGGTGATAAATTGCAAGATATGGCTGCAGAGTTATCTAAAAAGGCTACAGATTTGTCTGCCCAAGCTGATAAAGAAATGGTTAGTTTATTGGGAATAAGACTTATGATTAATTTATAATGAACGCGCTGCTTGCTCGAAAAACAATTTCTTTTTGTTTTTTAGCGGGTATATGCGTATAGGTAAACTGCTTAGTTAGTTATGGAGGTTGCTAATGAATCGTGGTATTTGTCTTGGGTTGTTTCTGTTTACTTTTGTGGTGCATTCTATGGATGAAAATATTTTGGATGATAGAAATTTGTCGTCAGATGCGAAATCTGGTGTTCTAGATAAATGGTCATTAGAAGAAGAGATTATTCATGGTGCTCAAGAAGAAGATGAAAAGTTAATGGATAGACTTGATGAAACAGGGGTTGGTTTAGTAGCTTATATGGATTTTTTATCAAGAGATCTTGAAAATTTAAGTAGGTTTTACCAAGTATCTTTAGATGCTATGGGTTCACTTATGGATCAAATTAAAAAAGAATCTAGATCGTTATCTAAGTTGTCTGAAAAATTATCAAAAAAATTCTTTATGGGTAAGAATTTTTTTGAGAGGCTTAAGTATTTATTTACATATCTAAAGAGTAACGATATTCAAACTTATAATAAATTATATGAAAAATTCCCTAAAGTTTTTGAAGAAATAGCTATGGAAAATAATTATATAAAATCGAATAATTATTTATATAAAATCGAATAATTATTTATCTATTTATGGTTTAGTCTTTAAATAAGGTTTGATTTATTATTATGAAAGTAGAAGTTTAAGTGATTTAAAATGGAGTGGTAGTTTAAATATGTCAGAATATAAGTGTAGTGGTTATAGTATATAAATTGTTTTTAATTGTGGAGGTACAATGAATCGTAGTGGTTATTTTAAATTATTTGTACTAGCTTTGGTGGCTCATTATGCAGTTATGAAGGTAACGGATATGCATGGTGATCAGTTTATTCCTAGTTTAGATGAAAATTCTTCAAATGAAAGAGCCGTGGCAACAAAAATACAGTCTGAATTTCCGACTTTGAAGGAAGAGCATTTCTTGGGGACGGATACAGCATCAAAATCTCCAGTTTTTAATACCCAAGAGGGTGACTTGGGGCGTGTAGAAGCATTATTTGAAAAGCCAAATTTTGATGAAATAGCAAATGATCAAGAATCGCATTTAACAGATGAAGAAATTTTAGAAGATTTATCAAAATTATTCGAAGAAAAGTCTGCGATTGTACAAGAGCCTGTATTCGCTAAATCATTTGATGAGTATTTAAGAGAATTGGGTGAACAAATAGGAAGTTTTAACAAGGATGTTAAAAAAATTGTATCACGTGACGTTATTGATGAGTGGTCTAAAAAATATCCTTTGATTGTTTATGAATTGGAATCTATATCAGAAGATGAAAGAAATTCTGATATAATGCGTGGTTCTGCTGAGTAATTATCTGGAAATTGATTAATTTTTATTAAGTAGTGAGTTTTATATGAAGAAAAAAATATATATAAAGTTGTTAGTAGTTATTTTAATAAGTAATTATACATTCTCTCAACAAGATGGGTTTATTAAGGTTATTGGTAGAACTTTATCATCCAATGGAAATAGCTCAGTAACACCTGAGCCTAATGCTTCGGAAAGAATCTCTTTTAATGATGCTAAGCAACTTAAAAAAGATTTAAATGAAGCTCGTAAAAATGTATCAAGAATTTCAAAGAAGAGAATAGAGCCAATTAAGGCTAAGGTTGAAGATTTGAATACTTTAATAAAGGGTTCTGTGGTTCATGAAAAAAATAAAAATAAAAAAGGAAATGTAGTTTAATATTTTTGAAAACAATAAAAATGGAGAGTTTTATGAAAAATAAATTATATGTTTCACTGTTTGCATTGGTTGCATCGAGTGCTATTACGGTAACGGGTATTGGTGATATGACTCAGAGAGGGGTAGCAACGAAAAATGATGTTTGGGGTTTTAATGTTGCACGAGAGCCTAACTTTGATAGAGTTGATCAAGGTAACGAAGAAAAGGCTACTACAGCGAGGGTACCTGTTCCTGGTAAGAAGGTTGAACCCAAAGAAGTTTTTGAGTTAGCTTCGTCTGAACGAGATTTTTTGCGTAATCCTAAAGTGAGCGATAATTTTCTGAGTAATGAATCATTAGCGAGGTTGAGTCAAATAGAACATGGTTTGTCTCGATTAAGCGAAGAAGAACCAGAGATATTTAATAAATATTTTGGAACACAAATTTTTACCGATGAGACTAATGAATCAGCACATAATTATATAGCAGAATCTAAAGATGGTGAAGAAAGTGCAAAAAGTGATTTGGATAAAGATATAGATGATGAAGAAGAGCAAGAAGAAGCAGAGTAATTTTAGATACTAAAGAGATTGTTCTCATATCGAGCATGTAACAGTGCTCGATATTTTTTTATTTATTTTTTGCTAGGGTTATAAAAATTGTAAAGGAGAATTGTATGACCTTTCTGATTCGTAAAATGATTATATTCTTTTTATTGTTTGAGGTGGGAGTTTTTTTTGTGATATATTGTTTTGGTCCAAAAAGCATAAAAACATTGCATGATATTTATTTTCAAAAAAAAGTAATGCAAAATGAAATTATATTTTTGAGTCAAGAAAATAAAAAACTTACCGGTTTAATTGAATATCATAAATCAGAATTTGCAAAAGAAAAAATTGCTCGAGAAGTCTTGAAGATGAAAAAACCTCATGAAAAAATTTATTTTTTGAAAAACTAAGGTGGAATAATTATGTTCATATTACCAAAGCTTGATTATGCTTATGATGCATTGGCTCCTTATATTGATAGTCACACTATGGAAATTCATTTAAATAAACATCATCAAGCTTACATTGATAATTTAAATAAAGCTTTACAAGGACATCCAGAATTAGTCTCATGGTCTTTAGAAAAATTATTAATCGATATAGATTTAGTCCCACAAGATATTCGTATTGCTATTCAGAATCATGGTGGTGGGCATTATAATCATACCTTGTTTTGGAAAATCATGACTCCTAAGAGTAAGATTGTTCATGGTAAATTAGAACAAAAAATAGTTCAGTGGTTTGGTTCACGAGAGTTGTTTGTACAAAGCTTTGAAAATGTTGCTAAAACGCGATTTGGTAGTGGTTGGGCATGGCTTGTTGTCGATAAGCAGGGTGAACTTAAGATTTATTCGACAGCAAATCAAGATACGCCTTTAATGGTGGGTGATATGCCTCTTTTAGGATTAGATGTTTGGGAGCATGCCTATTATTTAAACTATCAAAATCGTAGACCTGATTATATTGTTGCCTGGTGGAATGTGGTGAATTGGGAATTTGTTGAAGAGCGCTATTGTCAATTGATTGGTTAATCAGATGCCAAAAATTATTACAGATTTCCATATACATTCAAAATATTCTCATGCTACATCAAAATTTATGGATTTACCAGCTCTTACCGTTTGGAGTCAGCTTAAGGGAATTGGGCTTATGGGGACAGGCGATTTCACTCATCCAGTCTGGCAAAAAGAATTGAAGGATCAGCTTGAGCAAACTGATGGAGGTCTGTGGCAATTGCGACCTGATTTACTACAAAAAGCAGCAAGTCAGATACCTATGAGCTGTAGGGTTACGCAAAGATTTATGCTTACTAGCGAAATCAGTACGATTTTTAAAAGGAACGGTAAATGTTATAGGGTTCATAGTATTTTATTGGCGCCTAATTTTGTTGCTGTTGAAAAAATTACCAAAGAGCTTGCCAAGGTGGGTAATTTAGTTCATGATGGACGACCTATTTTGGGGCTTGATGTTAAAGATCTTTTGAAAATTGTTCTTGATGCATCGTCCGATTGCATGTTAATTCCGGCACATATCTGGACTCCTTGGTTTGGTTTGTTCGGTTCAAAATCGGGATTTAATTCATTACATGATGCTTTTGGTGAGTTGAGGCCTTATATTTATGCTATTGAAAAAGGACTCTCTTCTAATTTTATGATGAATGCTATGGTTAGCCAGCTTGATTCGGTCGTTGTATTATGCAATTCGGATGCCCATAGTCTTCAAAATTTGGGCCGAGAAGCTAATTTAATGAATATTGATATGTCTTACTATTCAATTGTATCTGCGTTGCGCAAAGACGATCCTTGTGGATTTCGGGCTGGTATAGAATTTTTCCCCGAGCGAGGTAAATATTTTGCGGATGGTCATCGTGTTTGTAAAGTTTGCTTGATGCCTGATGAAACCAAAAGGCTTAATGGTATTTGTCCAAAGTGTGGCAAGCTTCTTACCATTGGTGTTTTAAATCGAGTATTGCAGCTTGCTGATCGCAGCATTGATCAAGCTAAAAAATTTCAAAGAGCATGTTATAGAATTGTACCATTACTTGATATTCTTGAGCAGAAAATGGGTTTGTCTCAAACTAGTAAAAAATTAATAGCGGAATATCATCGACTTTTGGTTGAAATAGGTCCTGAATTTTATATTTTACTTGAAGCACCTATTGAAACTATCGCAATAGTTGCCGGTAGGGATGTGGCGCTGTTTATTGATCGTATTAGAAACGGCAATGTTCAAGTTGAGCCAGGATATGATGGCTTATACGGTAAAATTTTTTAAAAAATAGTCATATAAGTAGATTAAATTTAAATTTAATAATTTCTTTAATATTGTTTGTGGTATTAGATTAATAGGGTCGTAGTTTTTTATAAATTAGAATCTTAAGAATAAACATTAAAGTTTAGTATTTTAAAATTTAAATACAGGTAAATAATTATATTATTGATATTATCAAGGTTCGTTGAATTTAATACTTTTTAAGTTGTTTTAATGCCTTAATCTAGGTAAATATTTGGCTTCTGCTATGCTATATAAATATATGATAATATTAATTTAATCATTGAGGGTTACTTGTTAAAGCTTTGCTTGATATTTTGGATATGTAAACTGGATTAACGAATTAGAGATATTTTGGCTTTGCTTTATAAGACCTTTGTTATAGGAATAATGAATAATGGAATCTAAACCAAAAGATACTATTTTGCAGGATTATTTAGGACATATTTCAGAAGAGCATCAGGTTCGTGTTCAAAAAGTAAAAGAGATGAAAGAAGCAGGAATTGATGCATGGCCTAAGGTCAGATATCAGAATGCTCATGCAGCAGATATTCTTAAAAATTATAAAGAGGGTGATGAAGTTGAGTATCAATTAGTCGGTCGTGTTATGAGTATTCGTTTACACGGTAAGGCTGCATTTATACACCTTCAGGATGATTCTGAAAAGATTCAAGTTTATATCAAGCAAGATTTGATTGGTGATGTTTCATTTAGGCACTTTGAAAAATTTGTAGATATTGGTGATATTGTTTGGGTCAGGGGAATATTATTTAAAACTCAACGTGGGGAAATATCATTAAAGGCGTTTGGATATATTTTACAAAGTAAATGTTTACATCCACTTCCTGAAAAATTTCATGGTCTTTCAGATGTTGAGGTTCGTTATCGTCAGCGTTATTTAGATCTTATTTGTAATCAAGATAGTAAAAAATTATTAATACAGCGCTCTCAAATGGTACAGGCTGTTCGTGAATTTTTAACGAATAAAGAGTACCTTGAGGTTGAAACACCAATGCTTCATCCGATTGCTGGAGGAGCTGCCGCAAAACCATTTGTTACGCATCATAATGCTTTAGGGCAAGACTTTTATCTTCGTATTGCGCCAGAGTTGTATCTTAAGCGGTTGGTTGTTGGTGGTTTAGATCGAGTTTTTGAGGTTAATAGAAATTTTAGAAATGAAGGTATTTCTACGAAGCATAATCCTGAATTTACTATGCTTGAATGTTATACTGCGCACCAGGATGTAGATTATGCAATGAATTTGATTGAAGAGTTAGTTCGTTTTGTTATTAAAAAGGTACAGTTGAATTCGGTAGTTAATTTTGGATCATATGAACTTGATTTTTCTAAATCTTTTGTGCGTATGAGTCTGTATGATGCCGTAAAGTCTGTGCATAATTTGACGGATAAAGATTTATTTCATGAAGCAAAGATAGATGAGCTTTTAAATAAATATTCTATTAAATTGCCAAAAACAGGAATGTCTTTAGAAGAGAAAATATATTTATTATTCTCTGAAACAGTTGAAAAAGAGTTGATTAATCCAACATTTATTACAGGTTTTCCGATAGAAGTTTCGCCACTTGCAAAACGAGATTCAAATAATTCAGGGCTTGCTGCCAGGGCAGAACTTTTTGTTGCAGGTCTTGAACTTGCAAATTTATTTGATGAGCTTAATGATCCTTTTGATCAAGCAGAACGATTCCATGGCCAGGTAGCAGCGCGTGAAGCTGGGGATGTTGAAGCACATGCATTTGATGCAGATTTTATTTTGGCACTTGAACATGCATTACCACCTACGGTTGGATTTGGAATAGGAATTGATCGTTTTGTTATGCTTTTAACTGGAACAACATCGATTAAAGATGTAATCTTATTTCCAACACTTAAGAAAAAATAAATCATAAGACAAAAGAGACGGTAAATTTTGCCGTCTCTTTTTAATTTTTATTAAGCAGTCGAGAAATACCACATGGCTTTTAAGCCGTGGTCCGTTTAATATTAAATGTTTGAATTTAATTTGGGTATTTTGATCCCTGTTGTAAGGTTGTAGTGTGCTTTATCTTAAATTTTTGCCAATGTCGGTAATTGTTTTGAATAATCCCAATGTATCTTCATTCTTTTTATTTTCTTTTTTATAGCGTTCAGGAAATTCATGTTCAAGAATATGTTGGATAACTTCAAATATAGCAAATACTTCTTTTGGAGAAAATCTTTTATTTTGTGCGGCATTAAATGCTGTTACGAGTTCTTCAAATGCTGGAATTAAAGAAATTGGAATATATTGTTTATGGAATTCCCAGTTTGTTAAGAATTCTATAAGAATATCATGTTTAATTTCTGCTTCTTTGAATGATGTGTACATATCAAATCCTATAAATGCAAGAAGGCTGGCAGAAGCAATAGGAGCAAGATCCATTTGAGGATTCAAAAGAGGATAATTAATTATTTTGTTTATATCTTTTTTAAAATATTCATTACATAGAATGATGGATGCAATGGTAGTTAAAAGTGTAGCACGAGCTTTTTTTACATGTTCATTGAGTTGGTTTTTGACTTGTTCAATAAAATAAAATTCTAAATAACGACATTCACCATCTTTACCTTTATAGCATTCTGCATAAGAATTATTTGATAAAGCTTTTATATCATTTTTGAAATTTACTGTTGCAAGAATAATTAAGAACAGAGTAATTTTTTTCAGTATCATAGAAAAATCCTTTTTTAAAAATTGTTGAAGATATAGTGTTGATTATGTTATCAATATATATTTTTTTTTCTATAAAAAATCTGTTTGGATTTTTTTAATTTATTGATTTATGGTAATAGAAGTAGTTGTTATACAAAAAGGAGTATTATGAAATATGTTAAATTGCTATATATGTTGAGCATTTTATTAATCTTTGATTATAACTTTATAGTAACAAGTGTGCTTGAAGTTAAAAAAAATGATGTTGATGAAATTGGAAATATTGAAAAAGTGTTAGTTCCAGAAGTTAAAGAATTATATCAAGATTTTCAAAAACAAATTCAAGTGTTACAGGATCAGCTTTTGGCAAAAATATCTGAAAGGATTAATGATTTAGAATCTTATTCAGCTAAAAACACCAAAGATTTTGTCTCTTTTTTAGATGATGCGGTAATAGGATTTCGATATCAAGTAAAAATATTGGCTGATCAAATAATTTCAGATTATTTCTTGTTTTTACAGCAACAAGAATCAAATTCTTCTTATGGATCTAGCTTGACCGCTTCTCAATTAGTATTTGTTAGTGGAATTAATCACATAGTAGAAGAATCTTTGGTGATTGCGCAAAAGATGATTTTGGATTTAACATCCGAAGATATAGATAAAAAATTAAGCTTAGAAATTAAGCATGGTTTTTTTGAATCTGAGCGTCATGCACAATTACTTTATGAAAAGCAATTAAAGGCTAATGAAAAAGTAGTAAATAAAGATTGGTGGGACCAACTTAAAGGTTTTGGAAATTCTTATCTTAAAGAATTGAAGGTTGCCGCAAAGGATCAAATAGGTAAAGAGGTTGCAAAGCAAACACAAGAGTTCATTAATGAAGTTGGATCTGAAATTGCTTCTGAGGTTGGTAAAAAATTATCTGCTTTAGCATCTGAAGGTATTTCTCCTGCGATATCTGAAAAACTTGCAGGATTACGAGAACAGCTTGGAAAAATAAATCCTGTTTTGAAAGAAAAATTGGCTGGATTAACAGATAAGCTTAAAGGAAGAGGGATAGCGTTTTGGGAATCTGGAAATCCTTATAATGATCCTGCTCTTTCTGTACTTCGCAAGGTTGTTAGATGGAAAAATCCAGTTAAGGTATCAGAGAGTGTTTCCGTTAGAACAGGTAAGGGGTTATGTAGTCAAGAACGAGAATATTTGAAAAAGCGTTCTGTGGTTGTTCAGGAAGTTTTACAGAAAAATTTTGGTATTAATAAACCATTGCGTATAGCATTTTGCTGTAGTGGCGGTGGTAATCGGGCTATGATTGGGACTTTGGGCATATTTATGGCAGCTGCAAAATATAATATTTTACAAGCTACAACCTATATGGTTGGACTTTCTGGATCTACATGGACTATTGCTCCTTGGTTTTATTTGTTTGCTAAAGGATTAATAAAAACAGATAGTTATAAAGAGTCTTTGACGGACATTAAAGATAATTTTATTGCTACGTTAAGCGATAAATCTATGCTTGATCCATTAAAAAATGGGATATATTCGGTTCCGATGCTTAAAGGTGGGGCTCAAAAAGATTTTGCAAATCAAATGGTTGAGCGTTTTAGTTTTGAGCAACCGATTTCTGCAGTTAATCTTTGGGGTGCATTAGTTGGTAATTATGCCCTTAATCAAGCAAAGGATTCTAAATTAAATTGTGTTTTATCAGATGTTAGCGCGCTAGCGATCGATGCAAAATTACCTCTTCCATTATGTTCAGCGGCATTTGCTGCAAAATCGAATTTGGATAAATTATCAAACCAAGATATAGGATCCTTATATGAATGGTTTGAAATTGGATTGTTCGAAGCGGGTAGTAAGGTGTTGGGATATATTCCTATAAAATATTTTGGTTCTATATTTAATCAGGGAGATATTGTTTCTGAATTAGCTTGTCCAGAATATCCTCTAAGTTTTTATTTAGGTGTTTGTGGTTCTTTCTTTTCTCTTTCTCTTAATGACCTTGTAAATAAGGGATTAAAGGATCCTAAAATTGATGTAATGGGACAAGAGGTGACTATTCCGATTTCAGAATGGGTTAAAAAAATTCTTGAAGAAAATATAGCTGAAACGACAAGAAGTAAGCGTGATAGTAGAATGCATGCTCAATTTGCAAATTTTTCTAAAGGAATGAGTAATAGTTACTTAAAAGATAGCGATTTAATTGAATTATTCGATGGTGCATCAGCGTTTAATATTCCATTACCATTAGTTCTTGATAATGAAGAGCGAGCTGTTGATATTGTGATTATATATGATGCAGCTCCGGGAAATGTTCAAGCGCTTCAATCTGCTGATAAATATTTTAAACGTAAAAATATTCATGTTCCTTCGATGAGTAATGTTAAAAAAGAAGAATTACTAAAGGGGAAATATCCAATGACTGTATTTAATGATCCTCGTGATACATCCTATAATAGTACACAGCCAACATTAATTTATTTCTCTACTAACGTGGATACAAGTAAACCGCCATTTATAACTGCAAATTTTAAATATACAGAATCAAATATAAATAATTTAATGTCTAAAGCTTCAGATTCCTTTGAAAATCATATTGATGATATTAAAATTATTATGAAAAAAGTATCCAATCGTAAAGATTCTCCTTTAAGTTCTAATAAGAATGTTGTTGCAGTAGAAAATCATTCTACTACAGGAAGTTTAAACTCTGAAGACAAAACTCTTGTAAAAGATTAATGCTTTAGTATGAAAATATGACTAAGGATAGAAAATTTAAGAATTATAGCTAAAAAAAGAAATTTTTATGAAAAAAATAGTATGTTATTTTCTTCTTTCATGTTTAATGAATTATTCTAGTAATTGTTTGGCTAGCAGTGTAGATATTATGGGATTGGATGGCAGATCTGGATCCTATAATCCAAGTGATCGTACAGCATCTTTAGGCAAACATGGTTATACAACTTTATATACAGATATAGTTGAATATAGTCAGGCAGTTACACCTCCCAACATTGAAAATCCCAAATTGCAACAGTTTGCAACGATGCAAAATCCTCGCTATAAAAAAGGAAAACCTCTTATGGGAGGGCAAAAAAAGACTATAACGTTATATGGGATTCCTCAATATTCTACAGATGTTAATGAATCATCAATTGCTTTTATTGAACCTGAAAGGGATAAGCAGCAGAGCTTTGTAATTTATGGTTCACAGGGATCTTATAACCGTACTGCAAAAACAGCATATTTAATAGATGTTTCGGGTAAAAGAATAGAATATACAAATATTGTGGAATATAGTAGGACTCAGACTCCCCCTAGTGTTGAAAATCCTAAGTTAGAACCATTTGCTAAAATGTCTAATCCGAAATACAAAGAAGTTGATGGACGGCTTTCTGGAGGACAAATGAGATATATAATTTTATATGGTATCAAAAGAGAACCTATAGATGAGGATAGCTTAGAAGCTATTTAGTTTATAATTTTATTACAATACTTTATACTGTGATAATTCTTGCTGTGTTAACGTAGCATATTTTGCATCATGCGGTAATCCATTGTGTTTATAAAAACTCTGTAATATTTTATATCCTGTATCATCAATTAAATCCTTGTGGGCGCCAGTTTTTAATGTAATAAGATAGATCTCTTTAAATCCCTGTCGTTTTAGAAAGTTTGCAATTAGTTCGCTATGTTTATATGAAACAAGTTTATCATGCTTTTGATGAAATAATATTATAGGAAGCGATTTATTTTTTATTCTTCGAATCGATTTTGACGTGTTTTTAGAGACTTGGGTAGGTGTTCCAAGGATCTTTGATTTAATAGCATCTATTACAGAGATAGGTGTAGCAAATAAAACTAGAGCTTTTAAGTTATTAGGATTATGTTTTCCTGTATAATGTAATGCCATCTCTGAGCCTCGAGAGTGTCCTAAGATAATAAAATCATTATCAGTTGTTATATCTTTTTTATAGCTTTCATGAAGGTCTTGTACGAATATGCGTCTATGATAGATTGAGCTGTATAAAGAAGATTTTTTAAAGGTATTGCTTATGGTTAATGTTTTTTTCTTTCCAGGAGTTAAGTTTAAACATTCTCTTTTTGCTTTGTCGGCAGAATTTTTATAGCCATATGAAATCAGAGCATAGCATAAATTTTTATTGTCGCTGTATGCTAATAATGGACAAAATCCAAGTGTAATTATAATAGTTTTTATAAAATTCATAATAATCCCTCATTACTTAATGTTAAAGTTTTTATGGATTTCTAAAGCCATTGTTTTGATACCATTTATGCAATTGTTTAAGATAGACCTTTTGATCGCCCATATCTTTTTCTGAGTCAATTCCGCCACAATGTTCAGCTTTATAACCACACATAGTTACATCGAAGCCATGTCTTTTAAATTCATCGTATAATGGCTTAATATGTTTATTGAAAGGCGTTACTGTATCACCTTTAATTTGGCCACCTTTGGAGTGATTTCCTTCTGCGAATAACAATAATATTTTAACTTTTTTGTTTTTGATTCGTTTAATACCTTCTAGTGGAGTAGGTGCATTTGGATTAAATTTAGGTAAAAGTATTTTGACAAGTGCTGGGGTAACACGATCTTTAAGTAAAACATTTGGGTCAGCAAATGGAGAATCTAATACGATACCCTTGACCCATTCAGCATTGTTTTGTGATAAGTACTGTATAATGACAGAAGCACCTCTGCACGTACCAAATAAAATTCCATTGGTATTAGGTTCTTGATTTTTGGCAGATTGAACAGCTTTTTCAATAGTAGTGATATCATGTCGGTTGCCTAATACTATTTTACTACGATTAACTGTCCGTCCTCTTTTTTTAGCAAAGCGATAAATAATTTTATCAATAAATTTTTTGGGTTTCTTTTGATCAGGAAATACGATGTTGGAATGTTTTTGACCAGCAAAGGCGCCAGCCTTCACATAGGCATTTACTCGATTAATAGAGGCGGAAACACCTGGTACAAAAATAGTATGCATGGTCTTATCAGATGCAGTTAAATGATAAGCTGCACATAATCCTAAAAAGGATAATAAATTAACAATCTTTTTCATTCTTAGTCTCCATTTATATTATTATATATAAGGTATAGATATAGTATCATGTTAAGTTATATGACTCAAATGGCTATGGGGTGTTTATTTTTTGCATATTAGTAATTGATTTTCGTGAATATTGAAAATAGATTTTTTAGTAATGATAAAGTTGGTTTTTGTTTAGATAGTTTATAGATCTGTTATATAAATTTTGTAAAAAATAGTCCTTATAATATACTTAAAAATATTTTAGAAAAATTATAAAATTGGTACAGCTATGGATTATTCGTACATTCAAGGTAATAAATATTTAATTGGTATCCCTATAATTTCTTCTGAAAAATTAGATGTAATAGCTCAGCATTTTTCTATTTCAAAAACTCTTGCATCGGTACTTCTTGCTCGTGAAATAGATGGTATTCAAAAAATTAAAGATTATTTTCATACTAGCTACGAAAAAGATGTACATGATCCTCGGTTGATGAAAGATGCAATTAAGGCTGTAGATCGAATTTCTATTGCCATAGAGCGTCAAGAAAAAATATTAATTTTTGGTGACTATGATGTTGATGGAATTACTTCGTCATCCTTAATGATGATTGGTCTTCTTGCTTTAGGCGCAAAAGTTAATTTCTATTTACCTAATAGAGTAAAAGATGGCTATGGTCTATCTTCTAAAATTGTTAAAAAAGCTGCAGAAAATAATTATTCATTGATTATTACCGTGGATAATGGGATTACTGCATTTGCTCCGGTTGAATTAGCCAAAGAGCTTGGTGTTGATGTTATTATAACTGATCATCATCAACCACATGATCACATACCAGATGCTTATGCTGTGGTTGACCCTCATCAACATGATTGTACTTATCCTTTCAAATATTTTGCAGGAGTTGGTGTAGCATTTAAGATTCTAACTCTTTTGTTTGAAAAAAAAGGGCACCAGATACCAGATAAAATGATTGAACTATTATTATTTGGCACCGTTGCTGATGTTGTTCCATTAACTGGAGAGAATCGTTATTGGGTGAGAGTTGGTCTTAATCATATAAATAGGACAGATAGTTATTGTTTACAGGTTTTAAAAACAAATAGTAAAGTTTTGAAGCCAGAATTATTTTCGACCGATATAGGTTTTTCAATTACTCCTCAGATTAACGCTTTAGGGCGTCTTGATGATCCACGGCAAGGTGTACAATTTTTATTAGGACAAAACTTAGACGAAGTAGATCGGGTAGGAAAGATTTTATTTGAGTTAAATCAGGCTCGCAAGCAGATAGAAAAGCAAATTATTGATGAGATTGTTCAGCGTGTTGAATCGGGTAAAATCGATTTATCTAAAAATATTGTGGTTGCTGCAAGTGATAATTGGCCTGCTGGAGTGATAGGGTTGGTAGCATCACGAATTGTTGGTTTGTATGGTAAACCAACGTTATTATTTCATATCACCTCGGATGGTTTAGTAAAAGGATCTTGTCGTTCAATTCAGGAATTTAATATTTTTCAAGCATTAGAGAAGTCTAAGGATTTATTAATTGCTTTTGGAGGGCATTCTCATGCTGCTGGATTATCTTTAAAGATTGAAAAATTACCTGAGCTTGAGAAGAGGTTACAGCAAGAAGTTATTGAAAAATTAACAGAGTTTGACCTTAAACAGAAGTTAAAAATTGATTCATTGGCCACGTTGTCCGATTTTTCAGATACTATGATGGAGCAACTTCGTCTGTTTGAGCCATTTGGGCATGAAAATCCTCAGCCTTATTTTTATATTAAAAATGTTGTTTTGGTTCAACAGCCATTTTTGCTCAAGGATCTGCATGTTAAATGTCGTGTTTTTGCCGATGGAGTTTTAAAATCTATAATGTTTTTTAATCGTCCAGAATTATTTAATCAGATGATTGAACAGGGTGATCAACCATTTGATGTTGTTGCACAAGTTCTTCATAATTATTGGAATGGATCTTATACTATTGAGTTACAGGGTATAGATGTTATTGGGTTAAAGGATTAGCTATGCTGATTACAATTGATGGACCAAGTGGCAGTGGAAAAACAACTTTGGCAATACTTATTGCAAAACATTTAAGTTTTTTTTGTTTTAGTAGTGGGTATGTATATCGCGCTCTGGCTTATATTTTGAAAAATTTTTATGGTTATGACCAAGTAAGTATGCAAAACTTAGATATTCAGGATATTAAAGCCATTTTGCAAAATGATAATTTTAAATATGATTATCAACATGGTTTAGCAAAGGTTTATTGGATTGATGATATAACGCCATTTTTAAAAGATATCGAAATTTCAAAATTGGCTCCTATTGTCGCTAAAAATGAATCTGTTCGTAAATTAGTTCGTGAATATGAAAGAAATATTATAGCGGATAAAGATGCTGTTATTGAGGGTAGATCATGTGGGGCAATTGTATATCCGTATGCAGATCTTAAATTTTATATTGAAGCACCTGTAGATGTTCGAGCAAAGCGTCTTGTGTCAGATCAACTGAAGCGAGGCAGCGTTATAACACAGCAAGAAGCTTTAGCTCAGATTAAGCTTAGGGACCAAATGGATAAAGATCGAGAAATAGAACCATTACAGATTCCAGAAAATGCAATTATGCTTGATTCAGGAAAAAATACATCGGAAGAATTATTGAAAATAGTTTTAGATAAGGTTAAAAAGATATTATAAATAATTAAGATATATAAAAATTAAAAAAGGGAAAAGATATGTTTTTGAATCAGAAAAAGACAATAGTATTAATTATTTTAATTTTCTTAGGTATCTCTAGGGGATTATTTCCATCGTCCTTATTAGAAAAAACGTTCTTTGATGGGCAGTATAAAATTTCACATAAAATTCAAAATTATATAGAAAATTCGCAATCTTTGAATGATAGAAAACAGTTAGTAGAAAAAATGAATTCTATTATTAATTCTCTTTCCTTGCAAAAAAGAGATTTTTTTATTCATGTTTTAAATTTGACAATGAATATTAATATGCCTGTAAAAAATATTATTTTATATCTTAATGAGGTGGAAAATATGGTACAAGCTAATATAACATTGCCTCAAATTGAAAAAAATTTACTTTCAAAAGTAGTAAATTTTTTCACAAAACCAAAAGTTGAAGAATATTTTATTGAAGCTTTATCGGGTAATATAGGCGCCTTGAATGAAATTAAAAAACAAGCTCAATCGTTAACATCACTTTCGACAGATGATAAAAAGGTTATTCTTGATAAATTAGAAAAAGCAACCTTACAAGTTCTTAAAAATGTTGATAGCGCCATGAAGCCTAAATATGACTCTGTTGCTATGTTGGAAAGTATAGAACAACAACAAAAGATGGGTGAATTACGTACTCTGTATGATTCTCAAAACTATTTAGTTTTAAAACATTGTCAGGATATTTTAAATGCATTAAAGCCGATGCTTAAATCAGAGGAGCATCTTATGTTTACTTATGACAGGAGTCAAAATAATGCCCTTATTAATTTATTGGATTTGAGTAAGATTAATCTTGCTGAATTGAAGACAGATGACGAGTTGGATAAAGAGATTAAGAAGCTTGGCATTAAAACTCCTATTCATCGTGAAACGCAAAAACAATTTCCAGAATCATTAAGGCGTGAAATATTAGAAAATCATCCATACTCTGTTAATTTGGCAACAGAAACAGCAAATAAATTATTGAATCATACAACGCCGCCAGAAGTTAAAGAAAATGTTATGTTAAATTATGGCTTACAAATGACCCATAGGCCATTGTGGCAAAAAACAACAGTATTTTCTTTGATGGATAGACATTTAAGAAAAAATAGTTATTTAGAGCATAAAAATAGAGAATATCAACAGAAAACAATGACAGATCCGATACGGTACTAAATTTCAATAAAAAAAATGAGCTAGATACAAAATTTCTAGCTCATTTTTTTTATTGAACGAAATAATCTATTTTTCGTCTGAATCAGATTCTTCTGATTTTGATTCTTCATCTTCTGATTCATTCATTTCAGATTTATTTTCATCTGAAATAGGAGCAATTTCTTCAGCTGAAGTAGCGCTTGTTTGTTCAATTTTTGGTTCATCTTTTTTGAAAAGACCGAAGCAGCCAGGAAGAAGAGTGATAGCAGCTAAAAATGCAAAAAACATTTTATTCATGAAAAATCCTTTAAAATAGGTTTTTGTATATTAATTATTTTTACTTTTCTTTGTACGTTTTTTTTGAGGTTTCATAGGAATTCTACGTTTAAATGGATCTTTTGCAAGTACTTGTTGTAAAACGAAGTCCATTTGCTCTGCAAGAATAATATTTAATGTAGATATGTCTTGTTTAAAATCAAGTAAATCTGTTTCGTTTGCTTTTGGAATAATTACAGTTTTGATACCATGTTGTTGAGCTGCTAATAATTTTTCTTTTAATCCACCAATTGCAAGAACTCTACCGCGAAGGGTAATTTCGCCTGTCATTGCTACGTGATTTTTGAATGGAGTATCGGTTAAAGCAGATATTAATGCAGAAGCTATGGTGATACCTGCAGATGAACCATCTTTTGGTGTTGCTCCATCAGGAAAGTGAATGTGAATATCATTGTTTGAAAAATCGGTCTTTTTAATACCAAGCTTAGGGGCTCTTGAGCGAACATAGCTATATGCTGTTTGTGCAGATTCTTGCATAATTTCACCGAGTTGTCCGGTAAGTGTTAGCCCTCCCTTTCCAGGGATAATACTTACTTCAATTTCAAGGACGTCACCACCAAGCTCTGTCCATGCAAGTCCCGTACCAATACCGACCACATCTGGTTTTTTCCAAAGTTCAGTTTTTTTAAATGTATCATTTCCAAGCCAAACTTTAATTTTTTCATGTGAAGTGATTACTGATTTAAGATCTGGATTTTGTAAGAATTCTTGAATAGCTTTGCGCATTATCTTTCCGATAAGTCGCTCTAGTTGCCGCACTCCAGCTTCTTTTGTATAATCTTGAATTATCTGAATAATATTTTCTTCAGATAATTTAATTTGAGATTTTTTAAGGCCGTATTCTTTAAGCATTTTAGGAATTAGAAAGCTTTGTGCAATATTGATCTTTTCTTTATCTGTATACCCAGAAAGATTAATGATTTCCATTCGATCATATAAGGCATAAGGAATATTTTCAGTGCTATTTGCAGTGGCTATAAACATAACACTTGAAAGATCGTATTCTGTATCTAAGAAATGATCCACAAATGTTTTATTTTGTTCTGGATCAAGAACCTCAAGAAGTGCTGCTGCTGGATCTCCTGTGATATCATGAGCAAGTTTATCGATTTCATCAAGTAAAATTACAGGATTAATCGTTTTCGTTTTACGCATTGCATGAAGAATTTTTCCTGGCAATGCTCCTATATATGTGCGGCGATGACCGCGTATTTCAGCTTCATCTTTAACGCCGCCCAGAGAGATTCTTGTAAATTCCCTATCTAAGCTTTTGGCAATTGATTTTGCAAGAGATGTTTTACCAACTCCGGGAGGTCCAACAAGACATATTGTTGGAGTTCTTTTTAAATCTTGAGCGTATTTTTGTGCTGCAACGAATTCTAAAATTCTATCTTTAATTTTTTGAAGTCCAGCATGTTCCTTGTCAAGAATTTTTTGTGCGGATTGAATGGTTAAGTTGTCTTTGCTTTTCTTGTGCCATGGCAATGCTAAGATCCAATCTATATAATGCTTACTAATTGCTGCTTCTGCAGACATTCCTGGCATTTGTTCAAGGCGATTAAGTTCTCGCTCAGTCTTTTCAAGTGTTTCTTTGGGAAGACTTAGAGATTTAATTTTTTTGCGTAAACTATCAATTTCAATAAATTGATCATCTCGCCCCAATTCTTTATTGATAGCTTTAATTTGTTCATTGAGATAATATTCTCGTTGGTTTTTTTCTACTTGGTTCTGTACGCGCCCCTTAATACGCTCCTCTGCCTGAAGAATTTCAATCTCTTGTCGAATTAATGTGCCAATAAGAAGCATTCTTTCATGAAGATCATCAGTTTCCAAGATTCTTTGGCGATCATGAAACGTTATATTGACATGTACAGCTATAGCATCAGCTATAGTCTCTTTGTCTTCGATTGTTTCAGCAAGTCCGATAAGATCTGTAGGGGCTTTAGTATTCAGCTTTGTGTATTCTTGATAGATTTGTTTTAAATTACGCCAAGAAGCTTCAATATCGATATGAGAACATATTGTTGTCTTTTGTTCAGCAATCAAAGCTGTCGTAAATTGTTCTGTTTGATATGTTTCAATGATATGAGCTCGTGATACACCTTCAACAAGAATTTTCAAAGAATTATTTGGCATTTTCATCATTTGTATGATGGTAGCCTTTGTGCCGTATGAAAAAAGTTCATTTTGGGAAGGGTTTTCAGTTTCAGGATTCTTTTGGGCGGTTATAAAAATAGTTTTTCCATGAGCTTTAAGAGCATGTTCTACCGCTTTTACAGAAGATTTTCTACCTACAATTATGGGGATAATGCTTGAGGGCAAAATAACCATATTTTTAAGTGGTAAAACAGGAAGAATGTTATCTAAAGATGGATCCTGTAGTGCTTCTGCTGCTATAATAGGCTTTGAATTAAGTACATCATGTTCTTCGATCATATTAAATTCCTATATTTTAAGTATAACCTGACCCATTTTGTTTAAAATAGGAAGATATACAAATAATATCAAAAAAAATACTTTTCGTAAATTATATTTCCCTATTAAAATAGCATAACCTAGGTAATTATACTCTTAAATTGATTCAGAAAGTCTTCTGCTTTTACCATTATTTTCCAATAAAAAAAAATTCGCATGGAATTTTTCTTGGCTGAAAAAATGAGTCATGATATACTATGAGCAATTATTCTTATCAAGAATTCAAAGTAATATTAGTTTTTATAATTTTATCAATAAATTTAGAGGTCATATGAAACTTTGCGATAGGGCTATAATTACATGTAATTTATACAACGAGCAAAATTCAAGCTGCAATATCCAATTTTTTGTAACCTAAAGCTTAAAAGAAGAATTATTCTTTTCATTTAGCCCATTTTTGTTATTAATACTGATTTTAAAAATTTTTTTGTGAAGGATAGCGTATGGCTTCTGCCTTAGGAGGTCTTTTGGGTCGTTTTTTTGTACAATTAAAAAGTTTTTTTATTATTGGGCTTCAAGATAAACATGAAAGATTAAAGTTTTTACTTTTGACGCTTATCTTTGCTTTGGTTATTGGATCTTATACTATAGCAAAAGAGTTAAAGGACTCTCTTTTTGTAAGTATTGTAGGGAAGGAATATTTACCTACCGCAAAATTTCTAGTTATTTTCTTATTGATTCCAGCAGCTCTTGCATATTCACGGCTCGTTGATGTTTTTCGTCGTTATCAGCTTCTTGCTTTTTATAGCGCTTTATATGGAGTTATATTAGCTGTTTTCACAGTATTTTTAGGTCATTCAACCATAGGACTTTATAATTCAGAAGCAAGCTCGTCTAGAATTTTTGGGTGGCTTTTTTATATTATCATGGAAGGGTACGCGCCTTTTGTAGTGAGTGTTTTTTGGGCTTTTTTAAACTCAATATCAAGTCCCGAAGAGGCAAAAAATACTTATCCTATGATGGTTGCCGGTTCTAAGTTGGGTGGTATAGCAACTGCTTTTCTTGCATGGTATTTGCTTGGTAATGCTGATTGGTTGAGAAGGTTTGGAGATTTAAATCACGATGTTGTTTCTCATCAAATACTCATGGCTCTTGTTTCAGTAATGCTTTTAGTCGTTCCGATTCTTTTGGTTGTTCTGGTCAAGAAAGTTCCTGGTAAATATTTGCATGGATATGAAGCTGTTTATCGTCTAGAAAAAAAACAACAGAGCGATGAAAAAACTGTAAAAACAAGTATATTCTCTGGAATACGATTACTTATGGAGTCGCCATATGTATTGGGAATTTTTGGGCTTGTTTTCTTCTATGAAACCTTAAATGTTCTTTTGAATTTTCAAAGAATAGGAATGCTTAAAGAGGCTTCAGTTTCTATTGCTGGATTTACTGCTGCTATGTTCTGGCAAAGGATACAAATGCACTTTTGGACAATGATCATATCATTTTTGGGGGTACAGTTTCTATTTAAAAAATTAGAGGTCCGCTATTGTCTTTTATTGGTGCCATTATCTGTTTTATTTCTTTTAGCATTTTTTGTATTGACCTATAGTGCAGAATCTATATTGTATGTCTTTATTGGTCTTGGCGCGATTAATCATTCATTGTCCTATCCGCTAAGAGAAACGCTATATATTCCTGCTACAAAAGATATGAAATTTAAAGCCAAGGCATGGATTGATACTTTTGGTACAAAGTTTTCAAAGGGATTTGGAAGTCTTTTTGCAAATGTAGCTAATCGTGTTTCCGTGGTCTCTGGTTGGCTGATAGTAGTGTACGGTGTTTTTTTCGGTGGTTTAATGGTGATGTGGTTTATAGCATCATGGCTTCTTGGCAAAACATATGATAAAGCCATTAAAAACAATGAAATAATTGGTGAAGAAAAATAGTTTAATTGATATTACATTTTTATAAACAAGAACGACCCTTTGTAGCCTTCTTGTTTATAAAATAACGGAAGGATGCTATGAAAGAATCATTTTTGCATAAAATTGGATTGAGTATAGATCTTGATAAGCAAGAAAAAGAGAAGATTTTTTGGCTTACAATTGCATTTTTTTGCGTTATTGGATCCTATACGGTTCTCAAGGAGATGAAAGATGTTTTATTTGCGCAAATCGTTGGTGCGCAATATCTTTATAAAGTTAAATTTTTATCGATGTTTTTCTTGCTTCCAGCAACACTTTTGTATGCTAAATTGGTAGATTATTTAAGTCGTTTTTCATTGTTGGTTTTTTATAGTTTATTGTATGGATTAGGTGGTATAGCTATATCCTATTATTTACAGGATCCTGTTTCGGGTCTTGCAAATACGGTACCAAGCCCTGATCGTACGCTTGGTTGGGTTATATATCTTTTTTATGAAGGTGTGGTTCCATTTGTGGTGAGCGTTTTTTGGTCATTTGCAAACTCAATCACTGGTCCAGAAACGGCAAAAAAAGGTTATACGATTTTGATAGCAGGTTCTAAGATTGGCGGAATGGTTACAGCTGGATTTGCATACTTGTTGTTTATGCCAACAAGTTTCTTAGGTAGTCTTGGTTGGTCATCTGTATTTATGCATCAATTTCTTTTGGTGAGTTCATCTTTACTTTTAGCTGTATCACCAGCAATTATTTATGTGCTTTTGCAGACAGCAAGTAAAAAAAGTTTGCATGGCTATCAGGCTTCATATGAATATGAGCAAAAGCAAGAAGAAGAAGGTACTTCTGAAACAGGAATGTTGTCAGGATTATTGATGTTGTTTAAGCATCCTTATATTCTTGGTATCTTTGGAATGATGTTTTTTTATGAATTGGTTAATGTAGTGCTAGGTATTCAGCGTACCGTTTTATTGCAGTCTGTAGCAAAAGATGGCGCTTCATTTACTGGTGAAATGTTTAAACAAAGATTTTGGATGCATTTTATCGGTCTTGTTCTATCATTTTTTGGAACAAGGGTATTGATTAAGCGTTTAGGAGAGCATGTTTGTTTAATTCTTATTCCGCTTTTAACAGGTGCATTGTTAACATATTTTATGTTTGTTTATAATGAGCATGCAATAATGTTTGTGTTTATGGCGCTTGGTATGTTGAATTACGCTTTTGCCTCACCGCTTAGAGAGGCGTTATACATTCCAACGGTACGTGATATTCGATTTAAATCCAAAGCATGGATTGAATCATTCGGCCAAAGATTTGCAAAAGCTTGCGGTTCAGGCGTTATAGGTACAATTCAAAGCGTTGCTATAATTGGAT
The DNA here is from genome assembly GCA_016183005.1 of Candidatus Babelota bacterium. Lineage (GTDB taxonomy): Bacteria > Babelota > Babeliae > Babelales > Chromulinivoraceae > JACPFN01. The sequence goes on along the minus strand of JACPFN010000008.1, from coordinate 79,287 downwards.
CGCCAATTTATCTTACAATGTTCTCGGGCTTTTTTGCTATCACGGTTACATTGTGGACTATTGTTGCATATTTGCTTGGAAAAAAATATGTTTCAGTTATTAAAAAAGGCCAGGCTATAGGTGCAGAATAATAGGTAAAATTTGTAATTTTTTGTAATTCGGGTACGATAATATTATATTTAAAATAACATTGTTTCATTCGTACTTATTAAATGAAGGGCCTAAAAGGTATTTCTATGATAGATTTCAAACAGTTGATTGACGCTGGTCTTCACTTTGGTCATCAAAAATCAAGATGGTGTCCTAAAATGGAACCATATATTTGGGGACATAGAGGCGGGATACATTTAATTGATATTTCAAAAACAGCACATGCAATGCAAAAAACAGCATCATTTTTAGAAGCTGTTGTAGCACGTGGTGAAACAGTGTTATGGGTTGGAACAAAAAAACCGGCTAAGGAAGCAATTGTGCAGGTTGGTTTAGCAACAAATATGCCATACGTTGATTATCGCTGGGTTGGTGGTACTATCACTAACTATGCTCAGGTTAAAAAAGCCGTTACTAAGCTTCTTCATTATGATGATGTTGTAGCAAAATCAAAAGAAGAAAATTCTGTATATACAAAAAAAGAAGTCGTTAGAATTCAAAAATTAGCGGACCGTTTACGTAGAACATTTGGTGGACTTAAAGCATTAAGCATGCCAATTGGTGCTGTTGTAGTGGTTGATGTTCGTAAAGAACAAACAGTTATTCTTGAAGCTTTAGCTGCGCATATTCCTGTTGTTGCATTGGTTGATACCAATTCGGATCCAAGTGGAATTTCATATGTAATTCCTGGTAATGATGATTCAGCAAAAGGAATTTCATTTGTGTTAGAATTTTTAAAGGAAGGTGTTCTTCGCGGCTTATCTAAGCGTGGCGAAGCTGCGATTAAAAAAGCTCGTGAGCTTGAAGAGCAAAAGGCTGGAAAATTAGCTTCTCATAAAGCTGTTGATTTATCCGTGCTTGACGCAGATGAAGAAGAAGATTCTAAATCTAATTCAAAAAAGCCTAAAGTTAATTTTAATAATAAAAAATCTCCAGTTAGAAAACCAAGAGCTTAAAGCTTTGGATGGAGAGATGTCTGAGTGGCCGAAAGAGCATGATTGGAAATCATGTATACTCTGAAAAGGGTATCGAGGGTTCGAATCCCTCTCTCTCCGCCAGTTGAATTATTTTGTGAGCGTGTTGTATATAATTTCTATGAAATGTATAAGCATGCCTTAGGGGATAAGTAGACATTGACAATGTTGAATTTAAAATTGAGAGAAGTTGGTAAAATTTATATTATTTAATCTGTCAGGTTCGGAAGAAAGCAGCAGGAGTATATATAGGTTTGTAGCAACTTCTCTCCTTTTAGTAAGGTTGACGTTTTTTAGATTTTTTAAAAAGCGTCTATTTTTATGTTTTGCAGGATGAAAATATGGAACAGGTATCTTTAAATTTAGCTCGTAAGTGGCGTTCTGCGCAATTTTCAGAAATTATTGGCCAAGATCTGGTTGTTCGTATTTTGCAAAATAGTTTATTTAAGAATCAATTTTTTCCTGTATATCTTTTATCTGGTCAGCGTGGATGTGGAAAAACATCTACGGCTCGAGTGTTTGCAGCAGCAGTAAACTGTGCAAACTTATTTGAATTTCAAAAAAATTCTAAAATCGCGATTCCTTGTTTAAATTGTGTATCATGTTTGGCGATGAAAAAGGGGCAGCATCCAGATTTTATAGAGATTGATGCAGCTTCGTATACTGGAGTTGATAATATTCGGAATATTATAGATACTTCATCTTTTTTACCCGTTTTGGGACATAAGAAGATTTATTTAATTGATGAAGTGCACATGCTTAGTAAAGCAGCGTTTAATGCGCTTTTAAAAATTTTAGAAGAACCATCAAAGTCTGTTTTGTTTATTTTGGCAACAACAGAGATTCAAAAAATACCTGATACTGTTCGTTCTCGCTGTTTTCAATTGTTATTTAATCCTGTGGTTGATACACAAGTTGTTCATCATTTAGAAATGATCTGCAAAAAAGAAAATATCTCATATGATGTAACAGGTCTTGAAACAATAGCTCATGCAACACAAGGATCTTTGCGAGATGCAATTAATTTACTTGAGCAAGCACGCTTTGCCGAGAACAGTGTTACGAAATCAGTGGTTGTTTCGGTTCTTGGTTATGTAGAAGATATAATTTTATATGAGCTGTTATCAGCTATGATGAATAGTGATATAGATCAGATAATTGCAACGCTTAAATGTTTTGATAAAAAAACAATTTCAGTTGAGTATGTTGTAAAACGATTACTTGAGTTGTTGTATGATTTTATTTTGATGAAATATGGGGCTGATGCTAAATATGGTAGTGAATTATCTGAGCTAAGTAAGCAACAGATTGAAGCTATACATATAACTAAATTACTTGGATGGTTTGATGAATTTGTACAACTCGATACGATGCTTTCTAAGACAAGCAAAAAACAGTTACTGCTTGAGTCGCTTTTGATTCGTTTAGTAACACCAGAGTATCAAGATTATCGCCAAGAAGGTGCTAAAAAAAAAAATAATATAAAGATTGAAGAAAATAACACAATTCAAAATAGTGACCAACAGTTATGGAAAACATTTGTTATGGTAGTTAGTGCACATATTGATCCAATTCTTGCATCGATACTTCATGCAACTGATATGGAATTATTTGATCGACAGCGGCATATTATTGAAATTAGAACTTTGAAAAAATTTGTATTATTTCAGGATCTTTTTGTTGAACAAAAAAAAATATATCAACAATATTTGGATCAAGTTTTTGGATATCAAGTAACATTAGTTGTACAATTTAACAAAGTAGAAGAGCCTATTGTTAAAAATTTTGTATCAAAAAATGAAATAGTTGAAAATAAAGTATCAACAGTAAAAACATCAAGTACTGTAAAAACAGCAAATGATAGTAATTATGCTCGTAAAATTACACAGCGATATCAGACTCCACAGGTGTATGATAAAAATGAGGTGACTGTTGATGTTGCAGATGTTTCAAAATGGAAAGTTACCCATATGCTTCTTGAGCATTTTGGAGGTACTGTACGAGAAATTATAAAGGATCCAACAGATGAGTTTAATGCATAAAGTGGTGCTTGTAGGAAGAACGAATGTGGGTAAATCTTCATTGTTTAACCGTATAGCGCCTAAGGTAAAGAGTCTTGCTTTTGATCAAGAGGGTGTTACCCGAGATATGGTGACCGATTTTATTGAATGGAATGGCGAAAAGTTTGAATTGATTGATACCGGCGGAATTGATTTAAGTAAATCTGCAGATGAAATGACTACGACTGTAACTGGACGTGTTCAGCAAACATTAGAACAAGCATCAGTTTTTTTAATGGTCGTTGATAGTAAAACGGGTGTTATAGAACCAGATATTAAAATTGCACGATTACTTCACGAATACAATAAACCAACAATTGTCCTTGTAAATAAAGTTGACTCAAAGCATCAAGAAGATACTGTTCATGATTTTTATCAACTCGGTTTTGAAAATATTTTTGGTGTTTCTGCACTTCATGGTCGAACTATTGCTGATATGCTTGATAAAGTTATCCAGTTGTGTGAGGCAGTTCCTCTTAAAGAAAAAATTATATCAGAAACCCCTGAATTTCGTGTAGCACTTTTAGGAAGACCAAATGCAGGTAAATCATCATTAATGAATCAATTATTGCGACAAGAGTTTTCTATTGTTTCACCTATAGCGGGAACAACGCGAGAGGCTCTTAGGAAACGTGTAGCATTTAATAAAACAGTTGTTGAGCTTATTGATACAGCTGGAGTTCGCAAAAAAAGTAGTGTGGATACTGAGCTTGAAGAGATGATGGTTACAAATTCGCTTCAAGCTGCAAAACGTGCACACGTAGTTCTTTTGGTGATGGATGTTGCAGAGCCAGATGTTACAGCTCAGGAGCTTAAATTATTATCATACGCGCTTGATAATGGTTCAGCCGTTATTGTCTTGTTTAATAAGGTAGATCTTTTAGACGATGATGCAAAAAAACAGTTTGATATGTCTTTGGAGCAATATAAACATGTTTTAAGTAAAGTTGAAATCCTTAATATTTCTTGTAAAACTGGAAAAAATGTTGGCAAAGTATTGCCTCTTGTACAAGAGGTTTGGGAACGTTTTCAGATGAAGCTCTCAGATCGTTATTTAAGCGATTTGTTTATTGATGCGATTTCAAAAAAACCTTTATTTAAAAATCAATCACAGATTTATGTTCATAAAGCAAAACAGATTGGATATGCTCCTATGCGTATTGAGTTAATTGTTCGAAATGCAGTTATCTTTGAAGATAATCATAAGGCATTTTTTGAAAATATTTTGCGTAAAGCTCAAAATCTTAAAAGCGTACCTGTTTTATGGACCATTAAAACAAAGGGACAATAATTTATTCTTTGCTTGAGCTTGTTAGTCCGTCATGATAATTTCATAGTAAAAATTGTATCGTCCTAAATATGAAAGGGATTGCAGTGAAAATTGAAATTATATTTCGAGGGACTGAGTCGTCAGTCGCAATGGAAAATTATGTTACTAAGTACGTTGAGAAGTTTAAAAAATATTTGCATCAACAAGATCCTGATTCTATTTTTGTTCATGTCGTTTTAGAGGGTAAGCATAATCATCATATTATGTCAGTAGAGGTTAGAGTTAAATCCCAAGCTATTGATGTTACTATGAAAAAGGAAGGACACGATATGTATCCTTTAATTGATGAGACGATGAAGTCTGTAGAAAATGAATTACAGCGTAAAAAGGAACGTTTAGTTGATGATATAAAACATCGTAAAAAATGTTGTTAATTGATTTAGTAAGTATATAACTTATAAGGGAAGTGCTATAAAGGTGCTTCCTTTATTCTTTTTATTAAGAGTACATTGAAAAATTAATGAAAGACATTTTTTCAAATCAATTAACAATTGTAGGCCTGTATCAACTAAGTAAATTATCAAATAATTGTATATAAAAATAAAGGGAACGATTTTATCCGTTCCCTTTATTTTGCTTATCTAATTTTTAGCATTATTTCAACGAATGAATCTGGGGTCATACTGTAAGGTTCAGAAGACCATTTTTTGATAATATCATTTGTTTCTGGATTTATTACAAGAATTGCTGGTTGAGCATAAACTTTTAATAAACTTTTAAGATGATTTGCTTCTTGATTTGAATTACTAGAACAATCGACCTTTACAAAAATAAAGTGATCTTTTAGTGCATTGTAGACAGAATCTTTTCGAAATAATTTTTTGTCGATAGCTTTGCAGATAGTACAGTGATTTGCCCAGAAATCAAGTAAAAGTAATTTATTTTCAGCTTGAGCACTTGCTCGTGCAGCTTCATAGCTATCTGCCCAAATAATGCCTTGTTCTGAAAATTCATGCTTTGAAGTTCCCATACGATCATATGCACGAAGTCCCATAACTACGGCAATAGCAAGAAGAATAATACCGATAAAACTTTTAATGGTTTTTTGTTTTTTGTCGAAATCTTTTTGTGAATCGATGATATAAAATAATGCTGCGAACGTAAAGTATGCAACAAGAAGCCAATTAAATATATTAATAGGCAATATATTATTTAAATAATATAAGCAGGTTGCAAGCATTATAAAGCCTAGTGCTTTTTTGATTTCAACCATCCACTGTCCTGCTTGTGGCATCATGTTCATAGATGATGAGAAGGTTCCTATCATAATAAGAGGAATACTCATTCCAATACCAAAGAAAAAGAGAAGCAAGAAACCTGCAAAAATATTACCCATTGTTGCAACGATAGTTAAAAGTAGTGCAAGACCGGGAGAAACGCATGGTGAAGCTACGCTACCACTTATAAGACCAAACAGATACGCAGAAATATAGGGACCGAAAGCAGAATTCGTTGTAGCGCTTTTTTGCAAAAATGATGGAAGAGTTAAATCAATGATACCAATCATGGTCAAAGACATATATCCAATAAAAACAACTAAAAATAGTACAAATATTGGGTTAGATAGAAGTCCGCCAAATGATGCTCCTGCAAAAGCAGCAAGAAGACCTAAGCTTGCAAAGGTTGTTGAAAGACCAAATGCATAACAAAGAGATATAAAAAGATTACCAACGACAGATTTACCTTTTTGATTATGTTGTAATACGCCAATAGTGATGGGAATCATTGGATAAATACACGGAGTTAGACTTAACAGAAGGCCAAGTAGAAATGCAAAGAATAAGCGAATCCAAAGGCTATCGTTGTGTTGCATCATATCTTGTAGTTTTTGGGTAAATGATTTTTGTTCGCTATATTTTGGTAATTGAGATGCTACAGCTGGATGAATATTTGAGTTATTGAGATTTTCCGCATCTTTATGCAGATCAGATAAGAGTTTTATTTTATGTATCTTTTGATGCATTGAATGATCTGGTAATGTTAAAAAACTTATATATACATGAGCATCAATATTTTGTTTTGTGTTTTTTGTAAGTTCTGCGTAAAAATTTAATTCATGTTCAAAAATCTCTTTTGAGTCTGCAAATTCTGGAATATATTTTTTCTCACTTGGAGTTTGATATTGAAGTTGCGTTAATTCTACTGATGGATTATCAATTGAAACCTGTATTGTTTGTTTTAAAATTTTTTCTGTAGGATCAAGATCTATTTTGATTTGTAATCGTTCTTGGTCTGAATTTATTGATTGTTGATCAATGGAAATATTGTAGCCTTGTATAAGGAAAGTATGTAGTAAAGCTGCATATAAGCTTAATTTTTTATACATAGTATGGGTCCTTTATTTTTTAAATTTCTTATTAGAATACGGCAAAATGGAAATTATTCCATTATGAGTTTTCATCAATATGGTAGGTGAATTTTCTTTACACTGGTATTGGCCGATCCATCCTTGTACGTGCTGTCTCATATTTTTAAAGGTTTGTTCATTGAGTTGAACTGTTTGACTTTGTAGTGTTACAAAAAGATCAGATATAATTTTTCCATTAACCGTATGAGCTTCAAGTTCAGATTCTAACTCTTGTGGTATCATAAGAGTTATATTTCCATAATCAGATTGTAAATTAAGACAATGATCATCTTTAATAACCTTTCTTTGTACCATAATTGCACCATGCATTGTTTGTGCTATTACGGTGTTATTTCCATTAATTATTGAGATGTTGCCATGGTTAGTTACTAGATCTATAGGACCATTGTGACCGTTAATAGTAATGCAGCCATGACCTGTTTTTAGTTTTAGTGAAATATGTTCAGGAAGTAATATGCGGATATTAAAATTGCCTCTGTAGTTATTTTGAATATGACTGTGCGCTGTAAGAGTTTGTCCATCTACGTTGGTTATCATGTTTGAATTTTTCATAAATTCTACAGTACCATTTTTGCGTTGTTCGATCATGATACAAGGTTGTTTCCAGGTCTCTACTGATATATTTCCGTATAGGTTGGTTAATTCAATATTGGATATATGAGTAAATTCATTGTGAAAAATTTTTTCTTTACTTTTAGAAAAAAAATTTGATATTTTCGTTGGTATTTTTAATGTAGAAATTTTTGTTTGGATAGGTATAGTAGAAAGTATCAGAGTTATTCTGAGTAAATTGAAGTGCATAAAGTTCCTTGGATTATAAATTATGAAACCTATTCAGGATCGTATTCAAATATGTATTGTAAAGATTATACAAAATAATCGACAACTAAAAAATATTTTTGAGGAAATTTACCAACAGGGAGGACGAGTTTTGCTTGTAGGGGGAGCTGTTCGTGATTGTTTACTTGGATGCATTAGTTCAGATTTAGATTTTGAAGTGTATCATATATCTTTTGTGCAGCTTCAAGATATTTTAGAAAAATTTGGCGTAGTAAGTTTTATTGGTAAATCTTTTGGAGTTTTACGTATACATGGTATTGATGCTGATTGGTCTATTCCGCGTACAGATAGTTATGGGAGAAGACCAGAAGTTGAACTGAATCCGAACATGAGCTTTACTCAAGCATTTAGAAGAAGAGATATTACGATTAATGCTATGGGGATAGATGTTCATAGTTTAGAATTAATCGACCCATTTAATGGGTTACAGGATTTAGAAAATAAAATTATAAGAAGTCCCGATCTATCATTTTTTGTGCAAGATCCATTACGTTTATTTCGAGTCATGCAGTTTGTTGCTCGCTTTCAGATGAACGTTGATCCTACTTTAAGTAAAGTTTGTCAAACAATGGATGTTAGTCAGATTTCTGCTGAGCGTATTTGGCAAGAATTTTCTAAGCTGTTTTTAAAATCTCAATATCCTTCTATAGGAGTTCGTTGGCTTGAAACGATCGGTAGACTTAGTGAAATTTTTCCTGGTGTAACATTTGATCAAAGTTTATATGATAGTCTTGATTGCTTAGCGCAGCAAGATGTTTTACCAGATGAACAAAAGCTAGTCGGTCTTTGGTCTTTTATTGTACAAAAAAATATTAATTTAATGATTACCTCTGTTTCTGTGTATGACAAAATTTCTTTGGCTCAATATAAAATGCTTTCAGATTTTTTAAAGAGATACATGGGATCTCAAGATTTGATTGAAAAAATAATTCTTGTTAGTTGGTATTTGCCCTATATTACTTTGGCGGTACATGAAGAAAAAGATATTGTATATCAAAAAATAGCATCTTTTTTAGACAATACGATTACGTTACAACAGATTAGCGACATAGCCGTTTGTTGGTATAATCAGGAAATTGTCGAAAAGTTTATACATCAAGCTCGAAGTGCAAAGGTTTTATATTATCCAATTCCTGAGCTTTTAAATGGTAAAGATTTATTAACTTATGCACAGGGTAAAGATCTTGGAGATTTACTTAAGTTTGCATATAATTTGCAACTAGAGAAATCAATTTCTGATAAGCAGCAATTATTAGATTTAGTTCTTAAGCAAAAACAATAAAAAACTTACAGCGATTTATTTATTATTTCTTGAAATAATTGTTCATAATCTTGATAAACATATACCAATGATATCATATCATTGGGCTGTTTGTTTTCTTTATAGAATTTTTGAACTGCTTGTTTGAATAGGCTGAGTATTCTTTGACTAAGTTGATTATAGATTTGTAAATTATTCTGTTCTGCTTTGAGTTCATTTTTGATTGCAAAAAGTACTTGATTATGAATAGCGAAATAATTAATCCAATCATCAACTGTTTTTTCTTTTTCAAGCCACATTATAATTAATTCTAATTTTTCATATCCATTTTTAGAGCGCTGGGCATTTGGAATAGGTGTAGAATTTTTTATAAATAGTTGCGCTATCAAAATCTGTTCAATATCATTGAGCGTTAAATATGTAGGAAAAGAGTGATTTTCTGGTCTTATTTTTTCTTTTAATTGAGTAATATTGTCTATGATAGATTGAGTTGCATCATTAAGATTGTTTTGACAGTAAATTGATAAGCTTGTTACACTATAAGTAGTTAAAATAGTAAAAAATATTTTCTTCATACTAAAAATTTTTCTTATCGTAAATCTGTTAAATAGTTATATACTAACTATACTACTTTATACTAATTAAAATTAAATAAAGGATAGGATATGGAACATATTACACAAGGTTCGGTTATTTGGAATTTGATTGTTCAAAGTGATTTTATAACTCAATTGGTTATGATTATTTTATTTGGAATGTCTATAACCTGTTGGGCTATTGCTTTATATAAATTAATTTTACTTCGTATTAAACAAAATGAGTGTAATGAAATTTTAAAATTAATGCGTCCAGTTGTTAATTTGTCAGATCTTGTTGTTATTGCACAAGAGCATAAAAAAACATTGCCGGGATATGTATTGGTACAACTTTTAGCAGCATCTAAACAAGCAAAAGATGTTGGTAGTATCGATATTTTGCAGCTTCAGGCAGAATCTATTCTTGACGATTCTATGTATTATGAAGAATCATATACTTCAGTTTTAAATATTAGTGCATCTATAGCGACTCTTTTAGGATTATTTGGTACTGTGTGGGGTCTTATACATGCCTTTGTTCGTATTAGTGAAAAACAGTCAGCTGATATTGTGGCAGTTGCACCAGGTATTTCTGAGGCTTTGATTACAACGATCGCAGGACTGTTTGTTGCTATTCCAGCACTTATCTTTTCTCAGTATATTGCAACTAAAATAAAAACTTTAGAATATAACTTAATGTTGATTATTGATAAAGTTTCACTGTTAACACGTATTTCTATGGTACAACAATCGCATCATCAAGCAGAACATATTACTCCGGCTGTTTCTGTATTTAATGCTATGCATCAAGAAAAATAGAGGAAATATATCATGAGAAGAATTCGTGGGCGTAGACTTCAAAATCGTGAACATAAAATGCAAGAAATTAATGTTATGCCTTTGGTTGACGTTGCGCTAACGTTATTGATCATTTTTATGGTAGCAACACCGATGATGAATAATGTTATTAAAGTAGAGCTTCCATCGAGCAGAATTGATGATGGAGTAACTCAGACTAATACGCAACAGGAGATCATTGTATATATAGATAAACAGAAAAAAATTTATCTTAATGGTCAAGAGTATAGTTTAAATAATCTTTTAAAAGCTCTTCAGAAAATGGTTAAAAAAGATAGTGATGAGATAGTATTTGTAAAAGCAGATCAAGGTGTTTCATATGGTATCGTTATTGACTTGGTCGATACAATAAAAATTGCTGGAGGTATCAAATATGTTGCACTTGCTACCAAGCGTGCTTTATAGCAAAGTATCTGAACGAAGATCTTTTTTGCAAAATATTTTTTTGTTCGTTTTTTTATTACACATATTTATTTTTGTAATTCCATTTCTTATTGCAAAAATACAATATAAGCATGATAAATTTACTATTTTAATGCATCAGGCGGGTGCCACATACGTTTTGATGCCGCTTCAAAAAAGGGTTGATATAAATAGTTCGAAAAATTCAATAATTAATTCAGATCTTTCTAAGAAATCTCAAGTAGTAGGATATGAAGAGTACTTGCAAAGTAAAAAGAATGCTAAAAAAGTTTCTAAAAAAAACAGTAAGGCTGATGCTGTTCTGAATAAAGAATTAGATGAGAAAGAAAAATTTAAAAAAAATAGATCACGATCATCGGCAATTTTAGCTGATAAAACATATATTAAAAAGAAAATAACAAGCAAAAAGGCCTTGCGTTCAAAAAATAAAAAAAATTTACATCATAAAAAAAAGAAAAAAAATAAGATCAAAATTATTGAACAAAAACAGACAGAACCAATTGAGGTTACGCAAGAAGTAAAAACAGCAAATGAACAACAGCAGATAATAAAAGAAGATTTTAAGTCTGAGCAGTTAGAAAACGATAAGTCCTCTGCATTAGAAGAAGTAACAAAAGTATCGGATAATGTTATTTTTGTTGGATATGAGCAATTTGATGAGTGTGTTATTGGTTCTAAAATTCAACATGCTATAATTCAAAGTTGGAATCCGCCCGTTGGTTTGCATCAAGGTATTTCTTGTGAAATGAAAATAAAGGTTTCTTTAGATGGAAATTCTGATGTAATCGATATTGTAAAAAGTTCCGGAATTTTAGTTTTTGATATGTCGGCGCGTACAGCGTTACAGGAAATAGAATTTCCGCAAGAAGTTTATGGAAAAACAATCATGATCGTTTTGGGTAATTAATCTTTGCAAAGGGGTTTTTTGGATGAATAAATTTAACAATCTATTAGGTTTATTAATAATATTGCTTTCATTTTTGGTTTTAGCTGAACAAGAATCTTCTGATTTGCAGTTATCAGTTCAGGCGCAAAAAACTAAAAAAATTAAAATAGGTTTAGTAAGTTTGGGTACTGTAGATTCTGAATTTAAACAGTTACTTGCTCGTTTAAAAAAGGATTTAGAATGGAGCAATCAAAGTATTGTTGAACAAAAGCATTTAGATACTTTGAAGCATGAGCGAGAGTTGAAAGATTTATTTGAACCCAATGTGTTGATTGCCATTATTATTTCAAATGATCATAAAGTTTATAGTTGGCATTTATATGATGTATCTTCTATAAAAATGTTGGCGGGAAAGAAAATTAAGCAAGACACTAATACATTAGATTATGTAGCGCATACTATTGCAGATCAAGTATGGCCAGAACTTTTTGCGACACAAAGTTCTTTTCGTTCTAAAATAGCTTATTCAAAACAGATTTGGAGAAAGAAATTCGGTAAAGATAAACCTTATAAACAGATATGGATTACCGACTTTGATGGTTCTAATCCACAACTTTTTGTTGATACTCCAACCGTGAGCTTTGCGCCGCGATGGAATAATGATGTAGCTTGTCCGCTACTTTTTTATTCTGAAAATACTGTTTCAAACGTACAGCTTGTGATGAGTAATATGTTTGGTAAGCGAAAAGTTATCTGTTCATTTGATGGTCTTAATATGCAACCAACATTTTCTCAAGATGGCAAAAAGATTGTTTTTTGTTTATCTAAAGATGGAACAAGTCAATTATATCTTTCATATATTAATCATGTATCTGGCCAACGCCATTTTGATAGACTAACATTTAACACGGGTGACAATATAGCACCATGTTTTGTTGATGATACTCATATTGCCTTTGTTTCAGATTATAAAACGGGGAAACCTCAAATATATTTGCTAGATCTAAAAACTAAATCTATAGAGTCTATCACTGATGGGGGATACTGTGCGTGTCCTGCATATAGTTTTGTTAGAAAACAGTTGGTATATTCAAAGATGATGGGTGCTGGAATGCAATTATTTTTATATGATTTAAAAACTGAAAAACATACTCAAATTACTGATGGCCCTGGTAGTAAGGAAGAAGGAAGCTGGTCTAGTTGTGGAAATTATATAATTTTTGGTCTTAATAAAGGTTTAGAAAGTAGAGTTGCTCAATTGCATATACCAACTAAGACTATTAAATTTTTAACAGCTGAAAAAGATAACTGTACCTATCCATCTTGTTCACCAATTTATGATGAAATCTTAGGGATTTTACATAAATAATCTTTTTTTATAAGCAGTATTTTTAAAAATATTTATTAACTCTATAAAACAATTATCGTTAGTTGCTATATTTATAATGATTGTTATCATCAAAAAAAACAGGTTTTTTATGAAAAAACATCTTTTTTTTGCATTATGCATAGGTCATGGAATTATATTATCTATGCATAAGACTCAACTTTTAAATTCTGATATTTCTTCCACTAGATATCCACCGGCTCTTCTTGCTCAGCTCTGTAAATTTTCTCATTCAAAAGATAACAAAGGAAATTTTTTTCAGGTACAAATGAATGATTGGTCTAAGATTGGATTATATTTGGCTGTTCATACGAAAAATGTAGATGTTGTACGTCAAGAATTAAGCATTGAGACTAATTATGAATGCGTAATAGAAACATTAAGATCATTGCGAAACCCACCCCTTATGTTTATAGGTTCTATTGATGATCCTAATTATGTTGCAATTGAAAATATGTTAATTGATAAATTAACTGTATTGCGTTCAAAATGTTTAAAAAAACATGGAAAAAATTTATAGTATTCTATATTAATAAAATATTATCGATGAAAATTTTTATTAAAGGTATTAAGTTTTATCTTTAGTTGCTATATTTATAATGATTATTATTACTTTAAAAGCAGGTTTTTTTATGAAAAAGCATATTTTTTTGCATTGTGCATAGGTCATGGAATTGTATTATCTATGCAGGAGTCTCAAGGTTCAATTGACTATCAAGCGGCTCTTTTTATGGAGATTTGTAGTATTTCCAAGAGAGAAGCAACCAAGCGCGCACATTTTAAAACACTAATACATCCTTGGTCTAATGTTAGACTTAATATTGCTATTCAAGGAAGAAATGTTGACGTTTTACATTAAGAATTAGATCATGTGATTCATCATGAAGCAATAGAAGAAGTATTGTGATTATTTTATGATCGATCTTTCATGTTTGTTGGTATTAATGTTGATCATTCATATTCTGCTGAAATTGAAAAAATGCTGACTGATAAATTAGCCACACTTGAATTATTTTCAAGAAGAATTGAAAAAGCTGATTGATGAATTAATTGCACTTGAATTATATACAAAAGGAACTGTATGTTTTTTTCTTTAATAAAGTATTATTATTGAAAATTTTTATTGATTACATTAATGTTTATTCTTATTAGGGGTTGTGTCATATGAAAAAATTATTAGGTATATTAAGTTTATCACTTTATGGGTCATTAATAGTTGCATCTGGGATTAAAAATAATAAATTGGGACTTCTTGAAAGCATCAAGTTTGGTGATAAAAGAATTCCTAATGGAGTAACATTGCATGATGCAAAAGAAGCATTATGTAAGGAATTAACTTCATTAAATTATTCAATAGAGCTAGAATTATTAATGAAAGCAGGTAAGCCTCAGATGTTATATGGTAAAAATGTAGTAATCGATCTTGAGCATATTATTAATATGTATCCTGTGATTAAGGATGATCGTACAGCGACTTTACAGGGTGGTCATATGCATAAAGTTGTTGCTGCACTTACCGCTAAAGATCAATCTTCTAATGCTGTAATTGAAAGAGACGAAAAGACTAATTGCTGGTTGTTTGATGGAAGAGATTATATAATTGGTAATAGATTTTACAAAACTACATTTCCTCAAGGTTGGACGCCTGGTGATATTTATGCAGCAATTTGTTCAAGTTCTATGATTAAGACAGAAAGTGTTGGTGATAAATTAATTGTTAGAGCTCTAGTAAAACATAAAAATAATTCAGAATTTATTTTGCGTACAGTTTTATATCGCCGTCCTAAAAGTGATATATATGAAATGCTTACAGCTTTTCCAGAATTATAAAAAATAACTGTTTAAAACAAAAAAAGACCAGGATTAAATCCTGGTCTTTTTATTATCAATTTAATTATTGACGGTTGCGGTTGAAACCACCACGACCTTCAAAGCGGTTACCACTACCGAATGAACGGCGAGGACCACGGTCGCCACTACGAGGAGCGCTTCCGTTTTGTGAATTATTGTGCGCTAAATGAACTTTGATCGCACGACCTTTAACATCTTGGCCATTAACAGATAAAGCAGCTTCTGCTTCGTTACCTGATTCAAAGCTTACAAATGCAAACCCACGAGCTTGACCTGTTTCTTTATTTACAGGAATGTGGATATTGGTAATTGTACCAAATGTTTCAAATAATGCTTGCAAATCCATTTTTGTTGTGCTGAATGGAAGATTTCCAATGAAAATTGTGTTTTGTTGTGGGCTATTCATAAAATATGACCTTTGTAAGGCTACTGATTTTATTGTATTTTATATATATGTTACAATACTAATCAGTTGTGAAACTATACTAACAGTTATAAGTATTACAGGTTTCTGTAGAATTGCAAATGGTACATGAAAATATTTTAAAAAAACAGAGTAGGCATCGACAGTATCTAACTTTTATAGTACGATAATAAACAGAATCATATTCTAGGACTATTTTCAAACATACTAAATAAATTAAAGGCATTATGAAACCAAATAAACCGTTCAATTCATTTGGGCCGAAAGGTCTTTTGATCGCGATCATAGTTGTAGTAGGACTTTTTGCAGTTTTAATTCAACTTAAGGATGTTGCAAAGGATATCGGAACAATTTCTTATAAAGAATTTTTAGATAAAGTTCGTCAAAATCAAATTAAAAAAGTACATAAATCAGGACAGTTTTTATCAGGATTAACTCATGATAATAAGCGCTTTGAAACAGTTGTTGCAGAGCGTCCAGGTGATTTTGATCTTCTTGAACAGCACGGAGTAGATTTTTCTGTTTCAACTCCTTCTATGTCTACAGGGGCATGGCATCTGTTCTTGATTCTTGGAATTTTAATGCTTCTTGCTATTGTATCAGGTGCGTATTTCATGCGTCAAATGAAGAATGGAATGAAGGGTGGAGGCGGATCTGGTGGTCTTTTTAATATTGGAAAAAGTCGCGCAAAAATGTTTTTGCCATCAATGATTAAAGAGCGCTTTTCATCTGTTGCTGGTGCTCATGAGGCTAAAGAGGATTTGCAAGATGTAGTAGATTTTTTAAAAGATGCTCCTAAATATCAACGACTTGGTGCTCGTATTACTCGAGGAATACTTTTAGTAGGTGAGCCGGGAACTGGTAAAACTCTTTTAGCTCGAGCAGTAGCTGGCGAAGCAAATTGTCCATTCTTTAGCGTGAGCGGTGCAGATTTTATTGAAGTTTTTGTAGGAGTTGGTGCATCTCGAGTACGTGATCTTTTCGCAGAAGCAAGAAAAAAAGCTCCTTGTATCGTATTTATTGATGAAATTGATGCTATTGGACGTCAAAGAAGTAGTTCTGTTGGCGGTGGCAATGAAGAGCGAGAACAGACTCTTAATCAACTTTTAACAGAGATGGATGGTTTTGAAACAAGTAAAGATCCAGTAATTGTTTTAGCTGCAACTAATCGAGCAGATATTTTAGATAAAGCATTGATTCGTCCAGGACGTTTTGATCGTCAAATTGTTGTTCCTGTTCCAGATTTGGTAAGCAGAGAAGAGATTTTAAAAGTACATCTTCAAAAAATAAAATATGTTGCTGATCTTGATATTAGAGGGCTTGCTCGTGGTACCCCAGGGTTTACTGGAGCTGATTTAGCCAATTTAGTTAACGAAGCAGCCATTATCGCATCTAAGAAAAATCAAGAAGAAGTAACGATGTATGATTTTGAAGAAGCTCGTGATAAGTTGATGCTTGGTAAAGAATCTAAAACTATGATCTTAACTGATTATGATAAAAAAGTTACAGCATTTCATGAAGCTGGTCATGCATTGGTACGATTATTAATGCCAAAGGATACAGATCCTTTACATAAAGTTACTATTATTCCTCGTGGTCGAGCTCTTGGTGTTACGCATTTCTTGCCAGAACGTGAAAAATATAATCGCACTAAGGAAGAACTTTTAGCAAGCATAGCGGCAGCGCTTGGTGGTAGAGCTGCAGAAGAATTAGCATTTAATGAAATCTCTACTGGTGCATCAAGTGACTTTAAGTATGCTACTGATATTGCACGTGACATGGTTTGTGATTATGGTATGTCTGATGCGCTTGGTAAACGTGTTTATATTGATAGTTATGAACGTAAGGGTGGATTTTCAGAAAAAACTTATGAGTTGATAGATGCTGAAATCACCAAAATTTTAAATGAGCAATATGATGTTGCTATGAAGCTTTTAAGTGAAAATAGAGATAAGCTTGATAAGCTTTCTTATGAGCTTTTAGAAAAAGAGACATTGTACGCTGCTGAAATATATGAATTACTTGGCATAGAGCCAAGGGTTGACTTACGATTAGTAAAATAAGCGGTATTGTGATAAGGGGCCTGAATTTTCAGGCCCCTTTCTTTTTAAAAGGAGTTTTAAATGAATTATATGGAGAAAATAGTTCCAATTGTCACATTAGTTGGTCATGAGATAATGCAACATTATCGTACTGATTTTAATATTATAGCGAAGGATTCATGGAGTTTTTATACGGATGTGGATATTTTAAGTCAAAAAAGGCTGGAAAAAGAATTAAGAGAATTAATTCCAGGTTCTGGATGTATAGCTGAAGAATTAAATGTGTATGCTAAGCATGAGTTTACTTGGGTCATAGATCCGATCGACGGAACTCGAAATTTTGTTCGAGGAATGCCTTATTTTGGTATTAGTGTTGCATTGATGCATTACTCAGAGGTGATTGCTGCAGTGGTATATATGCCGGCAATGGATGATCTAATAAGTGCTCAAAAGGGTTTGGGTACTTGGTTAAATGGTAAAAAATTGCTTATAGATCAACAGCGTTATTTATCTGCCGGGGCTTTAATTGTTGCATCCGCTGCCCGATTAGCACGTGTTGAACAGTTGAATACTATTAAAAAAACATTAGGGCCTGTAGCAATGGGGATACGATTTCGAGCGTGTGGTGCTGCAGCGGTAGATTTGGCATATACGGCTATCGGAGTCTATGATGTAGTGCTTTTTGAAAATTTGAAATGGTGGGATGCGGCAGCTGGAAAATTATTGATTCTTGAAGCAGGGGGTTATGTGTCTGATTATGATAAACAGGAAATTACTGAGTCATTTAAGACGGTTATAGCAGGAAATCCTATGATTTGTGAAAAAATTTTAAATGCCAATATATTGTAACGCGCGTTCAAATATCTCATTGAAAGCCTGAAAGCATGATATTATCTAAGCTTTGGGTAAAAATTTGATAAACATTAAAAAATAGGGTACACTTAAAAAGTGATTTGGAAGGTTAAAAAATCGAAATTTTAAAGAAAAAATTAAGCATAATAAAAGGTTATCATGTCACGAATTTGTTCTATCTGTGATAAATGTCCACGAGTTGGAAATCTTGTAAGCCATGCGAATAACAAGACTAAGCGTTGGGTTTATCCAAACACTCACAAAATGAGATTTATTAAAGTTAACGAAACTCATAAAAAACGTGTTCCCGTACATTTTGATGCAGTTTGTACAAAATGTGTAAAAGCTGGTAAAATACAAAAAGTTTTTTAAAGATTTAAAAGGTTATAAATTTTATGGCAAATAAAACATCAGCAAAAAAAGCAGCTCGCCAGTCAGTTAAACGTCAAGCAATTAACGTTGCTCGTAAAACTTCTATCAAAACAGCTTTTAAAAAAGTAACAACTGCTCTTCAAGAAGGCAAAACAGAAGCTGAAATTCAAAAGCTTTTTAACGATGCGCAGTCAAAATGTGCACGAGCAAAGGGCAAAAAAACTTTACATGCAAAAACAGCTTCTCGCAAAGTAAGCCGTTTAGCCTTGAAAGTGAAAGCTCATTTTGAACAGCCAGTTGCAGAAGTAAAAGTTACAAAAAAGACTGTTGCAAAAAAAGCAAAAAAATAAATTTCTTAAAATTACAAAAAAATGGTCTATGAAAGTTTTCATGGACCATTTTTTTTATTGTATAATTTATGCAATAAAATGAGTGTCAATTAAAGATTTATAGAGTAATGATGTAAAACAGTATTGATTTTTTTTAAATATTGAGTGTAGTTTAATTAAAAGTTATTTTATTTAATCAAAAAAGGAGAATTAAAAATGTTAGATAAAAGATTGCGCTTGCTTTTGATTTCTATTATGAGTTGGCAAGCAGTATGTTTAAACGCCTCATTTCACCAAGATAACGAAGAGTTTAGAGAAACGCCATTTTTGGGGCCTAAAAGATATGCAGTTATAAATATTCCAGGTAAGGAACCATTTGCGGCTGATATGCAAGACAATGGAGCTCTTGGCGTGTTAATAGAAGAAGGAAAGCAATATTTAAAAGAAGTAAAAAATAAATTTGATTCATTACAGAAAGAAATGGCTCGAAATGTTGGATCTGGTATAGCTAAATTTAAGCTCGTAGAAAATGATAAATCTAATTATACAGTAGATTTTATTAAAAATAAGGGTACAAAAATAGAAGGTTTTCCTGATGATCAAGCAACTCTTTTAAAGATTGATCAGCAAATAAAAGATAAAAGTGATAAGGTTGATACAGCTTTGGTTAATCTGAATAAGCAAAGAAAAAATCCACTTAATCCTTTGAGTTGGTTTGAGCCTGAAAATGATGAAGGAAAAATATTATCGTTTCTAGATGAAATTAATGAAGGTTTGTCTGTTATTTCAAAGATGTATACTACTGCAAAAATAATAGTGGATAAGGTTGCTGACTCAATAGCATTGTTTGATGCTGAAGCAGCAAAAGATAAAGCAGATGAAGCAGCACGTAAAGCAACAGCAGATAAGCAAGAAGCAGAAAAAGTAGCAGCTGTAGCTCCTAATAAGACAAACAAAGTAGCAGCAGAAAAAGCAGCAAGAGAAGTAGAAAAAGCAGCAAGAGATGCAGTAGGAGCAGAGAAGGTTGCAATACAGGCAAGTGTTAAACTTAATGAAAATCGATCAACAATATTTGAAAAAAATATAGCACAAAATATACAACAAATTGCTCAATTAAGAGAATTAATGGAAGGATTATTGGGAAGAATTGATAATTTATTAAAAGGCATTGAGTCTGATTCTTCAAGATATTCAGCTAAGTTTATACAAGATATTGGTAATAAATTTAAACCCGATAGAGATCGTATTTTTAAAGGATTTAATTCAGTTATTACGGATATAGATAATGTGTTAAATGTAATTAAAGAATCGAATAAAAATAAAAAAGCATTAGAAGCAAAAATTAGTGAGACAAGTAATCTTATAGAAAAATCTGAGATGGATGATGAAATTTCAAAAATAGTATTAACTCTTGGTCAATTATCTAATTCTTCTTCAAATGCACTTAAAATCGCTGAAAAATATCAAAGAGAATTATCAGAATTATTTACAGCATTATTAACTGAAGGACAAAAATCTCGCAAGGTTTATCCTGCAGAAGTAGGGCGTGTACTTGAACTTTCTCATGTAGTTAGATTAGAAAAAAATAAAATGGATATGAAGGGCGAAGCTAGAAGACGTGTTGAAATGCAAAGAAAAGAGGATGCGGTTGCACGTGTTTTAAATCTTTTTGTTGCTGTTAAGGATCAAAAAGCTGTTGTAAATAAAAAATCAAATAAGTAAGTAGTACTATTTGATAATTAATTGATTTGAATCAGAATTAAATAAAGAAAGCTTCCTATTGTTGTAAAACAAATAGGAAGCTTTCTTTATACGTATTGATTTTTTTAAAATATTGAGTGTAGTCTGATTAAACGTTATTTTGTTTGATTAAAAAGGGAAAATTAAAAATGTCAGATAAAAGATTGCGCTTGCTTTTGATTTCTATTATGAGTTGGCAAGCAGTATATTCAGGTAGTTTTGTGGGTGAAGTTGAGCCGGCAGGATATGCTGTTATAAATATTCCTGGCAAAGAACCATTACGCTTTAATATGCAAAAAAATGGAGAAAATGATAAGGCAATGGCTTCTGTAGAAAAATATTTAAAGAGTGTCAAAGAAAGCCTTGATTCATTTAAAAAAAAGATGGCTAAAGATGTTGAATCTTATTTAGCTAAATTTGTGCGCGTAAATAATGATAAATCTAGTTATACGCAAGGTTTTATCGATAGTTCGAATAAAAAGGAAAAAAAATTTAATGATGATCAAGTAGCATTTTTAACTAATGTAAAAAACATTGAAAAAAAAATTAATGATATAGATTCTTCTTTGGAAGAATGGGGTCATGTGTTAAGTCTAGTTTTGCACAATGAAGAAAGAAGAATATTATCACAAGTAGATTTCATAAATAGCAACTTATTGGTTATTTTAAAAGAGTATACCGCTGCAGAAAAGATTATGAACGACATTACTAACTCAATAACATTATTTGATACTGAAGCAGCAAAAGATAAAGCAGATGAAGTAGCACGTAAAGCAAGAGCAGATAAGCAAAAAGCAGAAAAAGTAGCAGCGGATGCGCAAAAAGCAGCAGCTGTAGCCCCTAATAAGACAACGGTAAAAGCGGCAACAGTTTCACAGCAAGATGCAGAAAAAGCAGCAAGAAATGCAGAAGAAGCAGAGAAAGTGGCAATACAGGCAAGTGTCAAACTTAATGAAAAACGATCAACAATATTTGACGAAAATATAGCACAAAACATACAACAAATTGCTCAATTAAGAGAATTAATGGAAGGATTATTGGGAAGAATTGATAATTTATTAAAAGACATTGAGTTTGATTCTTCAAGATATTCAGCTGAGTTTATACAAGATATTGGTAATAAATTTAAACCCGATAGAGATCGTATTTTTAAAGGATTTAATTCAGTTATTACGGATATAGATAATGTGTTAACTGAAATTAAAGAATCGAATAAAAATAAAAAAGCATTAGAAGAAAAAATTAGCGAGACAAGTAATCTTATAGAAAAAGCTAAGATGGATGATGAAATTTCAAAAATAGTATTAACTCTTGGTCAATTATCTAATTCTTCTTCAAATAAACTTAAAGACGCTGAAAAATATCAAAGAGAATTATCAGAATTATTTACAACATTATTAATTGAAAAACAAAAATTTCGCAAGATTTATCCTGCAGAAGTAGGGCGTGTACTTGAACTTTCTCATGTAGTTAAATTAGAAAAAAATAAAATGGATATGAAGGACGAAGCTAGAAAACGTGTTGAAATGCAAACAAAAGAGGATGCGGTTGCACGTGTTTTAAATCTTTTTGTTGCTGTTAAGGATCAAAAAATTGTTAAAGCTGTGCGCACTCTTGAATTGAGTCGTTTAGTTTTTGTAAAGAAAAAATCAAATAGGTAAATAGTACTATTTGATAATTAATTGACTTGAATCAGAATTAAATAAAGAAAGCTTCTTGTTATTGTAAAACAAATAAGAAGCTTTCTTTATACGTATTGATTTTTTTAAAATATTGAGTGTAGTCTGATTAAACGTTATTCTGTTTGATCAAAAAGGGAGAATTAAAAATGATAGATAAAAGATTGCACTTGCTTTTGATTTCTATTATGAGTTGGCAAGCAGTATATCCTGGTAGTTTTGTGGGTGAAGTTGAGGTGGGATATGCTGTTATAAATGTTCCTGATAAAAACCCACTTAAATTTTCTATGCAAAACAATTCAGAAAATGATGGAGCAATATATTCAGTAGCAAGCTATTTAAAAGAAGTCAAAGATGGTCTTGGTTTATTAATAGCAAGTATAACTACGGATATTGCATCATATAACGATACCGTTGGATCTGTAATATTATCGAGCAATACAAAAGAGCTTCAAGATAATTTAAGCAGAGATAAAAAAATGTTTGAGGATGATCAGAAAGCAATTTTATCTATACGTCAAAAAGTAAAAGATCAGATTGAGCAGACAGATATGGCTTTAGATGATTGGGACCGAGAATTAAAGGTGATTGGCAAAAATAATGAAGAAAAAATAAAAGCTGCTGTAATTAAGATTAATGACAGTTTGCAGAAAATTAAAAAAGAGTACGATTTGCTAAAATCTATTAAAGATGAAGTTCAAAAAGTATTAAAAAATTTTGAAAGCACAGAGATATTAGATACAAAAAAATCAGATACTGTTGATGTCCCTGCTACATCCAGCATGGTAAGCATACATATACCAGATAAAAAAGCATTTATAGCTGATATTAAAAATCAACAGGAATTGAGCGATTTGCAAAATTTGGTCAAGCAATATCTAACTGAGGTAGGAGAACAGCAAGAAAATCTCATATTTGAGATTGGAAACAATATGCAAGAATATATAAGAAAATCTCAATATTTAACTTTATCTACCTCTGCTAAATTTAAATATAATTCAGAACAGTTTAAAAGAAATCTTTCTGTTCAGAAGAAAAAATTAATTAATGATCAAGATGCTGCTTATCATTTTGCAAATAAAATAATAGGTGATATTGAGCAAACAAGAAAGATTCTTGATAAGGTTAATGTCGATAATGTTGTACTAATTAATAGTAATTTGAAAGAAATTTATGATAATTATAATGCCATAAAAAAAATCAAAGATAATTTTGTGAATACAGTAGCATTATTCGATAAAAATGCTGCGATAGATGCTAAGATCCAAGCTAAAATAGGAAAATTAGATCCTTTAAAAGAGATCATAGAAACGTCTAAAGCTGTTTTAGATGGACAAGTAAAGTATTGGACAGGGTTAAATATTACATTGAATAAATTACCTTCTGTATCAGAAGATGTAAAGGTAGATGTACGAAACTTTTTTGATCTTTTTTCTCAAGCAAAAATAAGCTTGGATCATTTAATCAGTCTATATCGAGAAAGATCTCGTATGGAAAATGATTTTATAGAAGATATTTCTAATCCTAATGATATTGAAAAAATAGATGGAAGAATGGATTATTTAGCAAACTCCTTTTTTTCTGAGCATAATCATTTTAATGACATATTAACATTGATACAAAAAAATAGAGAAAAAATATCACGATTACTTCAAGGGTTACTTATGAAAAAAGATGATAGTTTATCAATTGATCTTAAGGCAGTTGATCGTGTACTTGAGCTTTTTCATGTAGTTAAATTAGAAAAAGATAGAAAGGCTATGATACGCGACAATAGAAAGCGTGCTTAAATGCAAGAAAAAGAGGATAAAGTTGCACGCGTTTTAAATCTTTTTGTTGTCGTTAAGAAACCAAGCCGTCATTAAAACCGTGTGCGTTTTTTAATCGAGCTGTAGCCTTTGTGAATAGAGCATCGATTAGGTAAATATTCCCATTCGATGATTAATCAATTTGAATCAGAATAAGAAGAGAGAAAGCTTTTTGCTGCTATAAACTAAACAGGAAGCTTTCTCTCTTCTTATTGATTTTTTGAAAATATTAAATGTATCCTAATGAAAAATCGTCTTATTTAATTTTAAAAAAGGAGAATGAAGGATGATGTATAAAAGATTATATCTATTTTCTGTCGGTGTAATGAGTTTGGGATTAGTATATTCAAGTACTAATTTTGCAGCATCTTTTCAAAAGAATATCGTGTATATCGATATACCACATTATTCAATCAAGGTTGATAAAGAAAATAAAAATAATGTTAAAGATGTTCGGGCAACATTAAATAAGTATTTCGATAAAGTGAAAAAAGATTTAGCAGATTCAATGGCAAATATTGCTGCAAAGTTAAAAGATAATTCCACAAATATAATAATAGTCCAACTGCTTAATAAAGAGAAAACGAAAGTGGCTAGTGATTCAAAAGTAATAGAATCTCAGATAGAAATTATAAAAAATGCTTTAATTGAATGGGAAAGTGCTTATGAGATCTTTTTTTCAGATGATACGGTTACCATAGATAAAGCTATAGCAACAATAAATGAATCATTGCAAAGGATTAAAACAAGGGATAAGGATGTATTGGATAACATGCAAAGAATGAATGAACGATTAACTATAATTTCACAAAAATCACAGGCAGAAAAGGGGGAAGGAAAAGGATTAAATGAATCAGAAAGAGAAAATGCAGCTGCTTTAGCATTAGCAACAGCTCAAACAGAAGAACAAAAAAGTAAAAAAGTAGAAGCAACAGCAAGTACCGTATTACAAAAAATAGAACAAAAGTTACAAAGGACACAAGAATTAGAAGATAAAACAAAACAAGAAGAAAAATATTTAGCTTTGCAAAAACAAGAAAAAACAAAAGGAATAAATTCAGAAACTGTACTAGTAGATTTTGATGCAATTATGAAACGAAAAGAGCAACGAGAGCAAGAGCTTAATAAAAAAGTGCGAGAGCTAGAAGTTAAAGAATTACAAGCAAAAAAAGCATTGGAAGAAGCTGAAAAGGTTCGTAAACAAAAAGAATTACAAGTAAAAAGAGCATCGGAAGAAGCTGAGAAGGCTCCTAAGCAAGAAGAAGAAGATTTTAAAAAAGAACAGATCGCTCAATTAGCAAAAATAAAAAGAGAGATAGTGCAGAAAGATAGTAAAGCAACAAATCTATATAAAAGGATAGAGACTCTTTTAAAGAATATTCAAGAGAGTAGTTCTGCTATAAAAGTTCAAGAAAACTTATTTAAAGAGTTAATGGCCAGAATTAATTTAAATCGCTTACAGTATACAGATGAATTTTTTAATGAAATTACTCAAAATATTCAACCAAAAATTAATGATATGATTCGTAAGGCATTTAATAGCATTGAAACTGTAGAGAATTCTGCTACTAAATTGACAGTATTACAGCAGAACCAAAACAGATGGATGAAAGATTTTGCAAATCCAAATCTTGATTTTGTAGGATATGAAAATATAAATAGTAAGCTTCAAGATATAGTTACAGGCTTTGAATCACGTGAACAGTTTGATGGAAATATCTTATCTATTGTTGAACAATTTAAAAAAGCATTATCTGGAATATATTCTAAATTATTGGTAACAGAAAAAAATAATTTAAAAACTTTAAAAGTTGAGCCGCTATCAGTATCTGAAATTTCTTCGAGCGTATTACCCGTAGAAAAAGGTAATCTAGAAATTAAGCCGTTATCAGTACTAGGAATATCTTCTAAATTCTTGCCCGCAGAAAGTGATAATCGAAGAGTTGATCCAGTATTTGTTCAGCGTATTCTTGAGCTTGCCTATTCTATTAAAAAGGCTAAATAATCTAAATTTATTAAAAAGGACCATTACCTTGGGTGATGGTCTTTTTTTCAATCCATTCATTATATTGAATAAGAAATTTTACAGCAACCTTTGCCGTATAAATCGATTTACCTACATGTTCTAAAAGCATAACCATAACCAATGGTTCTGAATTTTCTGTATAAAAATAGCTTACAAACCATGCATGCTCTTTATCATCTTTATTTTTTGCTTCTTGTGGAACTTCGCTAGTTTTTCGAGTTTTAGTTTGAGCTGTACCTGTTTTTGCAAAAATAATTAAGTTACCAATTTTATTGGTTCTTTTTGCTGTACCAAATCTACTTGCAGATCTCATACAGAGCTGTAAGAATTGTCTTGTTTGAGGTTGTATGGTAATCGGTGTTTTTTCTATTGGTTGATGTATGAGTATTCTTGGTTTTATAAGATTTCCATGAAATATAGCACCAATCATACATGCAATTTGGATAGGGGTTACGAGTAAAAAACTTTGTCCTATACATGCCGATAGATTTTCTCCAGTCCACCATCGTTCACCTTTGTTTTTAAGTTTCCACTTGTTGGTTGGTATTAATCCAGTTTGTTCGCTGAATGGGATATTTGTTTTATTTCCTAGCCCAAATTTAAATGCATAATCAGCAAGCGTATCGATATGTATCTTTTTTGCTATTTCAAAAAATGGGATATTACATGACAGAGCAAGAGAGTCTTCTGTTGAAACATATCCGTGACCAGTATGGTTATTACAGTGATAATCACGTCCTTTAAAATTTGTATAACCAGCGCAAAAGAATCGAGAATCCTGGCTGATAATTTTTTCTTCAAGTGCTGCAGAGATAGTAACTAATTTAAAAATAGAGGCAGGAGGGTACGTGGCATTAAATGCTCTATTTAAGAAAACTTTGTTTTTTTGAAGCTCTTGCCATTGCTCATCATCTAATTTTTCAGAAAAGATAGAAGGATCAAAATTTGGCTTACTTACTAATGCTTTGATATAACCTGTTTTGGGTTCAAAAATTATACAAGATCCAGCTTCTTCTTGCTCTAATGTTTTTTCAAGCATTAATTGAATATCTAAATCGATACTTGTTACAATATCTTCGCCGGCATTACCTTGTTTAAGCTCTTGGCTATCAAGAAGTGAGCCAAAAGAATTCGTTGATTGCATTAAGATTGCAGGGTCTCCTTGTAAAGTCTCTTGGCAAATTTTTTCTAAACCCATTTTTCCTTGTGCCGACTCTGATAAATCACCTAAGTATCCTAGTAGGTGGCTTGCTACTTTATTATAAGGGTAGAATCTATGAAAAGATGTTGTAAAATGTATATTTTCGATATCGCTGCATTGTTCTGCTATTTGTGATAATTCTTCTTGAGAAATTCTTTGGGCTATTGTTACATCAAGCGAATATTTCTCTGCACGCTGAATGAGCCCTTTGCTTACAGGCTCCTTTTGTAAAATGGAATAGATTTTATTAAGTGCTTTTTCTTGCTCATTGCTTAGGTGTATATTGCCGCTTCCTTTCCAAATTAGTTTGGTAATTGGTTGGTTTGTAGCAAGAGCAATTCCATTACAATCTAAAATATTTCCTCGTTGTGCAGGGATAACTTTCATGCGTAAAAAATTTTTTTTACCAGATAATTCAAATTTTTCATGTTCGATAATTTGAAAATAAAATAATCTTAACACAATTATGCATGCATATAATACGACCAAGTATGAGAGTGTTGATATCTTTTTAAATAATATTCTATTAATAGTTAACATTTTAATATATTTATTGGTTATAAATTACTTAGTAAAAGTTACTACAACAATATAAACTTGGCTATTTTTATTTGGAGATTTTCTTATTTGTTTATGCCAGTTTGCTTATGCTTTTATATTAAAATCTTGTTGATCGATATGCGGAATTGTTAATCTTTTAAAATATTACAGATTAGATTGTCTTAAGGCCATTATAAGTATTATGAGGTATATTAAAAGAAGATTTACGAGAGTATATTTATGAAGATAACCTTTTTAGGTGCGGCAGAAGAAGTAACAGGATCTAGGTATTTAGTTGAGCATGAAAATATTAATATTTTAGTTGACTGTGGTCTTTTTCAAGGGCCTGAGATTAAGCAATATCAGAAAGATCAGTTTTTATTAGATGCTAAAAAAGTTGATGCAATTATTTTAACCCATGCTCATATTGATCATAGTGGTTATATTCCATTCTTAGTTAAAAATGGTTTTAAGGGGAAGATCTATTGCTCTCAAGGTACCTATGATTTATGTTCCATATTATTAGTTGATAGTGGATTGGTTCAAGAGGAAGATGCCAAAGAATCTCATGGAACTGCGCAGCCTTTGTATACAAAGCGTGACGCTGAGTATTCATTACGATTCTTTCAGGTAGTAAATTATCAAACCCCGATTAATATAGGAAAATTAAAGATTACTTTGTTACCGTCAGGACATATTATTGGCTCATCTTTTGTCATTATCTCAGATGGAAATAATATGGTAACTTTTTCTGGTGATCTAAGTGGCTTTAATCAATTTCTTATGAAATCACCAACTTTACTCCAGCAAACAGATTTTTTAATTATCGAATCAACTTACGGTAATAAGCTGCATGAAAAAGTTGATGCTTTAAAAATTTTGGCTCAGATAATAAATGCAACCATTGCAAAGAGCGGTACTTTGATAATTCCATCATTTGCTGTTGGCAGAGCTCAGACAATATTATATTGCTTATCTAAGCTCAAAGAGCAAAAACTTATTCCAGATATTCCTATTTTTTTAGATAGTCCTATGGCTATACGAGCATCTAATCTTTTATGTCATTTTCCCCAAGAGCTTAAGATAACAGCTTTAGAGTGCAGTAATATAATGACTACAGCTACTTATATTCGTACAGCACAAGAGTCTAAGGCTCTTGATAAAAGTGATGCCTCAAAAATTATTATTGCAGGTAGCGGAATGGCTGAAGGTGGAAGGGTATTGCATCATTTAAAACATTTTATTTATGACAAAAAAAATACCGTACTTTTTGTAGGATTTCAGGTTGAAGGGACGCTTGGTTATGATTTAGTTCATGGGGCAAAACAGATAAAAATAAAAAATAATGTTTATGATGTGCATGCAGAGGTTAAAAATTTAGATATTTTTTCTGCTCATGCAGACTATCAAGAAATTTTAAAATGGCTTGAATCATTTCAAAGTAAAGTTAAAAAAGTATTTGTTACACATGGCCAACCAGAGGCTGCAGAATCCTTAAAACATAAGATTGAAGAGCGTTTTGGATGGTCTGTTGTAGTTGCTCAATATTTGCAATCCTTTGATTTACAATAAAATTAATTTTAGGAAAAATGGTGCTTTAAATTAATTAAAGCACCATTTTTTGATGACATTATCTAGGCTTATTTAGCGATTTTTCTAATCTTGCTGCCTTCTGTTTTTCATGATCTGCTTTGCGTTCATGGTGCCTTTTTTCCCATTCATAATATCTTCTTTTATGCTTAGCTGCCTTTTTTTCATATTTTTTTGCTAACTCTTCATCTTTTTTAGCCTTTTCTCTTTCATGTTCAGCTTTACGTTCGCGGTGTTCACGGCGCCATTTTTCGAATCTGGTTTCTTTGGTATCTTTTGCTTGATAGGTTTGTGAAATGGCCACCAGAGCAGCAATTAAAAATATTTTTTTATAGTGTAACATTCTTGGTACCCCTTATTTTTTAAAAAATTAAAAAATCCCACTTAGGAATCTTATACCATAAAATTATAGTGATTATCTAGAGATTGTAATTTTTAAAAATTGGCCATTGTGGGATTTATTGTATTAAAGGTGATGTAGTTTGTCATATATCGTATATAAATCTTGCAATGGCTGTTCAGATGATATTCGTATAACTTTATATGACTTTTCCAATTTTTTTATGATAGGTTCAATTATTTGGTGATATTTTTCGAAACGTTGTTTTAAAAATTTTGAATCATGATCCTCTTGTCTGATCGTTAATTTATTTCCACAATCTTTGCAGATATGTTGAGTTATCGGTATTCCCATCGTTTTTTTACAGACATTAAAGCAATTTTTACAAATAAGGCGGTCTTTCATGCGGCTTATGCATGTTGTATCTGATGCATCTAGTACTAAAAAATAGATATCGTCAAACAACATTTTTTCATGAAAAAATGTTTCCCAAAAATGCCAATTGCTCTTTGATGTTATTGCATTATCCAAAATAAATTGTTTACTCTTTTTTATGGTTTTTTCGATATGTGTTTTTAATATTTTATTGAGAATATGCAAGGAGGTTGATTGATTGTTATCTTTTCTGCTTCGTGTCAGATCTCCAAGTCCGATATGCACATAGTTGTATTTTTTAGCCATATAGTTTGAAAATGTTCCTTTGCCGCTTCCTGGCTTAGATATTACAACAAAATGTTTTGATTCAATATTGGTAAAAAAGATTATTATGCATAATAAAAATATAAATATTTGTTTCATCATCGTTTTATAATTTTTAATTTAAAATTTATAAATATAAGTAAGATTAAAGATACATAAAAGAATTTTGCAATATTTTCAAAAAAAGGATATTGATGAACTGCTGTATCAAGAAATACGTTCTTTATATAATATTGGTATTAAATTTTAAAAATAGTTTTTTATACTCAGAAAATCAAAAAATAGAGCAGCTTAAAATGGGTAATCTGGCATTGCCATCTTCGCAGCAGCCCGGACCATTGATTGGCTTTGGTCAAAATATGCTTGATAAAGGGGAGTTGCAGATCTTTAGTTATTTTGATTATTTAAGGGGTAATGATAAAAAATTTACTGAGATTATTCCAACTTTATTGTATGCATTTACTGATAATTTCTCTCTTTTTCTTCAGATGCCGGTGGCAGCAAAATTTGAAGAAAATGGTGATGTTTTTAGGGGAATTCAAGAACTTATAGTGCAGTTTGAATACTCTTTTTATAATACAACTACAGAAACAGCTACCAATCAGATTTCGATAGTTTCAAATATAGCACTTACTCCAGATTCTCCAACTAAAAATATTGCAAGAGGTTTGGCTACTACAAATATATTTTTAGGATTTACCGCAAGTCATATGAGTACAACATGGTATCCATTTATATCTGTAGGGGGAATATTGACGGTCAGGGATGATAAGATGACAAAGCATGGTAATCAGATTTTGTATCAATGTGGATTAAGTAGAAATATTATGTATAAAGAGAATACCTATATTTTAAATTGGATGTTGGAGTTGGATGGTATTTATAAACAAAAAGATACTATTTGTTGCAAAGTTGATCAGAACTCTGGAAGTAATATGATTTTATTTGGACCTTCTGTTTGGTTTTCAACTCAGCGTTTTGTTTTGCAAGCAGGTATCTCGGGAATTATTTATGAGAAATTATCTGGAGTACAAAATAAAAATAAATATTTTGTAGCTATTGATTGTGGTTGGAAATTTTAAGAAAGAGCTTTTAAAAATAGTATTTATTTTAAAACTTCCATGGGATTAATATTCTTATATAGATCATGTAAATCTTTGGGTGCGATATGAGTATATCGTTCAGTGGTTCCTAATGAAGCATGGCCCAAAAGTTCTTGTAAGGCACGCAAATTCATTCCAGCATTAAGTAAATGCGTAGCAAAGGAGTGTCTGAGCTTATGGGGCGTAAGTTGTTTTTTGAAGGGTAAATTCTTACTTATTTTTTGTAAGATTTGTTGGACCATTCTACTGGAAAGTTGTGAACCTATCTGTGTTAGAAAAAGTGAAACTTGTGCCCGTTTGCCAAGATCTTGAGTTCGTTCTGTCTGAATATATTTTAAAACAGCATTCTTAGCTTTTTCCCCAAAAAGTACTAATCGTTCTTTATCTCCTTTACCTTTAATCAAAATTGTTTTTTGATCAAAATTAATATCAATAAGATTAATAGCAGTTAGCTCTGAGCACCGGATACCGCTGGCATAAAATAGTTCGATAATTGCTCTATCACGAATGGGTCTTTTTGAAATGAATGCTTCATCAGGCATTTGGTCAAGAATATATGAAACTTCTTCAATACTTAGATAGACTGGTAATTTTTTATCAATACGTGGTGCGGTTAATCGAAATTGAATTGAGATATTACAGCTATGTAAATATTTTGCAAAGGATTGAAAACAAGCAACTTTTCGGGCAATGGAGCTTTTTTGTACTTTGTGATGATATAAATGTAAGAAAAATTTTTCTAAAACATGATGTATGTCGAATTTATTTTTATCAGATTTTTCCTGTTTGATCCAAAAATTAAAAAATTGGTTAAGGTCGTATTGATATGATTTGTACGTATTTAATGCTACGTTGCGTTCTATGTTTAGATAATTTAAAAAATCATCCTTTTTTGCAAACGCCTGATTATACATCATATACTACTCCTCATTTTTATAATAAATGGTAATCCTTACATCTTCTGCTTACTGATGATCGATTAACACCAAGTAGTTCAGCAATTTTTGTCTGGCTTCCCAGTTTATTCCATAGTTTTTTCATGAGTTGTACATCCTTAAGTGCATGTTTACCAAGTTGTGCAGCAAGTTGTAATTCTGGGCAAGAAGAATCAATAATTTTGTATTCTTGCACTTTTGTAGGTAATTCTAATTTATTTTGAGCTTTGAGTGACATAGCTGAAATAATTTTTTGCTGTAATTCAAAAAAGCTTGGAATTCTTTGAGAAATAATAGCCTCTTTTTCTTTAAAGGATAAGGCAACTGTCCGAACAGTTCCATATTCTTGAAGATTATAGAACATAATTTGATCAATTAAATTATGTACTATATTTTCATTCATCGTTACCAGGGAAGGAATTTCTAATATATGTTTTTTTATTTCTGTTGCTAGTTCAGGAATAATTTTTTCTTCTTTGATCAGGGTGGCAAGATCATAATTACTTGAACAAATAATACGTGCATTACTAAATTTTCTTTGTTCACTTTTGTAGGGGGTAAATATTCCATATTTTATATATTGCACTAATTTTTGTTGAGCGATCATGTTTAATAATTCAATATTATTAATAACAATCGAGCCATCATTATACTTTTCTAATAAGGCAGGCTCATGAGATTCAGAAAAAAGCTCGTTTATTCCAAACAATCCAGTATTTATTGACTTGCTTGAGGCAGCATCGAGTAGTACCATTTTTGAATCATTAGTGATGTTATGAATCATTTCAGAAATATATGTTCGATCATCTTGATTACCCTGAAGGAATAAGATGCTTTTTTGAAGCATTGATTTCAATAATTCAATTTTAACTTGCAAGAAAGGTTCATCGTTGCAAGGGATTAATTTATTAATTTTTTGGCCAACTTGTGTTGTCTGAAGATATAATAAATAATCACGTTTTGAAGGATCTTTGAGATTGTCTATGTACATCTTGATGAGATCTGTAGCTTCTGGTTTACGAATAATGAGTAAAATTCCAGAATTAATATCAGCCTGAGGCATTCCCGTTATAATTATTTTTGAGCCATTGGATACCGTGATGCACATATTTTGTGTTGTTTGATATTTTTCAATCTGTTCTACAAAATTAGAAAGTATTGCTGTAGTAGGATGTTTTTCATCAAGATTTGGATTAATGGTTAAAAGTTTTTGGGCTTCAGCATTTTTTAAAGCAAAATGTCTATTTTTATATAAAATAATTCCGATATGATTTTCGACTCTATCTTTAAGCAGCTGCTTGATACTTTCTTTATATTGTCCAATTTCTTGATTTTTTTCATATAAAGCTTCTTGGGTTGCTTTGTTGTCCTGTAAAATATGATACAGGTCTTTTTGTAGGAGTAAATGAATAGCGGGGGCTAAAAATTGGGTAAAAATGATTATTTTGTTTAATTGTTCTTCGCTCAAGAGAAGATTTTTTTGCTCTTGGGTAATGGTAATGTAAGCAATAATTTTTTTATTGTTCATAACGGGAATAAAAATATCAGTTTCAATAGAACGCATGAACTCTGCAAGTTCTATAGCTTTTGGATTATCGGTATAAAATTCATCAAATTCAAGCTCATGGCGCACTAATATTCTTTGTTCATGAATGACCCCAATTGATCCTTGTGTTTGGATATTTGAAGCATTTAAAAAATATTCAATTTTTTGTTGTAAAATATTTTGTTGATCGTGTATAGCACGAATATAAAAATGTACGGTTATTTTTGTATTATCGAACTGTTTGCTGAGATATTGTTGAATAATATATGATAATTCTTGTGTTGTAGATGCCAAATTAATCTGTTCAATTGCTTCTTTAAAATCGATATCGCTTGAAAATTTACGTGTAATTTGAACACGTTTTGAAATATTAAGAAAACGGAAGCGAATAATCTTTTTAAAACAAAAATACATTGATATAGCAATACATATACCTTCAATTGCTGCAATGGATTTGATTTGTGGCTCTCCCCATATAATAATCGGATAATATTCTAACAATATAAAAATAAAATGGGGGAAAATGAAATAAAACAAAAGAGATTTTAGTTGTTCTTTTAAAATAAGAGGGATTTTTTTGTTAGATAATTCTTGTAAAACTTTAATGGCACCTATAAACCATAAAATAGTGACTATGTAATACGCATTAATGGATAGAAATACTGGTTCTTTTCCTTGTATGATATGAATTGTATTGACTATGAATAAAGAGCTTACAATAGCTTCAATAGCAAAAAATATTTTATGATAAAATTTAATATAAAAGTTTTTTTCAGTAAGTTGTTCTAAAAATAAAATAAAAAAATGAAGTTTTATACAGCAAAAAATCCAAGCAATACATGTTATAGAACGTGAAAAAATAGTTTTGGGTAAAAAGTATCGAATAATCCAAGAGCTATTATCAAGCATAATTGCAACAATAGGAATTAAAAAAAATATCAAAATTGTTTTTTGGGGTTTAATATCATGAATAGTAAATAAATTACGAATTAAATTGAGTATTATTTGTGACAAAATTATAAATGAAATAGTATGTAGAGGAATAAAAAAATATGGTGATGTCGTTAGTGTTGTGCATAACTGAAAAAAAAGTTGAAAATTAATCATACGATCTTGACCTTATATTTATGCCTTATTATACTCTTTGCAATGACACATGTAAAATTTGAATAAAAATGTAGGTCGATTAGGAGTCTCATGCTTACTCAAAAAGTTATCTTTAAATTACTAAATATTACAAAATCTTCAAGATTTCTTTTGCTAATAATTTTTGGAATTATTGGATTCTCTGCAGGTTTTTATCAACATTTGGATATGCCTAAAGGTTGTACGGTATTATTTACAGATACCAGCGTGCAAGCAGGGCCTCCTTGGCCAGATTGATCATATAAATGTGTCATTTTATATTTTAGTAAAAAAGCAATGAGTAGCATGTGATTTGTTTGATAAAATAAAAAAAAGTCCCACAAAATTGTGGGACTTTTTTTTATGGCGATTATATCCGATTTACTTCTTTGGCTTTAGTAATAACCTGTTCAAGATTTAAGCCAAACTCTTGTTTGCCGTCAACATAGCGCAAGGTGATCGTGTTGTTATCCATCTCTTTTTGGCCAAGAACTAACATCCATGGAATGCGTTCAAGCTGAGCAACTTTGATTTTTGCTGAAAGCGGTTCTGAGCTTTCATCTATTTGGATGCGTAAATTAAGATCCTTGAGCTTATCTGCAATTTGGTTTGCATAATCAAGTTGTTTTTCAGTAATTGGAATAATTTTAATTTGGGTAGGGCATAACCAGAATGGAAAATGTCCTTTGCAATCCTCTAAAAGAATTCCAAAGAATCGTTCAAGTGATCCCAAGAGAGCTTGGTGTACGATGACAGGTTGTTGCTTTTCTCCCTTGTTATTGATGTAATAAATATCAAAATTTTGTGGCATGAAAAAATCAACCTGCACAGTTGAACATTGCCATGCTCGTCCCATGCTATCAAAAATTGTCACTTCAATTTTTGGTCCATAGAAAGCACCCTCTCCTTCATAGATCTCAAAGCTTTTGCCAGCTTTAGATAAACCATTTTTTAAGGCATTGATCGCTGTATCCCAAAGTTCATCAGATCCTATAGCGTTTTCAGGTTTAGTTGAAATTGCATAATGAATCTGCTTAAATCCAAAGGTTGTTAGAACCTTGTCGATAGTTTGAACTGATGATACAATCTGAGCTTCTAACTGTTCTGGAGCGCAGTACATATGAGTATCGTCGATAGTAAATGCACGCGTTCTAAACATTCCATGCAATACTCCTGAAAGTTCAAAGCGATGCACATGCCCAAATTCAGCAAGTCGCAATGGAAGTTCGCGATATGAATGTAAATTTTGTTTATAGATCAAGATAGATCCTGGACAGTTCATAGGTTTAACTGCATATTCCTTTTCTTCTATGCAGCAAAAATACATGTGCTTATGGTAATGTGCATAATGTCCTGACTGTTTCCAAAGTGAAACATCTAAAACAGTAGGGGTGATAATTTCTTGGTATCCATGAGTTTGCCAAATATTGCGAATAAAATCTTTGAGCTTATTAATAATGAATGCACCTTTAGGGTGATAAAAAGGAAATCCTGTTCCCTCTTCTTGGAAAGAAAAAAGATCCATCTCTTTGCCGATTTTTCTATGGTCATAAAGTGCAGCAAGCTCTTTCTGTTTGACGTAGTTTTCAAGTTCTTGTTTAGCTTCAAAGGCAGTGCCTGAAATTCGTTGTAGTGCAGCATTTTTTTGATCAGCTCGCCAGTAAGATCCTGAAAGTCCGGTGAGCATAAAGTTTGCGAGTAATCCTGTTGATGCAACATGACCTCCACGGCATAGATCATAAAAATCACCTTGTCGTGAAAAACCGACGGTTTCGCCAGCGATACCATCAATTAATTCAAGCTTGAATGGGTTATCTTTATAAATTCTGCGTGCTTCCTCTTTGGAAATCTCTTCATGGGTAATTGGATAGTTTTTTGCTACCAATTCCTTCATGCGAGCTGCGATGATTTCAAGATCAGCCTCTTTAAAGTTTTCTTCGGGCAACATATCATAAAAAAAACCATCTTTAGTTGCAGGGCCGATAGTAAGTTTGGTTTTAGGATAAAGTTGCATAATTGCTTGGGCTAGTAAGTGTGCAGCAGAATGTCGTATAACTTCTAATTTTAATTCTTTATCTTTTGTGAGTTTCATGGTAGGACCTTATGTTATTTTAATTTCAATATATTTTAACTTAAAAAAAGTTATTAATTTTTTGGATTTGTATTTAAATTAAACAATGGTTGTAGTGTTGTTGTGGTTGGCGAATTTGGAAAATTTGATTGAGGGTTGGCTGTTGTTGCTCTGGTAATATATTCATCTGCCATTTTTCCCAAATGTGCTGCGTGGGCAGCCTTTAGTCCTTCTCTAGCTAATTCGCCTTTAGTAATATTAGATGCGTTACTCTTGTTAAAATTTCTAAGTAATATTTCAAAATTTTTAACTTCAGGATCAGCTAAAGTTTTTTTGATAGAACTTTTTTGTAAGTATCCGGCTATGGATTCTTCTAAAAGAAAGGTTCCGGCATATATTGCTAATTTAGGATGTCCACTTTTGACAAGCATATCTCCAGTTGCTTGATCCAATAGATCAAGCATTCCATGAACTATTTTTCCAGTTATAGATGCTATCACAAGTTTGATAAAAACATTTTGTGCGTTATTTGATAAAGTATCCCAGTATTTTTTATACCATGGCTTATTGGCATCTTCTTCTAATGCGCGAGCTAATTGTCTTTCTTTTTGTTCTTGTTGTTCTAGTTGATGAAGTAACATTTTGACTTGCAGGGTTAGTAATTCAATCGATTGATTTTGTAATTCATTCGATTTATTTTGTATTGCTATTTGTTTTTCTAATAAATTAATTATTCTATCGTTGCAGGTATTGTTATTTGTATCTGTATCGTTTTTTGTATATAAAGCATTGGCAAAAATTAATAGTAATAATACAATTTTTTTACGCATACTAAATTTCCTCTTGCTTTATTAAATAAAGAATAAATTTTATTTTAAATATTCATTTTTATATTTTTACTAAAATTCTTGTTATTTATTTTAGATTTTAAATATAGTACACTACAAAAGTTTTTTTGAAAGTTATAATTTTATGAAAAAGTAAAGAAGGGAATGAGCATGTTAGAAAAGGAACAGTTGTATATTTTAGATACTAATGTGCTCGTTGAAGATCCAGAAGTTATATTTAAGTTTCCTCAAGCGCGTCTGGGTATTCCAATTTTTGTTCTTGAAGAGTTGGACAAGATTAAAACAGAAAGTAGTAGTCGTGGAGCAAGTGCTCGCTTGATTGCGCGACATTTAGATAAAATTCGTTCTTATGGTTCTTTAAAAAATGGTGTAAGACTTGAAAACGGAACACAGATTCAGATCTTATTTGATATTTCTGATCGAGTAAATTTGGCTGGTCTTAAGTTTGATATCACGGACAATAGAATTTTGATGCTTGCAATGGCTGAGCAGCAAAAGGGTCATGATGTTACTTTTGTAACTAAGGATATTAATGCTCGAATTAAGGCTGATGCATTAGGTCTTAAGTCGCAAGATTATTTACGTGGTCTTGATTTAACAGAAAAATATTATAAAGGTTGGCAAGAGTATGATATTTCTGGAATGGATTTAAGAAGAGAGATGCCCCCTATTTTAAAAGATCTTGCGCATGATAAAAAATTGGTGACCAATGAGTTTGTAGCTTTATATAGCCAAGGTAATGAATATAATAATAGATTATTTCGTTACCGTGGAGGAGGTCTTTTTAAGGAGGTTGTTCAACCCAATCTTCATTGGCCAATTAAAGCAAAAAACATGCATCAGCTTATGGCTCTAGATCTATTGTTTGATAACGATATCCCCTTCATATCCTTGACTGGTCCTGCTGGAACAGGTAAAACGTTTTTAACCTTATTTGTTGGGTTGTACAATGTTCTCGTTTCGGAGGCTTATTACAAAATGACCATTGCTCGTTCTGTGGTTCCGCTTGGTCATGATATTGGGTATCTTCCTGGTGATGTTCAAGAGAAATTACATGGATGGATGCAACCAATGTATGATAACGTTGATATGATTGCTCATCTGATAGCTCATACGCAATCGAGCTCTTTTTTTGAAAAAAAGGAGTCTGGGTATTATGAAGAGGGAAGAAAACAAAAAAATAGACGTTTTAATAAAAAGCACCATCAACAGCAACGTCACCACCATAAGGATCAAAAAATTAAGCCTGTAGGATCTTTAGATGAGCTTATACGGCAGCATAAAGTAAGCCTTGAAGCCATTACTTATATGCGAGGTCGTTCTATAGCTCGTCAATTTATATTTATTGATGAGGCGCAAAATTTAACAGCTCATGAAGTTAAAACCTTATTGAGTCGTGTAGCTGGTGATAGTAAAATAATTTTATCTGGAGACCCGTACCAAATTGATGTTCCTTATCTTGAATTTTCAACAAATGGTCTTGTGGTGGCAACAGATAGGTTCAAAGGACAGCCTATATTTGGATCTGTTTTTATGCCAACTAGTGAGCGTTCAGAGCTTTCAAGGTTGGTTCAAGAGTTGTTATGATTGTTGACAAACTTTGATTATTTTGTGTTTTCTTTTTATAACCCATCGCCCGAAGGTGCTTTAAAGAGTTAACTTTTTTACTTTTTTTCAATTCCTGATATAATTTTAATTGAATTAATATATGTATATTAGGGGTTCATTATATGAAAAAGTTAATAGGTTTTTATCTGTTATTGGTATCTGTAGGATTCATAGAAGCTACTCATCCTCTTATTCCAGTTAAAAGCGATACAGCATTGATCAAGGCTGTAAAAGAGGGCGATCACAAAACTATAAAAACTCTTTTGAAAAATAAGTGTATTAAAATTAATGAATTTGGAATTGATTATAAGACCGCTTTAGATATTGCAGTAGAATTTGATGATGCAAAAACAGCTATTTTACTATCTAAATATGGTGCAAAGATGACTCGTGCTGATAATGTGCAACAATTTAAATCTATGTTGGCATATAGAGGAAAAAGACTTTTATATTCTTTTGTAGCAATGTTTATTTTTTCTGGCATAGCTTTTTGGGCACTTAATTATTGTGTATGTTTAGTAAACCATGTTTCTGAAGCATATTTGGCATTGGCGATTCCGGTTTGCGTAGGAGTTATTGTGTACGCTGGTTTCCAGTGGTCCCGTTTATTTATGGGGATCTCTATGTTTTCAAAGGTTGAAAAAAATTGGATGATTCAGATTCCTGATAATTTAGCTTAAAAATTAAGCACAAGAGCAGCAGAATTCGTTAATCTCTTCAAGGTGTTTTGTGATCTCATCAGGATTTAGTTTGGTTACCCGGTCAACAACATAGGTATGAATTTTAGAAATTCCAATAAATTTAAAGGTCTGAGAAAGTTGTTGAGCAACAGGATTTTGTGATTTTTCTTCTAGGTGTTGCTTTTCTTGCATACAGGCGTAGATAATAAAAACTTTTTTAATTTTGTGAAGCGGGCGTGCATACATGCCCGCTTCATATTTATAAGCCCAAGCATTGATCATATCAAGCCAGGCTTTAAGTATTGCTGGTACTGAGTACCAGTATAAGGGGAAGACCAATAGTAATGCGTCAGCATCTAAAAAACGCTTTTGATTTTCTAAATAAAAAGGGTGACTTTCCATGTATTCTCGATCATGATGAAAAAATGGAATATCTTTTTCTTTATCGTAAAGATTTAATTCATCAATTTGATAACCTTTATCTTCAAAAGCCTGAATGGCTTTTTTAAAGATTTTATGAGTTGTTCCTGCAATGTTATCATTAGCAAAGATAGCATATAGTTTCATAAGAGACCTCCATTTCCCTTGCTTATAATCATAATGGTTTTAAGTTGCGAAAGTAAATAGAATCTTTAAGTTCTTGTGCTCTTTTGCTTTAAATAGAGCATTAATAATCCGATTGGATTGCAGATTAAGAGTCTTTTGGAAATTGCCCAAAAGGCTTGAGGGATCGGTTGATTTTCTAGGTTGAAAATTGCAAAATTGGTACAACCAATAGTAAAGGGACATATATTTTCAGGACCTAGTAGTGGTCGTGATTTTATCAAGAGCCAGCAAAGGGCTCGAGCTATATAACGGTCTGCTTTATGCAAAAATTTCAATAAGTAATTGAGAAAGTTTATCGAAATCATAATTTTTTGCGGTAGGTCTTGTTATTATAACAAGATCAAGTCGATGTTCATATAACTTATTGTTGATGAAAATAGCTTTGAATCGGCGTTTGAGTTTGTTACGTTCTGGAGCATTGCCATATGCCTTAGGAACCATAATAAGAATTTTACCAAAAACATGAGTTGCAGGTGCTTTTAAAATGGTAAAAGCTTGATTTTTTTTTGCAGCTTTTGCGACTGTGAAAAAATTATCAAGCTCTTTTTTACCAAACTTAGAAATATGTTTTGTCGGTTTAAGCATTATTACCTTATGCTTTAACTGCTAAACGTTTTCTACCTTTTGCGCGGCGACGGTTAATGATTTTACGGCCATCTTTAGTAGACATACGTTTTAAAAAACC
The DNA here is from genome assembly GCA_016183005.1 of Candidatus Babelota bacterium. Classification (GTDB taxonomy): domain Bacteria; phylum Babelota; class Babeliae; order Babelales; family Chromulinivoraceae; genus JACPFN01. Next base: position 37,475 of record JACPFN010000008.1, on the reverse strand, counting down.
ATGTTTTCTGTTGCGTTTAACGCGACTTTTTCTGAAAAATGTTACTGACATAGGAAACCTTTTTGAAAGTCATAAACTTCTTTGTGTAATATATTTATTAGTTTACGCATGAATCAGTTTTTTTGCAAATTCTGTTTGATGATTGCATTGTCTAATAAATTATGAATTGGATACAATATCAGCTTAAAGGCAACTACTTGGTTATTGCTCGTAATTGCCTTTAAGATTTTTATATTCTGTTTTATTCAAAATCATGCTCAGCGAGATATCTTTCTGCTTCAAGAGCTGCAATACATCCAAAGCCAGAAGATACTATAGCTTGACGGTATTTTGGATCCTGTACATCACCAGCTGCAAAGACTCCAGGAATTGAGGTTTTAACGTGATCATGAACTTTAATATGACCAAAATTAGTTTTTTCTAATTGATTACCTAAGATATCAGTATTCGGTTTAAGTCCAATTGCTAAAAATATAGCATCAGCCTGGATGAATTGCGCTTCTTTGGTTCTTTGATTAGTTACTGTTGCACCAACTATTTTTCCCTGTTCACCTTTAATTTCAGTTACTGTGCTATTATAAATAAATTCAAACCCAGATTTATTTATAACTCGTTGTTGCATAGCATGAGAAGCGGTTAATTTATCGCCAATATGTACAATGGTTACCTTATTACCATTGCGCGCTAGAAATGATGCGCTTTCCATGCCTGAATCGCCACCGCCGACCACAATAATATTTTGATTGTGATAAAATGCCCCATCGCATACAGCACAGGTTGAAACCCCTTTACCCCAAAATTCATCTTCTCCTGGACAACGCAAGCGGTTAGGAGTTGCTCCTGTCGCAATAATAATGCTATGTGTTAAGAGTTCTTGTTTGCCATCTACAATAATTGAAAATGGTCGATTTTTAAGATTAACTTGAGTAACTGACCCAGCAAGAGTTGTAACGTTAAATTTTTTAATATGTTCTTGCATATTAATCATAAGTTCAGGACCAGTTATTTGTAAACTACCTGGCCAGTTTTCAATTGCGGTTGTTCCCATTAATTGACCGCCTGGCTTAGGCCCTTCTATTACTACAGGTTTTAAATTGGCGCGAGCAGCATAAATTGCAGCAGTCAGACCAGCAGGACCGCCTCCAATAATAACGAGGGGATGAGTATTTGTGTTCATAAATTATTTTTTTGTTAAGTGATGAATAATATGATTTACTGATTTTTCTTTTAATGCGTAATGATATAAACTTTCATATTCTACAGGAAATTCTTGTCCCTGTATCTGTGTTTTTAAAAATGGGAAATACAAGAAATCTTTAAATCGTGGACGCTGCGTAAATTGTAAAATTGTTTTTATATCATTATTGCTGATCGATATGTTATCTTGGTATCCTATGGTTTCGACAATAACATTATCCAATAGTTGGCGAATTGCCATGTTGGTAATATTTTGATCAAAATCAGGATCGAGTTTGTATACCATAAAATCAGATTTAGACTGTAAATCATATAGGATTTGACGCCGCTTGGTGATAATCGCTTGATCTGGTAAAACAATCTGATTCTTGCGAATAATAAGCCCAAGCGCTTCATACGCTATAATTCTGCGCTGAGAAATGTCGTTGTTAAACGAAAAAACTTCTGTGATTTTGTTGATGAGATCTTTATTGTTTTTTATTTTAAAATACTGCTTAAATATATCAAATGAAAAATATTGCGTAGGAACAATATCTTCTATTTGTATGACGAATGTATAGTCAGCATATGAATTTTCACAGAAGTATCTTTGAATTCCTGAATCTTTAGTATGTAAAGTTTCGCCAACCTTTTTGCCTAAAAATATATTTTGAAATTCAATATCAGGTTCTTCATCGCCAATTTTGAGCCAAACGGGTTCGGTATTTTCTTGAAATATAGGATTCTTTTGACGATCTATAATCCAGGTTTTAAATAAAACCCAGTCGCCAACCTGTATCCCTTTTTCTGGGTTATAATTTTTTTGGATTGCTTCTTCTTCTTGAATGAATGAAGTAACCTGCTTGTCAATATCGCGATATTTTTTGCGAGCGACAGGCCTGAATGGAAGGTATTTCCAACTTTGTATATAAATTTCTTTGGGAACGTAGACCTCAAAGACATAGGTTAAGTTTCCAGTGCTATCAACCTCGATATCTCGAAGTTCTGGATCTCCAGCAAGAACAATTTTTTTAATACGGATGTGTTTTATAAGATTATTAATTCCAAAAAACTTAAGCCCTAAATCTTTAAGATGTTTAAGGATGTGATCTTTAAAATGTTCTTGGATATAACTCAAGGGAGCTAATCCTTTTTTAAACCCACTCGAGTGAATATGATTTTGATGGTTTTGGGCTGCTAAATTAAGAAAACCCTCTGTGATATGAGAAGGTATCATTACTTTAAAAAAATAACTGTTGTTTGATGATGCTGGATCGATCAAACAACAGATTTTATCACTTTGTACCATTACATACTCCTTTTTTTCTTGGTACAAGAGAAGGGACTTGAACCCCCACTCCCTCTCGGGAACTGGATCCTAAGTCCAGCGCGTCTACCAATTCCGCCACTCTTGCACACAATTAACTTAGGATATTCTGTAACGTAGTATGCATGTTTTTTAAAAAATATACAAGAGGATTATAAAGCCTTTAGCTCAGCTTTTTTCTTTTCGCCCTGTGTATCGATTTTATTTACAAAATTATCGGTAAGATCTTGCAGGGTTTTTTGAAGTCTTTTTTCAAAATCCTCAGAGATTTTTTTACCTTTTTGTGCATCTTTTACAAAATTTTGAACATCCTTGCGGATATTTCTGATATCAATTTTGCTTGCTTCAATCTTTTGGCCAACCAGCTTGCTAAGTTCATCTCGGCGAGATGTTGTCATTCGAGGAATTTCGAGTCTGATGATATCGCCATCAACAATTGGAGTAAGACCTAGATGAGATATGTTGATGCTGCGTTCGATATCGCTTATAATCCCCTTATCCCATGGCTGAATGGTCAGCATATTAATATCAGGTGCAGCAAGTGATGCTACATCGCGCAAACGCATGACACTTCCGCCATAACATTCAACTTTAATATCTTCAATCATACCGATTTGAGCTTTTCCTGTACGAATACCAACAAGCTCTTTTTCAAAATGAGTCATTGCCTTTTCCATTTCAGCGGTGACCAATTTTTCAAAGCTTTTTATATTACCTTCTTCGATAAGAATAGGTGTCATAATAAAACTCCTTAATTTCCGATTTCAAAACGAGCAAAACGTTTTACGCGAATATTTTCACCAGTTTTTGCAGAAAGCTCTTTGAGTAGTTCTTCAACTGTTTTTTGTTCATCTTTTACAAAGGCTTGTTTGAGCAAAGAGACTTCGCTTGCAAGTTTTGACATTTTACCTTCAATAATTTTTTCGATCATTTGAGCCGGTTTGCCTTGGCTTTTGAGCTGTTCGATTGCAATCTCTTTTTCTTTTTCAAGATACGCTTGATCTACTTGTTCAGGAGATACATATATTGGTTTGCATGCAGCAATGTGCATAGCGATATCTTTTGCAATATTTTTAATATCTTGTGTGCGAGCAACGAAATCAGTTTCGCAATTGAGTTCGATTAATACACCTGTTTGGTCACCGGGATGAATATACGATACAATGATACCTTGTGAAGTTTCACGATCAGCACGTTTGTCTGCAAGAGCTGCGCCACGTTTTCTTAAATGGTCAATCGCTTTATCAAGATCGCCACCAGCTTCTTCGAGTGCTTTTTTGCAATCAAGCATTCCAAGTCCGGTCATATTACGAAGTTTTTGGATTAAATCAAGTGATACTTTAGTCATGATATATTTTCCTTAAAAGATCATACATGTTTTACTTATAAGTCTGCCAAAAAATGATAAATTTAGCAAAAACAGTTTTTTGAGGTGAAATAAATATAGATCTTTTTATGATAGGTTATTAAGGGGCAGAATTTTTGATAAATCATGCAAACCTTTTTATTTTAATATTCATGAAAGATATCTTTTTGTATAGCGTTCTCTTGCCCGAGAAATTTTTCTTTTTGAGTGTGTAATAATCGCTCTTTTTCTGCTTCTATGCGCGCTTTTATCGCGGCACGATCCCGTTTTTCTTTTTCTCGAGCCTCTTTTTTAAGTCGGTTCATGGTTCTGCGTGCACCATGAATTCTTTTGGGTTTAAAGGCTATAGAGGTTGATTTTTTTGTTGGCATATGTTTTTTATGCTTTCGAGTATGAATTCGGTGTTCCGGTGTTAACAATTCAAGCTTTTTTATAGGATTGTTCGTTATGATAACAGTGTTGCTTGCGGTAAAGTTGATAAATAGATTATATTTTTCAAATAGGTTAATAATTTGTGTTTTAATTGCATCTTGAAATTTATCAGGAGCCGTTTGAACTAAAATTTCAGCCTCTTCGATAATAATTTGTGCATGGGGATTGGTTTGCCAATAATGGGTAAATTGGTCTTTATAATGATTGAGTTCAAGTTCTATAATGTTAATTGGTAGTTGTAAACTAAATGGTAATGAGTCTTTATTGGCACTATCAGTAGGCTCTTGATTAAAAATCATAGAGATTGTTATAAATAAACTAAAAAATAATATATCGATCTTATTTTTCATTTAACTACCTTTTTTATAAAAGTCACGTAGTGGTAGTAAACTACATTTTTTCCATAGGTACAATACCCATAACAAACATTGCGGTTTTTAGATTAATTTGAACAAGGTTTACCATGGCAAGTTTGTGGAGGGTTTGCTGTATATTTTCAGAGTCAATAATGCGATTTTGGTTGTAGTACGCATGGAATAGATGTGCAACTTCATAGCTATAGTGTGCAATTAAATGAATCTGATGATTTTGTGCTACTTGTGGCAATAAATTTTTAAGTTCATACAACTTTTTAAGTAGTGTTTTTTCTTCAAAAGAGAGTTCCAGTAATTTTACCTGTTCAAAATTAATTCCGCTTTGAATAGCTTTCTTTTGAACGCTGACTGTCCGAACGTGTGCATATTGGATGTAATAAACTGGATTTTCGTTACTTTGGCTTAAGGCAAGGTTAATATCAAATGTTAGTTCAGCATCAGCTTTTCTAAATAAGAAAAAGAATCGCGCAACATCTTTACCAACCTCTTGAATAATTTCAGCAAGTGTTACCATGTTACCACTACGCTTTGACATTTTAACTGGTTGACCATCTTTGATAACATGTACCAACTGATATAAAATTATCGTTAGTCGATCCGGATTGATTCCAAAAGCAGATAGAATTGCTTTAAGGCGAACCTTATAGCTGTGATGATCATGACCCAATATCATAATGAGTTCATCGTAACCACGTTCAAGTTTATCTAAAAGATAAGCAACGTCAGCAGCAACATAGGTCAATTCGCCATTGGCTTTTCTTAAAACGCGATCTTTATCGTCACCAAAGGTTGTTGAGCGAAGCCACAATGCACCTTCTTCTTGATAAGTATGTCCTGTAGCGATTAGTTTTGTAAGTGATTCATTTACTATTCCATGGTCATGCAACATTTTTTCAGAGAACCATTCGCCACGATACAATACCAGGTCGAGATTGGCCGAATTCCAAGTTTAGTTATCTGAGCTCCCGCATCATTGATATAAAATTCTTTGTGTATGGTGTGTCCCAAAAAATTAAGCGTACGAGCAAGAACATCGCCTAAAATTCCATTGCGCCCGTGGCCAACGTGCATAGGACCAGTTGGATTAGCGCTGACAAATTCGATATGAATTTTTTTAGTATTTATAGGCTTAGTTATAAAGAACTGTTCTTTATTGTGAGTAATTTCTTGAGCTAAGTTTGTAAACCATTGATCATTGAGAAAAAAGTTTAGAAAACCGGGACCAGCAATTTCGATTTTTTTAATGAGGGGATGTGAAAATTTTTCTACAATTTGCTGTGCTAGTGCGCGTGGATTTTGTTTGAGTTGTTTTGCTGCACTCATAGCAATATTTGAACAAATATCTCCAAAGGCCGCTTTTTGTTCATCGGTATTGATATCAAATTGCATAGAGGTAAAGATATCTTCTTGGAGAGCAAAATTATCTTTTAAAAAATTTAAAAAAGCCTGTTTTACGGTTTCAAAACTGTTCATGAAATTTTCTTTCCTGAGCATTGATATGAGATCTATAAGAATATAGTTACTAGTTTATCATAAAAGCTTTGTTTTTAAAAAAATCTTTTAATCAGATTTTTCAATTTGATATTTTAAAGATATATCAAATTGAAGGGGATATAGTGTGAATAAATTAGTGTTGAGTATAATTTTATGTAGCCCAGTGATAGTCTTTTGTCCTATGGGAGATGTTCAGTATGAAAAATCGACTACTTCAAATAATAATCTACAAGAACAAGTAAGCGAGCAAGCACGTCAGGAAGAGGAACGAATAAAGAAAATAGCTCAAAATTTTGCTAAAATGTCTTCTTATTCTACGTCTTGGGGAACAGGTATGAGAACTGGGGCTGTTGTAGTTACGCCAAAGCAGTTACCAGATCAAAAACAATTATCTGATGAAGATGCGATAAAGAAAAATTTTACAGATTTTCAAAACAACTTAGAAAAAATAAAAAAAAGAGATAAAAAAAAGTTATTTGAACAATGGGAGAAAGAAACAGCAGGCGTAAACCAACAAAGGGGAATAGATAGACCGCGAACAACAAAAAAAAGATCGGTAGATTTTTCTGGAAAGCATGAGATTTTCGAGTATGGATATAATCCTATAGATTGGCAAGATTTGTATGATAACAATGTTTTAAATTCGGCAAAAGTAACACGTATACATTCTAGTGTTATGCACGGTTTATCTGAGGATCAATTCTTAATATTATTAGATCATCCAGATATATTAAGTAGGTTATCATTAAAACAAATTCAGGCGATTCAGCCTGAGGTCTTAGAAAAAGTAATGACTGTGGATGTGTTAGAGAAGCTATTTAAAGAGGGAATAACTTTTATAGAAAAATTGAGCGAAAAGCAGATTCGGACAATTAATCCTGAGATCCTATCAAATGTTTTATATTATAAATTACCACATGCCTTATCACTAGATTTTGTAAAAAAGTTATCTGGCTACCAAATAAAGTCGTTATGGGGTGATCATATTAATTCTTACCTTAAAAATTGGTTTACAAAGTTTAAAGTAAATTTTACGCCAGAAGCATTGAAATATATGGAAGATAAAATACAAAGAATGCAAGAAGAAGATGGGTATGAAACTATGCAAGCCCGTAAGGAAAGAAATGACCCTAGTGCTTTAGGTGAACCTTTATATCGTTTTTAACTTGAAAAAGAATGAGTAATGATGAAAAAAAATATTTTATTTTTTTTAGTTTCGATTTCAAAAGTAGTTTTTTCTCCTTTTGAAGGAACTGCCTATATGGGTCTGCATAGGGATATTGATAACTTAAATTTTAAAAATAAAATTGAACAAATTAAACAAATTGAAGCACAGAATAAATCCTGGATAGACCACTTAAGAGATTTACGTGATAAAGCTGTGAAGTGGGGTAAAAATGTTTTTAGCAAAAAAAGCACGGTGCCCAATCCAGAAGATAATCCAGAGCCAGTTGTTATGTCAGATACTATGTATGATTTAGATTTAGATAAAGAAATACAAGAAAGAAGAGAAGATAAAGATCAAGAAGATTTCCTTGAGAGTCAATTAGTAAGTTTACCAAAAAATAAACAACCTGAAAATATTGATACAGCTTTAAAGTATATGCAAGAAGGTGAGATGCTTTGGGAAATTCTTAAAAAAAATATTTCGCATACAGCTGGGAATAACGATAAAATATTTAATCAAATTTTTCCAAATATTTTGTTACCTAATAATACAGAAAATAACCAAAATTTAATTAAAGCCTTTGAGACGGGTATAGCATCTGGCCTTGATTCTGAAATATTTAAAAAATTTATGCAAGCATATCAAAAAGTTATTATTAAATTGCAGTGGTATTTTTATAAATTATCAATCCTTGAAGATCGTCGAGCATTTGAAGGTGGTACTATAACATTTAAAGATAGTGAGGGTAATTTATTTAATTTTCTTAAAAATTATGCACGCCTTGTTAATCCTAATTATGAATCATTTTGGAAATCTTGGAATACTAAAGCTTATAAGCGTACATCGAGCCATTTTAAAGGAGGCACTGAGGGCAAGAATATTGGTCTTGATATTGATGTGTCAAATGGCGAGCTTGGATTGCCGTTAAATGCTCCGCATTTGCTTTTTGATCAGCGTAAAAATGGTTATGTTTTTATAAAGTGGGAACCACATGGAATTGGAACATTGTGGGATGTTATAGCTCATGGTTGGTCATTTATAAAAACTCGCGGCGAGAATGATGAACGTAAGCATAGTAAAGATCGTATACCCCAAGATGTAATATCCAAATTTTGGAGTTTATATAAAGGCTCTAAAACGAGTGAGGTAAAAACACAGATAAGTATAGAGGGTATATCTGGCATGCTAAAATTATTAACTGGAAAAGATCAACAAGATTTTCAACGATATTTAACAGAAGAACGAGGCGATATTAATAAATTAAGAAATTATCAAGTTTCCACATTGTTAACACGACGAGGTGGAGAGGTGATAATTAATCCTAGCTAGATTCTATAAATCGTCGTCGTCATCACCGGTACTATTTTGTAATTTTGTTGCAGATGCAGAAGAAAACTTTGTAAGGTTTGTTGCAGCAGATTTTAATGATAATCGTGCCTGTTGGCTTATCGTTGCATTATTATGAGTTGGTTGAGTTGCTGTTGAAGATGTGTTTGCTTGTTCTTGTTGTTCTTGTTGTTCTTGTTGTTCTTGTTGTTGCAAATATTTTTCTAATAATTCTTTTTCTTGTTGATGTTGTTGGTTATGCATTTTCTGTTTTAAAAGATCTGCTATTATTCGGTATCGATTCATATTTTGATACAGGACCGTTGTTGTATCATTATTTTGGGAGAAAACCATATCATTCTCTTTTAGGTTTGTAAAATAGATCACGAGGTAGCCTTCTGCTAATTCTATGTGATGTCGCTTAACTATAGCTCCATTTTCGATTAAAAATTCTATGATATTATCTTTGCCATTTCTGATCGCATATTGTAAGGGGTCAAGGCCATTTATAGCTGTATTAATATTGGCACCATTTTTTAGTGCACCTTCAATGATGAGATGATTTGCTTGTTCGATTCCTTGAAAAATTTTACCTTGCACGGGTGTTGAAAGAGCGCCATTAAACATTTTTGTAGCATTATCTTTGGGTATTTCTTGATTTTGAGAATGTTTTTTTTCTTCTTGTTCTGCTGTTGATTCTTGATTGTTTTCTTGTTGTATATTTTCTTGTTGTATTTCATTATTTCTAGTCATACAGATACACGTGATAATTTTGAGCCAAAGTATTTTAAGGTATGTTAATTCCATAAATTTTCCCCTTTGTTAAATATATATGTTTCATACTGCAAGTGAGTATTGATTATCAATGGTTATTTTTTTCAAGGTTTATATTACTGGTTTTGGGTAAATATTTGAAAATATTAAAAACTAATTTTTAAGCTATACTAAAATAATGTCAGCTTTGAGTTGAAGAAATATAATTGAAAAAACTTCCTTTGCTTTCATCCGTCTTATGTTGTTGAATTCTTGTGTCAGTTGACGAGGATACTAATAGGTTGTTGATAAAAAATTATGATTATGAATATGAAAAAGAAAATAGCAGTTCTTGTATCTGGCGGTGTTGATAGTTCCGTTACTTTGGCACTACTTAAACAGCAGGGGCATGATCTTCATGCATTTTATCTTAAAATTTGGTTAGAAGATGAACTTTCTTATTTGGGTACTTGCCCATGGCAGGAAGATCTTGATTATGTTACCGCTGTTTGCAAACAGCTGAATGTTCCCGTACAGGTGATACCGATGCAACAGATGTATCATGATCGTGTCGTTAGCTACATAATCAAAGAGATTAAAGCGGGCAGAACACCTAATCCAGATATTTTATGTAATCAGTTTGTAAAATTTGGTGCATTTTATGATGTAATTGATAGTTCTTTTGATTATGTGGCAACAGGTCACTATGCACAAATAGAGCACGGGCCGGATATCTCTATCTTGAAAAAGGGCAATGATCCTGTAAAGGATCAGACCTATTTTCTTTCTAATCTTTCTCAAGCCCAATTACGTCGGGCATTATTTCCGATTGGACATTTACCTAAGGCTCAGGTGCGTGCTTTGGCAGAGCAGTTTCATTTGCCAACAGCAAAGCGTAAAGACTCTCAGGGGATCTGTTTTTTAGGTAAATTTAATTTTTCAGAATTTGTACAAGCACACTTAGGCAATAAGCCTGGAGATATTATAGAATTTGAAACTGGCAAAAAACTTGGCACGCACCAAGGGTTTTGGTTTTACACTATCGGTCAACGTCAGGGAATTGGCCTTTCTGGTGGTCCATGGTATGTAGTTTCAAAGGATGTTGAAAAAAACATTGTCTACATTTCTAATAGATACCAGGATGTTGATGTCCATAAACACGGTATGATTGTTAGTAACTTTAACTGGAACCAAGGGTACATGTGCCTTAAAACAGAGCTTGACGTACGTTTTCGTCATGGAGCAGCAGTACACCCGTCTACGCTTGAAAGCTACTCTAAAAATGGTTCAGGTAAAGTGGGGCCACTTGATGTTAAACTTAAAATTATGCTTAAGGCAGAAAGCAGTCAAGGAATTGCTGCAGGACAGTTTGCGGTATTATATGACGGCGATGTTTGTTTGGGTGGTGGCGTGATAGATCAAGCATTTTAAAATAAAGTTAATGCAACTGTTTTTGGATTAATCTTTACTTTTAGCTTTATGTACACAGTTAAGCTTGAAATTAAAAAATTGCCATTTGTTGAACAGGTTATTTTTTTTATTTTTATTATTTCTCAATCGATATAATGGAACTATATATTCATTGGTATATACTTTGGGGTTACAAGTGAAATAGATTGACCTAGTTCTATACTATGAGATTAAATCATGCTATTTTGACCCCTCAATAATCTAAGTACTCTATAGGTGTCCAATAATTCAACCGTTGAAGTGGTTTTTTCGTTATAGAATCGAGTAAAATTATATAATTGAAATACGTTTAATAATTATGAAGAGGGTATTGAAGAGGGTATTATGGATTTATTCTTTTGATTGATGAATGATTTCTTAATTAGTGGGACGTGTTGGTGGTACTGTTAATTCATTTGGATTATTGGTTGAATTTTTTTCTATATTGTTGGTTACTGGTTGATTATATATATCTTCTCCTACATGAAATTTAAATTCTTTAGTAGCTATGTCATATTCAAGGTGTTTGTTTGGGTTTATTAATAATAGGTTAATTTGTGTGCGGAATTTATTAAGTCGTTCATTAAAACCTGTGATTATTGTGTCTGTGGTTCGTATTGATATATTCTTTGCCAAAAGAGTAAGATGATGATTTATTTCGATTAATTCCGCTGCATATCTTTTATTGAGCTTTGTTAATTCTTTAATTTGATCATCTCGTCGTTCTATTTCCTTTTTAACAAAATGATTGATGACTTCTAATTGTTTACTGTTGCTTAATTTTTTGAATGCTTCTTTATCTTTTTCATTGAAAATTATTTTTCTCACATCATTATTTTCTGAAAATTTTATTACTGTTCTTTTAAGCCAAAATCCATTCCATAGGTCACTAAAAAAAACATTTATTTTTTTACTTAAATTTTTCAAACTTAAAGGTTCAGATTCTTGTTGATAGAGCAGTGGCCGTGATTTTTCTTCTGGGAGATTTGTTCTTGAATCATATGCCCACGCTCTACCCTTTAGCTCCTTTTGTGCTAAAAGGTCTGCTTCTCGCTGTGTATTTTCATTTTGTAAAAGATGTGCTTTTTGTTCTCGGGTAAGAAGGTGTATGTTTGAGGTAAAGGAATCTAAAGGTATACCTTCAGTTATGTGTTGACTTTCAGCCTCTGCTCCTAATATAGGCATAGTTATTACTAAGGTAGTTATAAGTCCAAACTGTATAAAATTTTTCATATAAAACTCCATTAAAAATTTAACGCTCATTTAAATTAAGTATGTCATAAAAAACAACATGAAATAAAGGGTTTTGTCTGTTTTTTTAAAAAAATTATAGATTAGCAAGACTTTTCTGATGGCGTTCATTTTTTTCTGGAAGTGTGAGATCGGTTGTGTTTGAATAAGGATATATATCTATAGATTTTGATTGATTTATAATGGTTACATTTAGTTGTTCAGATAACTTTTGTATAAGCTGGGTAATTGTTTGAGCTTTAGCTATATCATTTTTCTCAAGAGCATCTACCTTTTTTTTGAGTAATAATTTTAATGTTTCGTGTGTTAATTTTTTTTGGCTTATTTGATGTTTGTCTTCGTCTAGTAAGTTTTTATCATCGATTAGATAAGAATTTTGTAATAACTTAATATTCCCAATTTCGTTTCTAATTTGTTGGGCAATGTTATCTATGTTTGAAGATGATACTTGATCAATTAAAGTATCTATATTTTTATAATAATTATGTGCAAGTGATTGAAATTGTACCAGTAATTGAGCAGATTTTTGCATTGTTTCATGGTCAGGAACATGAACCTTTTGTGTAATTATGACAGGAGAAGATTCAGTATCTTCTCCTGCTTTATTTCCATCTTTTAAACCAACCCCTGGAGTTGATGGTGAATCAGGGGTTATTTCTTTCTGGTTGATTTACTTTCTTGTGAGGTAGGTTTCCTGAGCCCAAAGCCAGTTCTTTTAAAAGTATCGTATGCTCTTGATGTCATTTCTAACATACGGGCTTCTTTTTCTTTAGTTAATTCTTGTTTTAATCTTTTAATTTCATTGCTAAGCTTATCTACAAGCAGATGATTGAGTTGCGCGTCAGTGAAGTAGAATTTATGATCACTTTTAAAGCTTCTTGTATTTAGAATTTCAATTGCTTGTTCAGGAGTTAATGCATCAATAAATTCTTGAGGAAGTGGGTTTTTTCCTAACCATTTTTTTCCTAACCATGAATTTTCACCTTTGATTGCAGCTGCAAGAGCATCAGGATTTAGGGCTTGTATTTGCTCAGGTGTTAAATCTTTTATGAGAGTAGGTTTTGCTAATATCGATTTAATGTTGTTTGCGCTTAATTCATTAAATTTTTTAGGTGATAATTTTAACATTACTTCAGGCGTTAAAGCATTTAATTGTTCAGGGGTTAAGGCTTCGAATTGGCCTGGTGATAGATAATTAATCTCTTTAAACTTAGATAATTTATCGGTGCTTATATATTTAATATACGAAGGATCGAGTGTAAGAAATTTCTCAGAATCCAATAAATTTATTTTTTCTTGTAAGGGATTGGTTATAAAACTTTTATCAGTTATTGTATTTAGTCCATTGGTTATATCAGCTTCTTGTTTATTTATATTTTTTGTTAAATCAATTTTATTTACTAGGTTACTAGCTTTTTTTTGAGCTTCTTCTTGAGCTTTTCGATCATCGTCTATTTTTTGTGTCTGTTCTGAACTTATTGATTTTTCTTGTTTTGGTGTAGAGAATTTAGCTCTAACAGATTCGAAAGTACTTTTGATTTTATTTTTAGCATGTTCTACAGCTTTATTGCCCATTTCTTTTAAATTTTCACGAAATGTTACCATGCTTTTAAGAAAAGCATTGCGTTCTTCATCTTGTCGTTTTGCTTTTGGTTCTGGATTGTCGTCCGTTTGTCTAGTTATTTCAGTCGCATCATCACCTCCTGCATAAATGAATTCAACCTGTGACCAGCAGAGTGTTACTATGGACATTAAAAGAATTTTTTTAGAAATTTTATGCATACCAACCCTTTTTTTAAATAAAAATTAAACTACAATTTTATTTTTTCATATTTTATAGATAAAATGCAATAGTTTTGTTGCGTGAATAGTTGTTTGCTTCGTTGTAATCTAAAATCCAGATAAATTTTTTGTCGCAATTTGTCTTTGAAAAAATTAATTATTATGATACATTGCATGACATAAAAAATGAGTCATTATAGTATGTTCAAGCAAAAATAATAAGGAGTCCATATCGTGGTAAAAAATCATATATCTTTAGCAGTTTTTGTAGCTTTTTTTGCAGTTCCAGTATTTGCATCAAGCTGGATATCAAAACAGTGTCCACTTAATGAAAAGGGGCAGTTTCTTGGGGCGGTTGCCGTAGTTGATTATGCATCAAGCAAATTAATTAGATTCCCTAGAGCAATAGAATTTTATCGTAATCAGACAGATTTAGTGGCATATGCGCAAAATCAAAGACGTTCTTTTTTGAAAGATCAAGCAGATGCGTTAAGTGTGAATGATTTAGCTACCGTGCCACCGGTAAAAGCAGCTTTGAATAGAGCGGCTACTGCTGTAGATACAACAGTAGCACCTACTTCAGTTGTTGGAAAGTTATTAAACACTCAAGTTTCAGTCGATTTATCAACAGTTGGTGTAGACGGTGGAGTAACGGTTAAGGTTGTTCCTTTAGCAGCAAAAGTAGTAGCAACATATGTGCTTATTGAGGCTGCTCGTCGTGCAGTTGATGCATTTTCTAGCAAGAAATAAGTATCATTATAATTTATAATTATAAAAGGGCTTTGGAGATTTTTCCATGGCCCTTTATTTTTTGCTCTCTTTTGTTTTTTCTTATATTTTTAAACTATGGGTAAAGTATTCGAACCAAGAAGATTATGGTTAGTTTTTTTGGTGTTTTAGCTAGATCTGCAAGATTTTTCTGTCATCAGTTTTTAATCTTAGTTAAAAGCTCTTTGGTTAATCTATGTTGTCATATCATGCATCTTGTCTTATAATTTATTCTACTTTACTTGAATATCACAAGTTTTTAGGCCTTGGCCATACTTTATGTGATATTTATAAATTATTTTGGAATATTTATGTTAACGATTGCATCTTGCATTACAATGGTTCGTATAGTTTTTACTCCCGTAGTTGTATGGTATATTCGCCAAGGGCAGTGGGATATTGCTCTTATTCTATTTGTTATCGCAGCGCTGACAGATCTGGTTGATGGATTTGTTGCTCGTCGATTTCAGCAGCAAAGTGATTTAGGACAACTTTTGGATCCAGTTGCCGACAAATGCTTGATTATGGCTACTCTGTACGCTCTTTTGATGAGTGTTGCGGCTGGTCTATGGCACGAGATTTTAGTTCTATGTTTGCTCTTCAAAGAAGTAATTTTACTTTCGGGTGGTGCATTTTTGAAGCTGCGATATAATTTTTTTATTCAGCCAAGTAGATTGTCCCGTGCTGCAAGTCTAGCAGAGATATTTCTGATATTATTTTTATTTATTAGTTTAATTCTTTTTGGTGAAGTTGGTTTTCGATTTTTTTCAGTATTGCTGATTGGTAATTTACTGCTTTCTGTATGGTTATTGGTAAGGTATGCTAAAATTGTATGTAATCTTTAGTCATTGAGGATTAATTTGCATATTTAATAAATATACGCCTATTCATGTAAATATTTCATAGTGCAGGTTCCTGTGGTATCAAAGTTTTTTTTGAACCAATCCTTCATTCCGCCTTGATATAAAAATACATGTAAAAAACCCATTTCTTGTAATAATTGCAACGCTTTGTCGCTAGCGTTGCAACTATTTTGTGCACAGTAAACAACGATATCTTTATCTTTGTCCCAGCTTGCAATGGTTTCTAATAGTTGGTTGAGTGGGATATTAATTGATCCAGTAATGTGGCAGTCGACATAGGTTTCTTGATTTAAAACATTTATTACAATCATATCTGGTTGAGTATCCAGCTTATTTTTAAGCTCTTGTGCGCTAATAGTATGTGCCTGTGAAAGGTTGCTTGGTTTTTGATGAGTCATTTTTAATCTCCTTTTTTTTATTAAGATAAAATCTTTCAAAGAAAAAAAACAATATTTTAAAAATTAATTTTTTTGTAGCAACTGTACAGAATTGCTAAAAAAACGTATGGTATACAAAGTACTAAATTAATCGATTTTTTTTTCAAGGAACACAGTCATGGCTGGATACAATAGAATTATAATGGTGGGAAATTTAACAAAAGATCCTGACTATAAACAGTTGGGTAACGGCCAAGTATGCCGCTTATCAATTGCTTCCAATAGATCATTTAAAAATCGCCAAACGGGGATGCTTGTACAAGAAGTTTGTTATGTAGATGTAGATGTTTGGGGTCCTCAAGCTGAAACTTGTCGCCAGTATTTGGCTAAGGGAAGAGCTGTTTTAGTTGAAGGACGCTTAAAGCTTGATACTTGGCAAGATGCTCAGGGTGCAAATAGAAGTAAGCATAGTATTGCGGCTGATCGCGTGGTGTTTTTAGCAAATAACTCGCAGGCTGGTCTTGATGCTACCGATAATGTTGGTGGTGATATGCATGATTCTATGCAGTCATCTATGTCAGCTGCGTCATATACAACTCAAAACACTCCAGAGTTTGCAAAGATTGAGCAAGCAGTTGCTAAAAAACAAGCTGCAAAAAAAGTAGCTGTTGGCAGTAAAAAAGAGCTTGGCGAAACTCAAATAGTTCCTGAATTTAAAGATGAGCCACCGTTTGAAGAAGAGTTGCCATTCTAAGAAATAGATTTTAAAAAGAGCCTCGATGTAAATCGGGGCTTTTTTTGTTGGATTTTAGCTAACAAAAGCTTATGTTTCATCAGATTTATAAATTTATCATGTAGCTTGATACCTTAAGTAACTATTGACTTTTTTGGAGAAAAAACTTTATTATGATAATAAAATTATGCCCTATTTGACGTAATGGGGCAAAATGGAGGTTTTATGAAGATACGTTCAAATGCTTTTTTGAGCAAGCATTTTAGAGATATGTTTTTTATTTTTTCTTTATTCTGTGGCATGCATAATTTTGTATTATCTAATCCTATTGTTACGCAATTTCGTGCTCCATTGAGCCTTGGCGAGCTTTTACATGAAGGATTATTGTTACTGCAAGAAGATATTGAACAGATGGGTGTATCAAAAGAATATGAAGGTAGTGATATGCTTACAAAATCTTTACAGAAAATAGATGATTTGCATAGTTTATATGATTTAAGAAATTCAAAATCGGGTCTTAATGAGATTCATACTGATGAGCGTGATTTTTTACAGGGACTTATTGATCGCATTGATCAAATGATTCAAAAGCTTGAGGGTAGTTCATCAGAGTCTAATTCTGATTTAATTAGAAAAAATATTGATTCTTTACATGAACTGCGCAACGTACTGGAAAATTAGAAATCATATAAAACGTCAAAACCGAGGTGTCCTGAAACAAGGGATGAATCAAAACAATTTTTACCAAATAAGCGGTTGGCGTAAGTAATTCTAATTTTAGGCATAATTCGTCCTTCTTGCGAAAAGATATCAAATTCGGATGAAAGAGTTATAGAGATCTGTTCCCATGGTAATTGACTTGGAAATTGGTTTGCTATGCGATTTTCTTCAGCGCTTCCTCCGCAAATTTCAAAAACAGTTTTGAGTTGTTTTATGAAATTCAATCCAACGTGCCATGTCCAGTGAGGAAGGAAGTTTTCACCCTCGATATATGTTGTAAATGCTAAAAATGGATAATGTAGCATGCTGGCCATTTTTTTGGTAGGAATTATGAGCATGTTTGGGTATGGCTGTTGATTAATTTTATATATAGAATCCTTTTTAATATGAAGAACGGTTGTTGCTGAAACCCCAAAATTAAGCCAATCGTATATTCCTATCATGCATTTTAATTGAAACGGTATTCCGTAATTATTTAAGTTTGTACGTGGTAATAGCAAAAAATCTGATTCTTTATCTAAACTATGATCTGGTAATACTAGACCAGTTTTAAATTCAAA
Organism: Candidatus Babelota bacterium; assembly: GCA_016183005.1. GTDB lineage: Bacteria > Babelota > Babeliae > Babelales > Chromulinivoraceae > JACPFN01. Next base: position 19,556 of record JACPFN010000008.1, on the reverse strand, counting down.
ATCTAATAAATCTAAACGAGTAAAATGGGTAAAACTTTTAGTAAATCCAAAAAGTATGAATGATGGTCCAATAAATGGTGAATATTGTATATTTCTATTTTTAGATTCAAAAAGCTTGGATGATAATGCATCAAGGTATGTATCAATTTCCTCATTGTGTTCTATGGCGACCCCTGCTTTATTAGTTGGGGTAATAGAAATATTTTTTAAGGTATCAAGACCTAGAGGAATGTTGATCTGAACAAAAAAGTTTTCATGAAAATTTTGGATAATTTCATTAGTTATTACCGTGGTTACATATTTCGCATCGAAAATAGCATATCCTATTGGAGATTCATCATTTTTTCGTGAATTATAAGCACAATTTTTGATTGGTTCAAGAAAGCTTGGTAGTAATGGTTCTGGATTTGCAAATGCTAAAAGAGGGACTTTTTCGCCGTTTTTATCAAATGACTTATCTGCCCAAGCATAATATGGACTTAATTCATAAGAGGTCATATTTCTGCGATCAAATCTCGGTTTTTCTAGCCAGAAAGTAGGTCTAAAAAATGTTGTGTACATACTAAGAGTTTGATGAGGTATGATAAGAAACAATGTTATAATGGGCGCGATATAATTTATAATTTTCATAGTTTTTATAGTTTTCAATTTTAAAATTTATATTTCATGTACCTATAAAATAAAAGAATCAACAAAATAGAATTGTAAGCATTTAATTTAAATAGTATTTGTTGATTGTAATTTATTTTATTGTTTATAGCGTTAGCTTGAGTTTGAGTACGTGACTCAGTAGCACAATATTAGTCAAATAGATAATCACGTCAAGATGTAGCTTAGGATTATTGTTGGTTGCGCAAGCTTTAAGCTTATTAACTTTTTGTTTATTATACAGCTGAATTTGAATCTTTTGTGTAATGAATTTTTATGATATCATTATCATATAAAGCGTACATTTTGTAACAGAAGAAAGTATATTTATGAATTTTGAGCATGAAGAATTAGATAATTTACCAGAAAATCAAGATCAAGAAAATAATGCTTCCGGGGTGGAACATGGTAATAATAAAAATGAGATAGATATGTGCCTGACCGAGCTTTCTTTGTGGAAAGATCAATGCAAAAGAATTTCTGCTGATTTTGAAAACTTTAAAAAAAGAACAGAAAGAGAACAGGGTCGTTGGGCTGATGTAGCAAAAGAATCTATTTTATATGACCTTTTATCGTTTGTTGATGCATTTGAAGTTGCACGTACGCAGCCTAATATCGACAAAGTTGCTCTTGATATGCTGTATCAATCAGTTTTAAAGATTCTTGCTAAGAATGATGTTAAGGCAATGACTGAAATTAAAGAGTTTAATCCAGAGTTTCATGAAGCTGTAATGCAAGTTGAATCTCAAGATCATTCATCCGGTGAAATTGTACAGTTTTTATCAAAGGGGTTTATGCTCAAAGATAAAGTTTTAAGGCCAGCAAAGGTTTCCGTCGCTTTATAAATTTTTAGATAAATTCTTAAAAAAGATCTGCTTAAATTTGAGCAGATCTTTTTGTTTGAATCTTGCTACCTTTATTGTTATTTTTTAACTATTTGTGTTATACTAAATTAAGTGTTTTTTACTCAAATTGACAAAATTTTGAAGCTATATAAACATACAAGTAGATTAAAATTATTTTAATCTAAAAATCATTTTATTTTAGAAAATTTAGAAATGTTTTAAGGATATTAATGAGCTCTGATACCAATTCAAATCAAGATCTTAAAAAAAATTCTGTATATCCGGTATTAATTGAAGATGAGTTAAAGTCCTCCTTCCTTGATTATGCAATGTCTGTTGTGGTATCACGAGCAATTCCTGACGTTCGTGATGGACTTAAGCCGGTACATCGTAGAATTATTTATACTATGTATACGCTTGGTTTTTTTCATAATAAACCTTATCATAAATCTGTTCGTGTAGTTGGTGAAGTGCTTGGGCGTTTTCATCCGCACGGAGATCAAGCTGTGTATAATACCATGGTTGGCATGGTTCAGGATTTTGCAAAGCGTTATCCATTGCTTGATGGACAAGGAAACTGGGGGTCTGTGGATGGTGATAACGCAGCGGCAATGCGTTATACTGAGGTAAAGATGACCAAGATCAGTTCAGAGCTTTTGGCTGACTTGGGAAAAGATACGGTAGATTTTGTACCAAACTTTGATGAATCAACTATTGAGCCGATACTTCTTCCGACTAAAGTTCCAAATTTATTGGTAAATGGTACTACGGGTATTGCTGTGGGTATGGCAACTTCTATTCCACCACATAACTTGGGTGAAGTTATTGATGCCGTGGTCGTGCAGGAATTGTGAAGGCATATCAAACAGGCCGCGGTAGTTTAATCTTGCGCGCAGTCATCGAAGAGGAAGAAGGAAAGCGCGGAACACAGCTTGTGGTCAAGCAGCTTCCTTATATGGTTAATAAGTCTGAGCTTATTATTCGTATTGCCGATTTAGTTAAAGAAAAAGTTGTTGAGGGAATTTCTAATATTAGAGATGAATCTGATAAAAAGGGCATGCGTCTTGTATTTGAGCTTAAAAAGGGAGAAATTCCAAGTGTCACATTAAATCAATTGTATAAATATACATCGCTTCAGACAACGGTTTCTATTTTGATGTTGGCGCTTCTTGATAATAAACCAACAATATTTACATTGCGTCGTATGCTTGATGAATTTTTGGTTCATCGTCGTACAATTATTTACAAGCGTACCGAGTATGATTTATCTAAAGCTCGTGCAAGAGAACATATTCTTGCTGGGCTTTTAATTGCGTTGGATAATATTGATCCAATTATTGAATTGATTAAAAAGTCTCAGTCTGCTGAAGAGGCAATAGTAAAGCTTAATGAAAAATATATGCTCTCTGAGGCTCAGGCAAAAGCGATTTTGGAGATGAGACTTCAGCGCTTGACTGGTTTAGAACAGGCAAAAATTCAAGAAGAGATGAAAGAGGTTAAATCTTTAATTTCTCAGCTTCAAATTATTCTTGATGATGCAACAGCTCTTGATAAAGAGATTGTCAGAGAGTTGCAGAACATAAAAAATGAGTATGCAGATGTACGTCGTACACGCATTGAAGGGCCGATTAATATTCTTTCTGATCTAGATTTAGTTCCAGAAGAGGATGTTGTCGTAACATTGACTCGTAAGGGTTATATTAAGCGCGTAACCTTGAAAACATATGAAGTGCAACATCGTGGCGGTAAGGGCAAAATGGGCATGACGTCACTTGATGATTCAGATGACATTGTGCAAGATCTATTTGTTACAACAACACATGGCGATTTACTCTTCTTTTCAAACTTCGGTCGCGTATATTGTATGAAGGTATATGAGATTCCAGAGGGTTCTCGAATAGCAAAAGGTCGTGCACTTGTTAATTTGCTTCCACTTCAGGATGGTGAATACATAGTAAAGCTTCTTGATTCTGCAAATATAGCTGACAAGTATATCATTATGGTAACAAAAGATGGAAGCGTAAAACGTACTTTGGGTCAAAGCTTTATTAAGATTCGTTGTACCGGTATTCGAGCATTGGGTCTTAATGATGGTGATCAATTAGTATTCTGTGCTGTTTGTGCCGATGCGGATTCCGTTGTCATTGCAACTAAGCTTGGTCAGGGTATTCGGTTCCAGGCGCCAGAAGTTCGCTCTATGGGGCGTCAAGCTGCGGGCGTTAGAGGAATTCGTCTACGTAAGGGTGATGAAGTTGTAGGAATGGAAGTTATTTCTGATGATCGTGATTTATTATTTGCAACAGCTCGTGGATATGGTAAACGAACAAAAATTGAAGATTTTCGTGTTGCTCATCGCGGTGGAGTGGGTGTTAGAACAATTCCAACCGGGGATCGTAACGGTGATGTGATTGGTCTTGTAAAAGTTGGTGAAAATTCTGAGATACTTTTGATTGATAAAACAGGAAAAATTATTAGAATTTCGCCTAAAGAGGTTCGCACTATGGGCCGTCAGGCGCAAGGCGTTCGTCTTATCAGACTTGATTCAGATCAAGAGTTGTCATCGGTTGTAGCATTTGAGGTAAACTTTGAAGAAGCTATAAGCTCTCAAGGTGGTGACAGCGCCGGAGATTTTGAATCGGGTGACGTACAGGAATAAAATTAAAAGATATATGTAGATAAAAAAGAGTGGCATCGTAAATGCTGCTCTTTTTTAAAATTGTAGGGGTTCATTATGAAAAAAACATTGAGAATATTTTTAGTATTTAATTTCTTGAGTGTAATAGCTGAAGAAGAGAAGGAAAGTTACGGACTTTTTGAGAAGCATTCATTCATTAAGTCATGGACATCAAAAAATGTTGGTTCTGGTCCAAATCTGTTTTATGTTGGATATTTAGCAAGCAAGCCGAATCATAAATTATCTTATTTAGGTTGTCTGAGGTATAGATTTTTGCAGTTAGGCTGTAAATTGGGATTTGGCGTAGAATTTTACGATTTTAACAAAAAAGAAAATAGTTTTGCTTCTTATGTATCTGCCGCATATGAAAATATAGTTATTGATAGAATTAATGCAGCAAAAGAGTTTCTTTCAGAAGAGTTGATAGAGCATCTTAGAAATATGGGTCGAGAATTAGAAGAAGGAAAAATCTGTTTTGTTCAATATCCTAAAAATAAAGATTCTCGGCAAAATATATTTTTTATGAATCGAGCAGATAAGATCTCTTTACCGTCTAATGATGATGTACAAAAATGTATCGGTTTCACCTTAGTTAAGTTGCAGAATGGTACTATGGATCCAGAGGAGCTTGATCAAGAGATTAGAAAAAAAATCAAGAATGGTGAATATGGAACACATGTTTTAAATAATGGTAATATAATTAAGATTACCGTTGTTGATTCTGATAATATAGATCAATCGAATAAACTATATCCTACAGAAAAAGAGATTGCAGAAGCGCGATTACAATTTTCTAATGTAGATAAAACAACAAGAGATTAAAAATAACGAGAACTAGAATTTAGATTTGTATTAATTTTGTTACATTTTTAATTTAGTTATTCCATTGCTTTTCATGTGGAAAAACTGATTTTTTATTAACAATACTTAATATTATATAGAATTATTTAGGTAAAAAAGAGAAGTGTATTCATGTTTCTCTTTTTTATCTATATACATATGAATTACTTATGAACACTAATTTCAAATCAATCATTTTACATCTTAATCTTATTTCTAACATTGGACCGTTGCTTATATTAAAGCTTGTTGACTTAGTTGGCTTACAAAATTTACAGAATTTGTATGGATATTCAGTTGCAGATTTTATATCTTTAGGTTTTTCTGAAAGCAAGTCTCAAATTTTAGTTAATGGGCTTGCTGATAAGCTCTTGCTTGAGCAAGAGCTTGATTTAATTGAAAAGCATCAGGTTGAAATAGTAACATATTGGTGCTTTGAATATAGTAGACTTTTGTCTGAAATTCATGTGCCACCGGTTATTTTGTATTGTCAGGGTAATGTAGCTCTTTTGAAGCATGACAAAATGATTGCGTGCGTGGGGGCTCGTAAGGCGCGTTTATATACTAAAGATGCTCTTGCGCAAATAGTTGGTCCGATGATACAGGAAGGCTGGATAGTTGTTAGTGGAGGTGCAATTGGTGCCGATCGATATGCTCATGAGCTTGCTTTAAATCTTAAGAAATCAACAATTGTGGTAGTTGGATCAGGACTTTGTCATCAATATCCTCCAACCAATAAAGATCTTTTTGAGAGAATTTTATATGAAAATAGTTTGATTGTTAGTTGTTTTCCTATGGGCAGAAAGCCGGATCTTACGACATTTCCGATACGTAACAGAATTATTTCTGGTTTATCTTTGGGATGTCTTGTTGTGCAAGCAGCACTAAAAAGTGGTGCATTGATAACCGCACAGCAAGCTCTTGATCAGGGACGAGAAGTTTTTGCTGTTCCTGGATCATTGTTTGATCCATTAAGCGCTGGTTGTCATGAACTGATTAAGCAGGGAGCTCAATTAGTCGCTAGTTCAGAGGATATTTTGGCTGGATTTGGATTATTGTGTTCAGGTGTTGGTGAATCTATAAAAAATAATGAGCAATTAACTATGTTTTCTCAGAAAATCTCTGATCATATTGTACCTACACGGTATCAACAGGGATCTTTAGAGCGGTTAATTCTTGATATATTGATTAGGCCAATGTCTGCGGATCATATAATGCAAAAAGTTGATATAGATTTGGTAGCCGTTCAAAATTTACTCTTTTCTTTAAGCCTTGAGGGCCTTGTTATGCAGGATAGTATGGGTTTTTGGTCTTTAAGATGAGTAATTCTTGAGCTTGTTATTTTTTTTTTGATAGCATGGGGCATAAATTTATAAGAAGCGAGGGGGAGTATGAAAATTAAAGCAATATTTTTAGGAATTTTGGCAGCAAGCTCTATTTTTATGGTTAATAATGCCTCTGTGTCGTACGTTTCATGTAAAGAGGTGGCTGATCATATTGATTGTTTGTCGGATAAAGATGAATCTCGTTGGTATTTAATTAATGTTCTGCCTCGATATATTTGCCAAGATTGTACCATTGTCAATTCTATTAATATTCCCATACATATTCTTTATAAAAAGTTAAAAAATAGTCAGAAGTGGCCTCGTAATAGAAAAATTATTATTTATTGTGCTGGAAAAGATTGTGCATTGAGTCGACATGCTTATGAAATCATTAAGAATCTTGGATTTGTCGATGTACAGGTTCTTGATGGAGGAATATTTGCATGGCAGCAGGATGGATATCCGGTAAAAGGAAAATGTCAGTTCGGTTATTTGAATGGGTGAATAGAATTTTTTGCTTTTTAGGCCTTTTTTTTGTACACTGTAATTATCGTAATGCAATATTCAAATTTTTAAAAAATATTATAACAATCAGGAATTTAGTATGCCATGTCCCAAACGTAAATCATCTCGATCTCGTCGTGATTCAAGATCAGCTAATAAAGGTTTAGAGGTAAAAACATTTACTAAGTGTCCAAATAGTGGCACACCAATTATGCCTCATACTGTTTGCTTAGTAAGTGGATATTACAAAGGCGTAAAGGTTCTTGAAACTAAAGAAGATCGTCGTGCAAAGCGCAGCCAAAAAGCTCAAGTAGCACAAGCTCGTCAAGAATCAAAGATGAAGTCAGCTCAAGCTGAACATGCACAAGGTTCTCAAGAAGCTTAATCGAGATTATAAAAATACAATAAAAGTGGCAACCCTACCTTGGATTGCCACTTTTATTGTATTTTAAGTTTGATGCTGTAAGGGCTAAATATATTTTAGAAAAAAATTAAAATAGATTTATTATATAGGGGCTTTATGTTATCTCAAAAGACATATTTTTTTATTTTTTCTTCGTTGTTTATATCTAATTATTGTAGTGATAGTACTGTGCGTAAATTTGTTCCTAGTTTAGCTTCCGCGTTTAGAAGATTAGATCATATAGATGGGATAAGCTATGCACAACAATGTGAAGCAAAACATCGCGAAAGACAATTACTTATTGCTGAAAGCGAGAAAAGAGATCTTGAAGCGTTGGCTGAAAGAGAGCAAAGCTTTCTTAAAATGTTGGCTGAAAGCAATAAAAGAGATCTTGAAGCGCAAAAAATATTTGCTGAAAAAATTAAATGCGCAAGCGAAGATTGTGACGCAGTTTTGAAAAACGTTTTTGAAAATAAAGTTGCTTTTTCGGAAATTTTGCTAGATTCACTAAACCGAGAAATAATTGCAGATAAAAATCCTTCTAGGCTTGTAGAAGAAATAAATCGTCGACTTGATATGCTAAGAAAAATGGGGATATATGTTAGGGTAGAAATCTGTCCTTCTTTAGAATATGAGGGTGCAGTATGTAGCATAATGTCAGATGTTGGTTTTATATATCGGGATTACTGTTGTAAAAAAGGAATTATGCAGGAAAAGGCATGGGTTAAAAAAAGATTTTTTGGAGTTGGTAGCCTGGAAGAATTACTCCAAAGATTGGATCTACTGCTTGTTCCAAATTTTGCTCTTCAATTGAGTAATTTTAAGAATGAGTAATTTTAAAAAACAATCAAATTTCATTTTACCAATTAATTAATTGGTAAAACTTGATAGTTACTGCTCTATGAATTTTGTAATAAGGTTATGGTATCTATTTGATATAAAGATTTAATGCCCATTTTATTGAATTTTTTAGGGTATGTGGTAACTTTGTTATAATTGAAAAAACCTTTATAACGAGATTAATATTTCCTATAAATTTTAGGAATACAAAGGATAGGAATTTAGTATGAGTATGTATGCAAAAGCTAAGAAAAATATTGTATCATATTATCAAAATCTTTCTGAACAATATTCTGCTAAATATGTTAAAGAATTTACCATCGGTATGACATTATTATTTATTTTGGTTGGCGGATATTTTTTAAATAGTTGGTATACCAAGCGCAGAGAAGAAAAAGCATTTGATGCATTTTCAGAACTTATAATTTCTATAGAACAGGATGAACAGACCGTTCAATCATTAAATCCAATTAAAGACAAAGAAAAAATTTATCAAGTTTATAATGATACATTAAATTTGCTTGATGCATTATATCAAGAACATATAGGATCATATTTAGCGCCATATTTCTTGGCTTTGAAGTCAGAGATTGTTTTTAAACAAAGTCAGGATTATAATCAGTCATTGCAACTTTTAGACCAGGCTCTTGCTGGTATCGACAAAAAAAGTTCTATCGGTAGTTTGTTTTATATGAAACGTATCAAAATGGGATTAGATTCTCAAGATGCAAAAACAAAAGAGGATTCTTTTAAAGCTTTACAGCAGTTAGCAAATGATACAACGAGTGTATTGCAACAAGAAGCACAATATATTTTAGGGTTATATTTTTTAGCGCACAATGATATTGTAAAAGCACAAAATATTTTAAAGAATTTAGCTGATAGTAATGATGGTTCTGCGCTTATTCAATCCCTATGGGTTAAACTTGCGCAAGAAAAATTAGGCTTGGTTTCTGATAAATAATTCGGTAAGCGTACAAATTTTATGAAAATTCAAAATAATTCTCCCGTTCGTGTTCGTTTTGCTCCATCTCCAACAGGTCATCTTCATATTGGTTCACTTCGAACAGCCTTATTTAATTGGTTATTTGCACGTCATTACAAAGGTGCTTTTTTAATACGTATTGAAGATACTGATTTTGTACGTTCAACTAAAGAGTATGAAGCATCATTAATGGAAAGTTTAAAATGGTCAGGAATAGTGACCGATGATTTAGTAATGCATCAATCGGCACGTCTTGATATTTATAAGAAAGTTGCAGATGATTTAGTATCTGCAGGTAAGGCTTATAAATGTTTTTGTACACAGGAAGAGTTACAAAAAAAACGGGAACGAGCAGAAGCTGCTGGAAAAAATTATCAGTACGATCGTACATGTCGAAAGTTCGAGCATTCAGTTGATCATGAAGGCAAGCCTTACGTGATACGATTTAAAGTCGTTATAGATACACCAGAATTTATTTTTGAAGATAAAATTAAAGGTGCTGTATCTATTCCTTCAGAGCAAATTGACGATTATGTTATTTTAAGATCAGATGGTACCGTAACCTATAATTTTGCTGTAGTTATTGATGATCAGGAAATGCAAATTACTCACATTATTCGCGGAGAAGAACATTTGTTCAATACTCCTAAGCAAATTCTTTTATATCAAGCTCTAGGACATAGTATTCCTATTTTTGCTCATATTCCTCTTATTTTGGGACCGTCTGGGCAAAAATTAAGTAAGCGCGATGGAGCAACTTCAGTTGTTGAATATAAAAAGGAAGGGTATCTTTCATCAGCTCTTTGTAATTACTTAGTTCGTTTAGGTTGGGCTCATGGAGATCAAGAGATTTTTTCTCAAGAAGAGATGATTGAATATTTTTCATTAGATCATATTCATGCAAGTGGTGCTAAATTTGATATTGAAAAATTAAAATGGGTTAATGCTTCTTATATTAAAAAATTAACAGTAGAAGAGATTTTAAATATTATAAAAAATGATCTTGAAAAAGATCTAAAGGCAATTACTTCTGATTGGACTGATGTTCAACGAGCTGCTTGTATTGCTTTGTATCAGGACAGAGTTGCTACATTAAAAGAACTTTATGATTATATTCTTAAGGTATATTTCCTTCCTGTAGCATATGATTGGGAAAATTTAAAAAAATTGATTGCAAAAGATGCAGTGATTATTTTACAGTTATTACAACAAGAGTTTGGAAACCTTGAGTTTGAAAAAAATAAGATACAGGAAAAAGTAAAAGCATTTTGTAAACTGAATGATTATAAAATGTCTGATATTACACAACTTTTGCGATTTGCCATGATAGGTGCCGTATCTGGGCCATCAGTTTTTGAAATGATGGCAATTTTGGGTAAACAAGAGGTTCAAAAACGAATATCAATGGTAATTGCCGAAATGTAAGAAAGATTCGTGAAGGGTTGGGGGGAGTATGTCAACCAAGCGTATCGGAATAGTGTTCCCGGGATATGGGCAGCAGTATATAGGGATGTGCAAAGATTTATATGATCATCATCGTATAGTTCAAGAATTTTTTGAACAAGCTTCTGCGTCGTGTGATATTAATTTTGTAAAACTTCTTTTTGCTTCATCGGATGAAGAAATCTTTTCTATTCGTAATGGCTATTTAGCTATTTTTCTTTTTGAAGTCTCTTTATATGAAATTTTATATAAGCAGGGTTTACGACCTGATTTTGTAGCTGGTTATGGCATAGGCGAATATGCAGCAGCTTATGCAACTCGATCATTATCATTTGTCGATAGTTTTTATATTTTAAATAAATATTCACAATTTTATTATGAATTTATACAAGATAAATCTTATGATTGTTTGCGCATTGTGCGTGAATTTACTCTTGAAGATATTGAAAAGCTTTGTGAAAAAAAATCGACTAAGACGAAGGTTGCTTATGTGTCTGCGCAAAACACTCAGCATGCATTTTATATAGCAGGACATATTGATGTTCTTGAAAAGGTTCAAGAGCATTGTATTAAAAATGTTATTCGTAAAGTTCGAATTATTGGTCCTGAATATGGCATGCAAAGTAATTTGGTAGATCAGATCGTTGAGCAATTAAAATTGTATTATCATAAAATTAAATTTGCTCCGCTTCAAGTTCCTTTAATAACTAATGTTGATGGTGTTTATGTAACCACTCCTGACGCGTTAGAGTCTTCAATCATGAGAAAAATCAATCATCGTATTGAGTGGCATGAAGTAATTCAGGGTTTTCAAGGGTGTGATATTATCATGAGCATAGGACCAGGAGATCAGCTTATTGAATGGTTTAAAGAGGTATATCCGGACAAGGAATATTATCAAGTTCAAACTCTTAAAGATTTTCAAGGAATTTCTCAATATTTAAAAGAATCAGAGCTTGAAATTCAAGCGAATACATCTACAGATACTATGCAACAATCTGTTGAAAAAAATTTAGAACAATCAAAATTTAAAAATTTATATGAAGCAGATTTAATAAACGAGAAATCTTCTGATTTTGATATCGAAGACGATTAATATTATTTATAAATTAATGATACATAGATTGTAAAATAACCCGTCATTTAAAATTTTAAATGACGGGTTGTGTTGTTTTTGGCTGAGTATTGATTTTAAATATATTACAATATCTCAATAAAATAATCTTAAATACTTAGAAGGCTATTCCACCTTGAGCGCCAATATTCCAGAATTTTACAGCACTATTTTTGCTGTGACTTCCAACTGGGATTTCTGCGCCACCATAAAGAGCAAGATATGGTTTATAGTCTGAATCAAGCCAAGTATATTGCATTTGTACAAATGGCTTGTTTGTGTATACAGCACGAGCAACTTGGCCTTCCATATCTAAGGCTTCATCGATAGCTGAAGGAATACGATTTTTTGATTTACTTGCATCAACGATTCCTTTGTTTGCATCTACGGTATGTTGTAAAGGTTGAACTTTACCTATTGTTGCACTTGGTTCACAAAGGGATATTTCATTATAACCTGAAATGATTACCTGTTCTTGGCGTCCAACAACAGCGTACTCATTGAAATCGACTGATCCAGGACATGAACAATCAACACCTAACTGTTCACAAGATCTTCCCCAGCCTTCATAACCAAGAGCAAGGCTCCAGTTATCCCAGTGAAAATCAATAAGTGCAGCAAAATTTCCTTCAACTGCAAAAGATGATGTAATGTTTAATGTAGTAATATTAATGGCATTGGTTATTTCATTTTGGAATGTCGCGTTATCTGATGTACTATCAAATTTAGCAACGAGTAAATATTTTGAACCAGCGCCATTATTTTTTAAATCAAATGAGCGCATAGTTTTTGAATTAAACAGGTGTAAAATTGACCCATCGAACATAAAGCTCATATATCTATCGGTACAAGTATCTGATTCCCAGAATCTCCAGTGACTTATAATTTCAGCACCAGCTGCCCAGTGTCCATCTCGTCCAAAGATTGGTTCAAGCATATATATTGCTTGAGCTTTGTTTCCAGTTGGAGCAGCAAAGCGAATACCAAGACCTAAGTGTTTTCGTTCATCAGCGTACACGTTATAACCAAGTGTAAATTCTGGATCACCAAATTTTGCTGAAGAGGTACGATTTCCACAGATTAATCCAAAGTTCATAGGTTTAAGAAAATTAGCAGCTTTTGGATTTGAAAATGCGTCACCTAGATTAGCATTGGGTGCAGCTATTTCTTCAGTTGCGCTTGAATTAAGTGCTCCAGCTGGATATACGCCAGCTACAACGTCATCTGAGAATGTAAAGCAAGGATTTACATTGATTACACCAACAGGGCCATGTGCTTTAAAGAAGAATCCGCGTTCTACTTTATGAGCACCGATATAGAGGAAAAAGTCAGCACCAGCTTGGTATATGCTTGGACTTAAGACCATGTTTCCTGAATTTGCTACTTGTCCCATACCAACTTGATAAGCATCAAGATCAACAGTTTCTGTTGTGCCATCACCAAATCTCATAGCATTTGAGTAGGTTGGTTGACCATTTTCATTTTTACTCCAGAATGGGAGTGATCCTACAAAGTCGCAACATGATACTGTTTCGCCGCAACATTTTGTAAAGGATTTTTGAAATTCTCCTGATACAGCTACGGTGCCATGCCAGCTTTCTTCGTTATCTGTTGGTACCCAAGCATGTTTATTTATTAAGGCTTCTCGGCCCATACTTGCAGAAAAGGCATGTGGCTGCCAAGTGTTTTGACCTTGTGCGCAAGTACTTGGACAGGTTGAACAAGATGAACAATTATCATCACTTATTGCAGCAAATGAAGAAAATAAAATTGCTGCGGATATGAATTTTTTAAGTTTATAATTCATATAATTTCCTTACATGAGTTCATGGTAGAAAAAATTTTTTTTGTGTCTTTTTGTACGAGAACAGTACTTATGATTATATTCTTTTTATCAGTCTCCTTTTTTATTTGTATTTATAGAATTGTTGTTAGTATAGTACTTTAATTTATTTTTTGTAAAGCCAGATTTATTGATCTGGACGGGCCTTGTGATATTTATGTATAGATTAAATAGTTGCTGAAAAATAAAATTTTATTAATTGTTAATTTTTTAAAATAGTAAAAAGATAAATATGTTTTTATACTGATGAATTATGTATAAGTTTTTTATAAAATTATAAATATTAAAAAATTCTAAGGTGTTTTTAATGTTATTGTGGATGATAATACAAATTTTGGCAGAAAGTTTGCCTATTAGTAGTTCAGGACATGTTTTGTTGGTACAAAGATGGTATGAAAAATTAGGATATATAGTACCAAGTGAACAGATTGAACAGATTAATTTTTTGCTTCATGGTCCAGCATTAATAATTATGATATGGTATTTTTTTACAACATGGTCTGAGATTATAGTTGGTAAACAAATCGCATTGCAAGATCTTTTTAAAATTACAACATATAAAAAAATTTTTTGGCCCTGTTCTTTTATTTTGATCGTTGATATTATCACATTTATTTTTTGGAAATTTAAAATTTTTCAAATTCAAAATATAGATAGATATTTTTTAACATTTGGTTTTGTAATGACAGCTATAATGATATATTTTACTCAATTTACGCAAGGTCGTAAGAAAATAGATTTTGTGTGGTGGCAAGCAATAGTTTTTGCAGTAGCACAGTCGATCGCTTTTCTTCCAGGAATTTCAAGATTTGCAATTACTTTTTTAACAGCACGCTGTTTAGGTTATGCAGCATATAATTCTTTTGCTTTTTCTTTTTTAATTCAATTTCCTTTAGTTGTTGCAGCTTGTATAAAATCTTCTTTGCTGATCTATCACAATGATATAAATATAGATCAAGTATTTAATTTTTGGGTATTGCTTGGTATGGTACCATTAACTTATTTGAGTTATAAAATATTTAGTTGGGTTGGTCGTATGATTGTTCAAAATAAAATTTGGTATTTTAGTTTCTATATGATTTTGCCTATAATTATCTCAATTTTAGTGTAAGGGGGGCATATGAAGGAAAAATATATAGCGTATTTACATTATTATGTTTCAGCATCGATTGTACCAGTATTAATGATTGTTTGTTCTATTGTAACTATGATTTCGATGATGAGTTTTAGAGCAAATGATCTTTCTATTTTGTATTATGCAACTCAGGGTACGTGTCAAAATAGTTTAGGGTATTTTGGTTCTTCGTTTGCAGCAATTTTAGTCTATTTATTCGGTTCTATGGCATACGTTGTACCATTTTTATTTGCATATGGATTTATCTTTGCAGCAAAATTACAGAATTTTTATGATGAATTGGATCGTTGTATTGGTGCATTATTAACATTTTTTATTCTATCTGTATTGTGTGCATATTATAAAATAGGGTTGTCTTACTTTTGTGGGTATGGAGGTTTAGTTGGAATATATGGACTTAAACTTTTAAAATCATTTGACCCTACAGCACAGATTATAATTTTATACGCACTTCTTTTTGCGGCATCTATTTTGTTACTTCGTTTTGTTCATTTAAGATTTACAGCTTGGATATTTGTAGGTATAAAAAAGATTATTCATTATAGTGTGCAAATAGATAATATGCCTGCAAAAATTGTACGTGGTTTTGCTTGGTTTATTTTTGCACTTTGTATGAGTATTTGGAGTTTTTTTCAATGGAGTTATCGATTACTCAAGGGTACTATGATTCAAGATTCATCATCTTCAACGGTACAATTTGAACGTGAAGATGAACCTATTGATCTTGAAGTTGATCAGATTCTTAAAATGCTTCAAGAGCAGAATAGTTCTATAAAGACTAAGCATGATGATTTTGAAAATATAATGCAAAAAGAAGCAATAATTATTGCGGATCAGAAAAAATTATTTGAAAAACATCAGCAGCAAGAGGAGCAGATAAAAAAACAATATTTTTTACCCGATATAGAAAAGATGCTTTCAAAAGGACCACAGCAAAAAATTACGCATGTGGCTGAAAAAGAGTTTGTAGAACAAGCAGCAATTTTAGAAGAAAAGTTGCAACTCTTTGGAATTAAAGGAAAAGTCGTACGAATTCATCCTGGGCCAGTTATTACGTTGTTTGAATATAAACCTGATAATACCGTTAAGCTTAGTAAGATTTTAGGATTAGAAGATGATCTTGCAATGGCACTTCAGGCATTAAGCATTCGTATCATTGCACCAATTCCCGGCAAAGATGTTGTGGGTTTTGAAGTTTCAAATAAGATTAGAACACCTGTGTTATTAGCAGATATTTTTCATAGTACTTCTTGGACAAAATTTAAAGGATCATTGCCTTTAATTTTGGGTGAAGATACGGCTGGTAATCATTTTGTAGTTGATTTAGCAAGCATGCCTCATTTATTGATTGCTGGATCTACAGGATCAGGTAAATCTGTAGCATTAAATTGTATGTTAGTTTCTCTTCTTTGTGCAAAAAAACCTGAACATTTAAAATTAATTATTATTGATCCTAAGCAAATAGAATTTACTGCATATGAAAAAATTGCACATTTATTATTTCCTGTAGTTAATGATCCTAAAAAAGCATTACCTATTTTAAAATGGTTAGTTATGACGATGGAAGAGCGTTATGATTTGATGGCAAAGGTTGGGGCAAAAAATATTTTTGAATACCATAAGCTTGAAGCTACGCGTTCAGATCTTGAACATATGCCATTTATTGTTCTCATGATTGATGAACTTGCAGATTTAATGATGACAACGGGAAAAGATATAGAGACTATGATTGCACGTCTTGCACAGATGTCACGTGCGGCGGGTATTCATATGATTGTAGCAACTCAGCGTCCATCAGTTGATGTTATTACGGGTCTTATTAAAGTTAATTTTCCGAATAGAATTTCTTTTAAGGTAACATCAAAAGTTGACTCAAGAACTATTCTTGATGAAGTTGGAGCAGAGCGACTTTTGGGCAAAGGGGATATGTTATTTATTGATGCAAAAGATCCTCATATGCGTCGTATTCATGGAGCATATGTTTCAGATAATGAGATTGAATATTTGGTATCTCATGTCGAATCTCAGCAAACACCAAATTTTTTGGATATTTCGGATTTTTTTACGCAAGAACAATCTGATGATGCATTGTATGAAACGGATCAAGAGTTATATCAGCAAGTAGTTGATATGCTTAAAGATTGCGATGAAGTCTCTATTTCTATGATTCAACGAAAATTTAGAATTGGCTTTAATCGTTCAGCAAGAATTATGCAGACACTTGAATCTCGTGGTCTTATTATGTCGAGTGATGGTGGTAAGATGCGACGTGTTGTAAAAGAATGATTTGCTTTAAAAAAGTTTATACTATTTACTTTGAAAATTTTTTTAGATATATATTTTAGGTATATAATTAGATAGAATTAATTTGTGATTTATACAAATTATATGCGTAGGGGGATTATATGAAACATCTAAATATTAATGATGAAATAAAAAATATAGGGCATCAAGAAGAATGTTTAGATTTGGTAGATAATAATGACTGCGTTGTACAAACTCTTGAACGGTCGTATATATATCAAAATAATTTATGTTCACAGATGAGATCTGTTTGGTTGTTTATTAAAAATAAAGATGGGCAATTTTGGATTCCTCGTCGTAGCATGAAGGTTCAAAGACTTCCAGGACATCTTGATGGGTCAGTGGTTGGACATGTTCAGGCTGGTGAAACTTATGATCAAGCCATGATTCGTGAAACTAATGAAGAAATAGGTATCGATTTACATCAAACTACTTTTACATATTTAGGAAAATTGACTCCACATGAACATGGAGCCTTTTGTTTTTCAGCTATTTACGAAATGGAGCTTGAAGAAGCGCCTAAAAACTGGAATCGTGAAGAAATTGGTGATTGGTATTGGATGACAGCAAAACAGATTATTCAACGTTGTAATCGAGATGAAAAATTTAAAGATACTTTACCTAAGATAATTGCACATTTTTATTTATAAGAATCTATTTATCTTTCATATATTTTAGCTATTAAATCTATAATTTTCGTAAGAGTTTCCAACTCAGTTTACTTTGAATTTAACTGAGTTGGAAATTTAATTTTAATCTAATGTTTTTACTTTAATAAAATCATATTACTTTGATGTAGAGTTGTTTTTAACATAATTTAGTAAAATAATTATTACTAAATTATTTCTTGTTTGAGTCAAAAAAATATTTTATAACACTTGTTATGTGTAAATATTATTATTTGTGTAGTTATATTTCAAGAATGTTGTATTGACGCTAAAAAAAAAGCTTGTAGTGTAATATATAATTTACAAAAATAATAATTTTTCAAAGATAAAATCAATAAAAAGGGATAGCGGTAATGTTTTTTAAGAAAAATTTTTTTTTGATTTTTTCAATTAATTTGCTCTTTTTTGCTGTTATTATTGCAAATGACATAAGCAAAAATGAAATAGAAGACGTTGATGCTTTTCAAGTACAATTAGATATAACCGATCAAGATCTGAAATATACAAGAGCTGTTCCTTCTGCGGTTACTCCTAGTTTTATACAACACGATCAAAGATTTGGTGCTGGTGGATTGCCTAAAGGTGTTACGGGAGCAACTGGGGCTCAAGGTAATACTGGTGCAACTGGGGCTCAGGGTAATACTGGTGCTACTGGTCCAGCTGGAAGTGCTGCAAGTACAGGTACTACTGGACTTACAGGAGATACTGGTTCAACCGGATTAACCGGTGATACTGGTTTAACTGGTAATACTGGATTAACTGGTTTAACAGGTGATACAGGATTGACAGGATTAACCGGTGACACTGGACTAACGGGCATGACAGGATTAACGGGCGACACTGGTAGTACTGGATTAACGGGGCTGACTGGTGATACAGGAATGACAGGCGATACTGGTATGACCGGATTGACTGGGCTCACTGGTGATACTGGATTAACCGGTGACACTGGTAGTACTGGGATCACTGGTAATACGGGAATGACAGGTTTAACGGGTGACACTGGTAGTACTGGATTAACGGGGCTGACTGGTGATACGGGAATGACAGGCGATACTGGTTTAACGGGTATGACAGGATTAACTGGTCTTACAGGTGATACAGGATTAACTGGACTTACTGGTGATACAGGATTAACCGGTGACACTGGTAGTACTGGGCTGACTGGTAATACGGGAATGACAGGTTTAACTGGTTCTACTGGATTAACCGGTGACACTGGACTAACGGGCATGACAGGATTAACCGGTGACACTGGTAGTACTGGATTAACTGGGTTGACTGGTGATACTGGGTATACAGGTTTAACAGGTCTTACAGGTGATACTGGTTTAACGGGTGACACTGGTAGTACTGGATTAACTGGTAATACTGGACTCACTGGATTAACGGGGCTGACTGGTTCTACTGGCTTGACAGGCGATACGGGATCTACGGGTATGACCGGATTGACTGGAGATACCGGGTTGACAGGTTTAACTGGACTTACTGGTGATACTGGTTCTACTGGATTAACCGGATTAACTGGCGACACTGGTTCTACTGGATTAACGGGGCTGACTGGTTCTACTGGATTAACAGGTCTTACGGGAGATACGGGATTAACAGGAATGACAGGCGATACTGGTTTGACAGGTGATACTGGTAGTACTGGATTAACTGGTAATACTGGACTCACTGGATTAACAGGTCTTACAGGCGATACTGGTATGACCGGATTGACTGGGCTCACTGGTGATACTGGTTCTACTGGATTAACCGGATTAACGGGGCTTACGGGAGATACGGGATTAACAGGAATGACTGGCGATACTGGTTTGACAGGTGATACTGGTAGTACTGGATTAACGGGGCTGACTGGTTCTACTGGATTAACTGGGTTGACTGGTAATACGGGAATGACAGGTTTAACTGGTTCTACTGGATTAACCGGTGACACTGGACTAACGGGCATGACAGGATTAACGGGCGACACTGGTTCTACT
>JACPFN010000003.1:31322-133448 GCA_016183005.1 Candidatus Babelota bacterium | reverse complement strand
TAAAATTTTAACCGAAAAAGATCTGGTTAAAATTGGTCATTGGGCATATCAGATGTATGAACAAAAAATAGATGAATCTGATAATAGATTCTATGATATTTTACTTGATATTGCTGTTATGGAATATGGATCAGAATATTTTTTATCTTATGATCAATTAGATAAGATTATAGACGAGTTGTTACGGTCAGATATAAATCGAAAATATACGAAAATAAATTTTTGCAGAGAGCTAAAAGCTCATTTACGGCATGGTAAAAGCCAGGTGTTTATTGGTCATTGGGCTTATACCTTATGGATGGAAGATAATTTTGAAGATAAACATTTAGAAAATATTGTATATACCTTGATGTTTATGGAAACAGATGAACAATTTGAACGATCTTACAAAGAATTTAATCAAATAGCAGATAAGTTGATTGAGGCTGAAGAAGTTAAATATTTAAAAGAGTTTGAAAATATAGGGTTACTTAAAGTATTAAAAAAAGTAGTTAAAAATGACTGTGTATATACAGAATTTTTATTGCCTTATAGCAAAACGCCCATTAAGAAAACATTTTATCCAGAATATTGGTCTAAGATGGATATTATTGACGTTATTAAGAAAGCTGTTTCAAATCCATATAAAATTGAATTTAAAGGGGATTTTAATTCGTGCTTAAATAAAAAATTATATAGTCGCTTTGAAAATGGTATAGAGATGATTAGTTATTTGAGACGAGAATCTATAGGACATGCTTGGGATATCAAAAGTTCTTTTATATCTAAAGATTGGATTTTACAATGATTATAGAAAAAATAATTGCAAAAAAAGATGATGAAATTTTTTTAAATTATACAATTGTGAAAAAAGAAGGTAAAGCTTCAACTAATAATTTAGAATTGTTTATTGATGCAATAAGATCTAGTATCTTTAAAGATATATTCGATTATGAGAATTCTTCAAAATTATATTCATTTGGTTTATCTGATGAATGGAATGTAGAATATGGTGATAAAAATAAAGAATATTATATTAAACTCTATGATTATTTTCTTGAAGAAGATGCTACCAAAGATGAAAATGGATTTTTATGTGTAGACATAAATCAAATTAATGGACTAAAAATTAAATCTAGAGAGAATTTGTTTAAATTAATTGAAGCTTGGCAACTAATTGTTAAAACTAGACCCAGATATATTATTGTTACGCAAGATGATATAGGTTGGATCAATGTAAATGTATCTGATGAAATAAATTTATTGTAAATCATTTTAAAATAGACTTGTTATCGAGTGTAGTCAAATATGGTTAATGAAATGAGGGCATGTCTCAATATCATTCAATTACGCATTAAGATAAGTTGGACAACATAAAGGGTCGATATGGCATATACCAGAAAACAATGCGGATTAGAGTTAAAAGAAAAAATTGAACAAAAAGTGGACGTAGTTTCAATTGGTCGTTGGGCATATAATATGTACTATGAGCATATGTTGGAAATAGACGACGATTTCCAAGAATTTCTAAAAGATTTAAATGCAATGGAAGATGATCCTCAATTTGAGTTATTATACGAAGAATTGAATTACCTTGCAGATAAATTAATAGCAGAGGAACAATGGATTGATATATATAATGCATATAATGGACAACCAAAAAATCAAGTTAGGCAATTGCTTCTTCGGCAAAATCTTGGAAAAGAATTAAAACAGAGAGTACAAGATAGAGAACATGTTACAGCGATAGGACAATGGATCGATCGGTATT
This sequence comes from Candidatus Babelota bacterium, assembly GCA_016183005.1. Lineage (GTDB taxonomy): Bacteria > Babelota > Babeliae > Babelales > Chromulinivoraceae > JACPFN01. Next base: position 131,698 of record JACPFN010000003.1, on the reverse strand, counting down.
ATCAAAATTTACTGAATCTTGATAATAATTTTTTAGAATTACTTCAAAAATTAAGTCTAATGTCTGTTGGCTTTAAAAATAGACGATCTTACGAAGAACTTAATCAAATAGCAGATAAATTAATTGCGGGCGAAGAAGTGAAATTGCCATAAATCGTTCTAAAATAGACCCCGTCTTTGCTTGCAGCTACATCGGGCTTTGCTCATGTGGGATGCCAGCCTTCATTAAGGCTTTAGCTGGTACGACCACTACAGAAAGTATCTTTTATAAAATGGCAAATCAGTCGATCGGGAAGCGTCTTTGGTGGTATTTATGCTTAAGTTCTTAAAGAAATAAATGTTATTATTTAAGTATTTAACGACTTTGTTTGACATAAAGCAATATTCTGGCATTATTATGTTGGTTGGTGTATAGTTTAATAATTTAATTTTATTAAAGAATTAAAGGGTAATTAGGGATATTTTTATGAAATATATTCAAATGATTTTATTATGCTTTGTAAGCATGCAAATTTTAACAACAGAAAAAGATCAAGCATTTTATCCTATACGACAAAAAGATGCGTATTCTTTACAATCAATTTTTGTGAAAAATTTTGATTTTGCTCATAGAAATAATGAAGGACAGACTATCTTACATATAGCAGTTATCATGAATAACTGGCAGGCAGTAAAGGTTATTCTTAAATCAGGATTTAGTAATATTAACCAGCTTGATAAACATGGTAAAACTGCTATGGACTATGCTGTAGAATATGGTTATAGAAAAATGGTTAAAAAATTAATTAAAAAGCAAGGTAAGGTTACTTCTTTAGAAAATGCAATATATACAAAAGAGCTTTTAAGTAGTCCTTTTAAAAAATTACTCCTTGTATCTTTAGGATTTTTTATTGGGGCAATAGTCTTAATGGTTACAGTAACTTTAAGAGCTATTTTAATTCTTAATTTTTTTGAATGTCTAATACCTGCTTATATTGCTTCCGCTATGATTGGCTTAAGTTTTGTATCTTTATGTATAGCTATACCAGGTTATTTACGCAACAGTCAATCTAGAGACTTAATATTGCTGCAAAAAACAGAGTAAAATAGTTTCTGTGCATATTAAAGTGGTATTAACTTATTTATTAATTGTAAAATTAGTATAAATCGTTCTAAAATAGGCTTCGTCTTTGCTTGCAGATACATCGGGCTTTGCTCGTGTGGGACGCCACTGAAAATTTAAAATCCGCTTTTATAAAGCGGATTTTTTTTAAGAATTAGAGTTGTTTTTTTCTAAGATGTTTTTGGCTATTTGGCAATACTTTAATAAACAAGATTAGCAGGAAATAAATATAGCATTATATATAATATTTGGATTTTATTCTATAGCTATTTAATTGATTTTGAAAGGTATAAAGATATTGAAAATCCTCCATGTAAACGACTAAAAACTGGTTCTTTTCGAAATTAAAAAAATAAGAAACATTTATTCTGAATTTTTGTTTGTGATATCGTTTTAATATAATCTTTGTTTGTGTGTAAAGATTTGTCGCGCTCTGCATGGCTTAATGCCAAAGAGTTATGAGGTGAATTTCAATTAGGATAAGGGATACTGAGAAAAATAAAACTATGTTAACGGTTGAACCATTTAATTGTGACGAGATAGGTAAATATTAGGGTGAATTTATGAAATATATGCTTTTTGTACAATTCTTATTACAGAGCATCTTTATTGGTGCTTCACCAAAACAATTAGTTATGATGGAAAAGCAGATAAATCATTTATCTTCGAAAAAACCATGTGCAATAAAAGGATATACTATTTCACATTATGATAGCTTTAGCGCTGATCCTTCAGACAAAGGATTGAGTGAATTATGGGATAATCCAAAAATAATAGCTGACGCTGGACATTTTATGATATTGCCAGAAAATCAGATATTGACCTTAAGAGATGATACTAATTTAAAAAAAGTTGCATCTTGTATTAAATTTGGAATCGTTGATGATTGTGGATATATTGATCAATTAGCGACCCACCCAGGTTATCAAGGTAAGGGATTAGCCAGAAAATTAATTGAGGAAGCAGAGTTTTTTTGTGGATCTCATGGTTGTACGTTATTAAAGCTTTTAGTTTATAGTGATAATATGCCAGCTATATTATTTTATCAAAAGATGGGATTTGTAAAATCAGTTTAGTGACTTATTGATCATTTTGCTTAAATTGCAAGCATCTTGGAATTGATGCATAATATAAAGTTTTTTAAAATTAACTAAAAGAGAGTATTGGGTCTATGATTTTTATATAAAAATTGATTGATTAATTGCATATTAAGAATTAATATTGCCATAAATTATTTTAAAATAGATCTAGTTTACTATTTAAAAATATGAATATGAGATTGCCTTGATATATTGATTCTATAATGGAAAAGACCACGTTGGAATTTCAATTGTTTAGCATCTATGGGATACTTAAAGAGTCGAGAGGTCCCAAAAGTAGACCTTCTGTTTCAAGTGCATAAAATCGTGACTCTTTTTTAAAGAAAAAATTTTAAATCTGATTGTGAAAAATAATGAATGGATTTATATTAGAACAATAGATATTTATCAAAATTAAGGAAAACAATAATGATCTATTCATTATTTTTATTAAAATTATTTATTTCTTTTCAAGTTGTGTTGCTTGGCTTTATGTTATTTCATGATTGGATTTCAATTCCGCCATTTAATGATATTGAGGCTATTAGAAAAAATCATTCAAGATTGAGCATTCTTTTTTCCACTCTTATAAATTCATTATGTGTGGCAATTCCATTATATTTGACCTTGTTTTATTTTGATTCAAGTTTATTGGTTATTCTTTGTTTTTATAGCGGGTTGACTGCTGGTGCCATAGTATCTTGGTGGGCGCCATATTTTTTTGGCAGTAGTATCGCACATAAAAAATCTTTTTCAAAATTTAAAAATACTCATCATTTTTTACCTGTTCGCGGGGATAATGTAATACCAAATAGTTTACATGTCGTATTGCATTTATTTATTTTGGCTTGTTTTGCTTTATCACTTTATTTCTATTTTAACAGACTTAGTTTTTAGCTTAAAGAGTTTGAAAATAGTTCCTATTTTTATTTATTACTGTGCCCAGATCTGCTTATATCTATTTGTAAATACTATCTGTTATAAGAAATGAGTAATAGTAAAGTATGATAGTCAATTTGTTTAATTCGATTTAGAAAATAACTTTTTAAAAGCGTATTTAATTTTTAAAGCATCTTGTCTTATAAAGAAAAAAAATTATATGAGATCGAAGATCTGTATAGAACTAGGTCAAGCTGTTGTTTTTGTAGATAATAAATGTTACTTTTTGCTATAAGTTATAGTAATTAGTTTGTAGGAGTATATATGAAAAAATTAATTAATTTTTTAATTATTTTTGCAATATTTCATAATACTTATTGTAAGGAAGTTTTTAATTTTCCTGGTAATAAAAAAATAATCATAGATAAGGGTGATATTACTAAAAGTACTACGGATGCTATCGTAAATGCTGCAAATGAAGATTTAGCAGGTGGAGCAGGAGTTTGTGGGGCTATTTTTAATGCAGCTGGATGGGATAAGTTGCAAAAAGCTTGTGATGTGTATAAAAAAAAGGGCAGGGTTACATGTCCTGCTGGTCAAGCTCGAATTACAGATAGTTTTAATTTACAAAAACGTGGTATTCGACATATTATACATGCCGTTGGTCCAGATTGTAGAATTATTACAAATCAACAAGAACAAGATACTTTACTTAAGAGTGCTTATGAAAATTCATTAAAGATAGCAGAAGAGTATACTCTTAATTCTATCGCATTTCCATTTATAAGTTCGGCTATTTATGCTTTTCCAAAGCAAAGAGCTTCTAGGATAGCATTGTTAACTTGTATTGAAATGCTAAAAATGTTGAATTATGTAAAAGAGGTTCATTTTGTTTTGTTTTCACAAGATGATTATGACCTGTTTCTTAATCAGATAAAAAGACTACGTGAGTAGTTATCAATAAATTTCTAATATAAAAATCCATTCCTTGGCGGGTGGATTTTTTTTACTATTGAAAAATATAAAAAAAATATCCTATAGTAAGATTAGTTTTTATAAAGGAGATTTTATGAATCATAAAAAAGAAGTATTTAAATTTTTATCAGGTTTTGCTGCACATGAAGTTCTGAGTCATATTTTTTTATCAGGAAGTGGACTTCTGCCTTTGCATATATTTGGCTTTACGGTTACTCAGGAATATAATGCTGGCATTATAGTTGTATGGACAGTTTTGGTTTTTGTACTTATGTATTATGCATGGTTTAAAAAAGATTAAGTTTTTTAAGTTTTTTAAATTTAAAGAACCATTCATTGATTGGGTGGTTCTTTAAATCTTTTAATAAAATATTTTTTATGTAGTAATGATTGATAATCAATTATTAATTATTTTGCTGTTGAAACTATTGATTTTATTTTTTAAAAATAATTAATGTAGGCTGAGTGAAGTAAAAAAGAAAAGGAATTTGGTGAAAAGATTTCAAGAAATATCATTTTGGATTATTATTTTATCATTTTTTAAGTTAGATGAGGCCAAAGAGTTTGGAATATATGATGGTGGAGAATATTATAAGACCAAGGATATTGAAAATGCAGCGGGTGATACATTTATTGATTTACGAAATTTAGTTACTATGCCAATTGTATTTTGTCGCAGTGGCGATTCATCATCGGGAGATCTTAGGTTGGATGATTTAGATCTACATTATTGGGATACTCATTCAATGGACTTTGATGCAGTGCGTGATCAATTTCCTATTTTTAAGACCGTTGTAAATGATAAATCAACTATCTATTTGGATTCTGCTTCTACTGCACAAATGCCTAAGAGTGTTATTGATGCAATTGTTGAATATTATCAAACTTATCGAGCTAATGTTGGACGTGGATTATATCTATTTGCAGAAAAATCAACACAGATGTTTGAGCTTTCTCGCATGAAGGTTGCGCGATTTATTAATGCTGACGCATCTGAAATAATATTTACAGCCGGTGCCACATCCGCAATTAATTTAGCCGCTCATATTTGGGTTGAAAATAATGTTAAAGCAGGTGACGAAATAGTTATTTCAGAAGTTGAGCATAATGCAAACTTTATTCCTTGGCAGCAACTTGCAAAGCAAACAGGGGTTGTTTTAAAACGCGTACCGCTTAATGCGCGTGGAGTTGTTGATGTAGAAACATTTAAACAATATATAACATCTAAAACAAAATTTGTTGCATTGACTCATCAATCTAACATATTGGGAATGGCTAATGACGTAAAATCATTGATTGCTCAAGCTCATCAAGTTGGCGCAAAAGTTTTAATTGATGGAGCACAATCTATAGCGCATCAAAAAATTGATGTTAAAGATTTAGATTGCGACTTTTTTGTTTTTTCAGGCCATAAATTATTTGGTCCAACTGGGGTCGGTGTATTATTTATGAAAAAATCATTGTTGCCGGAGTGTAAGCTTTGTAATTTTGGTGGCGGAATGGTGTATGCAGTAACACCAGAATCTACAGAATTTAAATCTATGCCATATTGTTTTGAGCCGGGAACTCAAGCTATTGCGCAGGTTATTGGTCTTGGAGCAGCAGTTGATTTTATTCAAAAAAATATAAATTTTGCGCAAGTTCAAGAACATGAAACTAAATTAGTTTGCAAGCTTGCTGCTGCAGTTTCAATGCTTCCAGGGATAACAATTTTAAGTCCTGTGCCTGAGCAGGGTGAGCATAGCTGTTTAGTTACTTTTACATCAGATCGCTATCATGCGTATGATATAGCAGAATTTTTAAATCAGCATGGAATTGCTGTTCGCGCAGGGTTTCACTGTGTGCAGCCGTATCATGACAAAATGGGAGGTTCTTCCTCTGTGCGAGTAAGCATATCGGTATATAATACAGATGATGAGATCGATTGTTTGATAGGTATATTAAAAAAGATGTTTTAATTAAAAAATAAGGGAATGGCTTAAAATCATCCCCTTATTTTTTAATTATGAATGTTAGTAAAAAGCTTACCGTATACTTAATTCTAATTTAATAAGTTTTCTATTTTATATAATTTGATATTGCCTGTTGCGAGTAATGAATCGTTGGTTTTTATCTAAATAAAATAAGTGGTTGTTTTACTTAAGTTTTCAAGAATTTAAAATTATTGAAAATAGCATGATTAAGTCTCATATGTAGAGAACCAGGTCAGGCTTTTGCTGAAAACTTCGATTTTGATAGATTATATTATATATAAAAATATGAAAATGGGGGTTTTTATGATTAATCTAAATAAAAAGAATATTTTTTTGATATTGATAGCCCTATTACAGGGATCTGTGGCTTTACAGGCTCGTTGTTATACGTACCAACCAATTTCAGTTCTGGTTGTAGAACCATCTCCTGTGACATCATCTGTTGAAGTTGGTGCTTGTTTGGGTCTTGGAATTGCTAGTATTGTTAATCATTGCAAGAAAAAGAAAAAATTCAGAGATTATGTCGAAACATTTAGGGATATGGGTTACAGCAAAGAGCGTTCAAAGGTTTATGCTCAAATGGCTATGAATAATCCAGAGGGCTTAGAGGCTGTTTTAAGAAGTATTGATCAAGAAAATGCTATGAAGTCTCAACAGTTAGCAAATCAAAAAATGCAAGATGAAAAGCAGATAGCTAATACAAAAATGCAAGAATTTAAGCATCAACAGAAAATGGAGCAGATTTCACACGAACATAAGCTTAATTTGTTAACATATATAGCGTTGTTTTTATCTGGTTTTATTATTTTTGGATTAGGACTTTTAATTTTTCGAAGAAAATAAACCAATCTGATTAGTAGTTTTTTATAAAATTCGTTATACTAATTTTTAGTTACAGATTAGGAAGTTGTGCAGAAGCACAGCTTCCTATTTTTTTAGATAAAAATACGAAAGGTCTTTGGGATAGACATGCCAATTTCTAACAAAATACTTAACGTCGCATTTTTTCTTTTAACTGGTATTCCTCCTGCCATAAATACAGATTTAATAGCAAAAAAAGATTCAAATAAAAGAACGAATAACAGTCGTTTGTCTATTAATCCACAAGATCAATATGAAAGTCCAGAAGATCAGCAATATTGGGAAAGTCAGAAAAAATATTTGGTTAAACCAGAAGATTATTATGGGTCCATGCCGCAGGATCTTGAAAATGTTTTATTTATGATACAGCATGAAAAAGAGTTTAAAGAAGCTGGGCTCTATAAGACCTCTAATTTTATATTTTATGGTCCTCCTGGTGTGGGTAAAACATATGTAGGATCTATTTTTGCTCAAAAGATTGGGGCAGAGTTTATGTATGTTCAGGGTTCTGAATTACAAGATTGTTATGTAGGTGGTCATCGCAAACCAGAAGAATTATTTGCTCGCGCTCGTCGTAGACGCAATAAAGTTAATAAGTCTGTTGTAATGTTTATTGATGAAATAGATGCTACGGTTGGATCTAGGGATAGATTGGGTTCTGGGCCAAATGAGCAACAGATGATTGCTGCATTATTAAAAGAGATTGGCTCAGAGGTTAATGATGGAATTATTGTTGTTGCTGCAACTAATAAAATTAAAAATATCGATGAAGCACTTCTTCGCAGTGGGCGCATGGAACATCATATTCAGTTTACTCTTCCTAATGAGCAAGATAGAGAGAGTTTTTTAAAATTTTTAATTAAGCCTTTTATAAATTTCTTTGATTCTAAAATTGTATGGAGTTTTATTGCTCAACAATTAAAGGGGTACACATTTGCTGATATTAAAAAAATTGTTGATGATTTAAAACAGGCTTATATTATTAAAAAAATTAACACCAAGGATGAAGGTTTGCGTATCACTCATAATGATATTATGCATTGTTTGGATACTAGAAAAAAATAATTATACCTGCCTGATTAAAAAATCTATTAAAGTACAGATCAAAGGAATGGGCAATTTTTAATAAATTGTCCCATTTTTTTTTATAATTGATTAGCTTATGGTAGATGTATATATATTCAAAAGGGGAGACCTATATGCCATATGTTACTAATTCAGATCTTTCACATAAAATCTCAGAAAAACTTCCAGAGCATGCTCAAACTATTTTTAGAAAAGCATTTAATAGTGCTTATGAACAGTATGCAGGTGATGAAGAGATAGCTTTTCGGATTGCTTGGTCAGCAGTTAAAAAAAAATATGAGAAAAATGAAGATGGTATATGGGTTGAAAAGAAAAGTTTATCCTCATCAAATGGATCTTCGAAATTAAAATATAAAAAAACCTAAAGAAATAAAATTTAGCCTTATAGCAAGATTTGCGAATTATGAATAATGCTATCGTGCATATTGATGACAGGCTGTTCAACAATTATTCTTGGTAGGTCATTATTTAAGCGAGCTAAGAAAATTCGAACATTTTTTTGTGCTCCTATGCGCCAATCATAGGGAGTAATATATTTATCTCCATCTTGGCCAAGAATAGTTACGGTAGCATTAAGTTCGGCTTGTGGAATATGGGTAACATCGACCATGAAACAATTCATATTGATTCTTCCAACAATGGGTGCATATTGACCATGAATTAGAACTTTCCCTGTTGCTAAAAGATCTGGGTCAAGTCCTTCGTAATACCCCATCCCAAGGGTTGCTATCGTTGTAGGCTTTGTTGTTGTATAGTTTGTTTTTCCGTATCCAACACTTGAGCCAGTTGGGATCTTTTTAATATTGATTATTTTAGTTTTGAAGTTGATTATGGGATGTAGTAGTTGTTGTATTTTTGGATCTGCTTCGGGCAAATATCCATAAATTCCTGCCCCAATACGTGCAAAATCATAATGGTATTTGGTAAGCAGACAAGCATTAGAATTTGCGATATGTATTTGAATATTGGGTTGCCAAAACTGTTTTAGGACCTCTTCCTGTTGATGAATTAATTCTTGATTGAAGCTCTCTGTTAAGTGTGACCAAATTCCTTGCAGATGTAGATTGGGCAAGTATTTAATAGTATCAAGAGCTACATGAACATCTTTTGGCAGAAAGCCAAGGCGAGAAAGCCCTGTATCAATTTTTACATGAACATTAATTTTTTTATTAAAAATTTTTCCGAGATTTTGTAGATCTTGAAGTATTTTTAAATTGGACACAACGCAGTCTAGGTCATATTCGGCGATAGTTTCAAGCGGTGTATTAATAAATCCTAAAACAAGTATAGGTTTAGTTACGCCATGTGTTCTAAGATTAATCCCCTCTTGTGAATTTGCAACACAAAAACGCTTGATAGAGCTATTTCTCTGAAGTATTTTTCCTATAGCCTGTATCCCGTGTCCATAGGCATTTGCTTTTACAACTGCGGCAATCTCTGTTTTTGCTGGAAGCCATAATTTATATTGTGCAACATTATGCTCAAGAGCATTTTTATTAATTTCTATCCATGTCGTATAATCCATAAAACCCCTATTTAAAAAATATTATTTTAAGAATATAAAAAAATAATAAAATTACCAAGAGTAATATTTTTAACATAACAAAAAGTATATTAAAATTTTTTAAGGTAAAATCTAGTAAAAGATAGTATCGTTTGATACCCTAAGGTATATCATACAGTTTTATTATTGGGGGCATTGATTATGAAAAAAGGTCATGTTAAAAAAACATCTGTTAATCAGGCAAATATAGTATATGGTGTTCATAGCGTGCTTGAGCTTTTAACGGCAAAGCGACGTAAGGTTTCTATGGTATATACAGTTAAACCACTTATTAAATCCTGGTCTCGTATTCAAGGCGTATTACCATCATATGTTCAAATTCAATATGTTGATAGAATAACCTTAGAAAATATATGCGGTTCATCTGAACATCAAGGAATTGTTGCTGTTGTTCAACCATTTCCATTTGAATCTAAGATTTTTGACGCGAAAAAATTTCCATTTTTAGTAGTTTTGGATGGAATACAAGATGTTCGCAATCTTGGGGCAATTATTCGATCTGCTTATTGTGCTGGGGTAGATGGTATCATCTTATCGGGTAAAAGTAGCGCACCTTTGACAGCTGCTGCGATTAAGGCATCTGCAGGGCTTGCTGAACATAGTCGCATTTATATAGCATCCACATTATCCTTAGCTATGTCAGAATTGGTTGCGCAGGGGTATCATATTTACTTGGCAACTTTAGGCCAAGGTGAAAATGCAGCACAAATTTCATATAAAGCTCCATCAGTATTGGTTATTGGCAATGAAGAATCTGGAATATCAAAGGATATCTTGTCGTCAGGGACTCGTGTATTATTACCACAACGACGATCTGATATTTCATATAATGCATCAGTTGCTGCTGGAATTTTATTATTTTTAATGGGAGTTCAGTTTAAAAAAATTTAAAATAAAGTGATGTAGGAGTAGGAGGTAGTATGATAGATAAAAGATTTTTTACTGTATTTCTGCTTATGTTTATTTTTACAGGTATTATTTCATTTTTGGTTTGGCGTGTTTTTTTATTAGAAAAAAAAGTAGAAGTGGAGCAAATTGACAAAGGTTGTACTTATGAAGACATAGATTTTAACTTGCCAGTTAAGGCATTTTTAAAACGTTGTGCTGCATCAAAGGAACTTTCTTACGTACGTCGTTTGTTTGTTAATCAGTGGATTAGTTCTAATCAGAAAGATTTAGCTACTTTAATTATGTATGCTCAGGGCGCTACTAATTATGAAGAGATGAAAAAAGCTTTTATAAATAGCATAGAAAAAGAGCCATCTAAAACATCTGCTGCAAAGTTTATTACCAATGCTATTGATATTATTGATAAAAATTTGAAACTTATCGAACATGTTAATAGTTCTTTGCAGCAAGGATACTCTCAAGCTATACATAGTTTGCGTGGCGAAATAATGCAATCAGATAAAGATGGTAAAGAGTACAAGCGTCTTAAAAATGAATATAAAAAAGAACTTTATAAATGGATTGATGAAAAGCATGGTAATTTGCTTGATGAAATTATAGCTAAATTATAGTTTTGGAGTAATTCTAAAAAAGACATTTTAATATATGCAGAGTCAATAAAAATGAAAAATTATTATTGGTGTAGAATTAAAAATTAGAATTAGAATAGATATTGATTATTGCATATTCATTATGATATATAGACATTGTAATGAATATATATTTTCATGGATTCTTGACTTTTAGATCTCAGAAAAACTAGAAAAATAGTAAAGGTTTTTTGTTGCGTAGGCTTTAAGGGGAAGCTGTGAACAGATTAGGGTGGATTGTAATTATGAGCATACTGGTTGCTGTGGCTATAAAGTTTTTTATGCAGCCAGTTAAAAAAATTTCGAATATGGTTGCAATGCAATGTTCATGTAGTTTAGATATTATCTTATCTTCTGAGCAACAAAAAAAAATTACTCAATTTATTCGGGAGTTTCATCAATCAACACAAAATCCTAGTCAGGTTATAGAAAAAGTAGTGCAAACATTTCCCGAGATTAAAGAAATGCAAGCAGAAATTTGTAGTGCAGATACGATCTGTTTTAATGCTCAAGCAGTAAAACCTATTTTTTTATTAAATAATGACTTAATAATTTCTGATACTCATGCTTCTTTTAAAAAAGAGAATCTAGACTCTGCTATTATTGCATTATTGCCGAAAATATATTCTAAGAAAAATGATCAATATCAAGATATGATTGATTTTATTAATCAAACGCCTCAAGAACTTACAAAAAATAATACTATTTCGTGGATGGATAAAGATCTAATAATTTTTAGACCGATTACTAATGAAAATATAGCATTTTTAGTCTCTATTTCTTTAATTCCAAGTTTAGAGTTGTTTCAAAATTGTTATGAATTGTATAATCAAAAATTAAAACAAAGTTTTAAAAAAAATAATAAAACAATGGTGGAATATGACATAAGATTTAAAAACCAAATTATTGTAAGATTCGGGGGGGCGCATGGCTAATGTTTTTCATTCGATTATAACTGCAATTGATGTAGGAACTACAAAAATCTCAGTATTAATTGCACAAAAAATCGGAACAGATAGTATCAAAGTTTTAGGTATAGGTAAAGCGGCTTCAGATGGATTAGAACGTGGAGTTGTGGTGGATATTGCTCGAACTGTTCAATCCATTAAGTATGCAATTAAAGAGGCGGAGCTGATGGCTGGATGTACAGTTACCCCAGCTTATATCGGAATATCTGGTAGTCATATCCATTCGTTTAATACTCATGGAGCAGTTCCGATTAAAAAGTTTCAGGTTACTCAATCAGATATTCAAGCTGTTTTGGCGGTTGCTCAGGCTGTGCCTATTGAGGAAGGCCAAAAAGTTCTTCATGCATTACCACAATACTTTATTGTTGACGGAAAAGAGCGAGTTGCAAATCCTTTAGGTTTACATGGCGTAAGGCTTGAAGCGGTAGTTCATGTTATTACTGGGGCAGTATCTTCTATTCAAAATTTAATAAAATGTTGCGAACTTGCAGGGGTTGTTGTTAAGGATATTGTGTTAGAACAATTAGCTTCTGCTGAAGGCGTTTTAAGCTATGATGAGCGTATGTTAGGAGTAGGAATGCTTGATATTGGTGGTGGCACATCAGATTTTGCTGTGTATCAACAGGGAAGTATTCGTTATACAAAAGTATTTCCAATAGCAGGTAATCTTTTTACTAAAGATTTAGCTGTTGGACTTAAGTCAACTATAAAAGGTGCGGAATTATTTAAGCGTCAACATGGTAAAGTATTATTGCACAGCTCCTTAGTAGATGATCAAAAATATACTATTGAGTCAGTGCATGGAACAATGCAACATGATGTAGACATTAAGCAGTCAACTTTTATTTTACAGGCTCGAGCATTAGAGCTTTTGATTATGCTTCAAGAAGAAATAAAAAAAGCATCCTTATCGCACGTGATGGTATCAGGATTGGTTATCACTGGAGGTGGATCTTTACTTCAGGGTATTGATGAATTAGCAAGAAAAGTTCTTGGTATGCCTATAAGGCTTGGAAAACCAAGGGTTGATTGTGCGCTTTCAGAGTCTTTATCAAGTCCAATTTATGCAACAGGATATGGCCTTTTAAAATATGCATTACGAAAACAAGGGGCATTCGGACTTGATGGATTAGATGGTCCGATGGTTCAAAAAATATTTATGAGAATGAAGTCTTGGGTGGATAAGTTTTTTTAATTTAAAGGAATAGTAATGATAGATTTTGATGTTTTTAATGAAAATCAGCATGATTCATCTAATGTTCGTATCAAAATCATTGGTATTGGTGGTGCTGGTGGTAATACAATAAATAGCATGATGCAGTCAGGTTTAGATGATGTTAGTTTTGTAGTTGCTAATTCTGATATGCAAGCATTAAAACTTTCAGAAGCACCTAATAAAATTCAGCTTGGAGTTAAAACAACTAAGGGTCTTGGTTGTGGGGCAAATCCTGAAGTAGGAAAAAAAGCAACAGAAGAAGATATTGGTCGCATTATGGAGCATTTGGCTGATGCAGATATTGTTTTTATTGTCGCAGGTATGGGTGGTGGAACTGGTTCAGGTGGAGCACCTGTTGTTGCCAAGGCTTTAAGGGAGCATGGTATTTTGACCATAGCGGTTGTAACAAAGCCATTTAGTTTTGAAGGTAAGCGCCGTATGATTGTAGCTGAGCAGTCACTTGAGGCATTAAAAAAGGAAGTAGATACATTAATAGTTGTTCCTAACGAAAAACTTTTAGGGTTGGTCGATCGAACTGTATCTATGATTCAAGCATTTGACATAATTAATAAAATATTAATTCAGTGCGTTAAGAGTATATCTGCAATTATTTCTCGCTCTGGGCATATCAACGTAGATTTTGCAGATCTTTGTACAATTATGAAGGGTATGGGGTTGGCAATGATGGGGACAGGTAGCGCGTCAGGAGAAAATCGTGCAATTGAAGCTGCTAAAAGGGCTATTGATTCAGAGCTACTTGAAAACATGAATATTAAAAGTGCGCGCGGAGTTTTATTGAATGTTTGCGCAGGGTCAAATCTTTCGCTACATGAAATTAATGATGCAGCTAACTTGATTTATGATGAATCTAATAAAGATGCGCATGTTATAGTTGGTTCAGTTATTGATCCAACCATGGGGGATGAGTTGGTTGTTTCTGTTATTGCAACAGGCTTTGATTCAGTTCAATCAAGACCTGTTGCTCAGGCAGAAAAGGTTGCAATGTCAGTGCCTCTTGTTGAAGAAAAAAAATTGTATGAAGAGCAGCAACCTGTTAAGATAATTTCAGAATCTTTAGAATCTACAGATGATGGCTTAGAGGTTCCTGCTTATTTAAGAACTAAAGAATTTAAAATACAATCGGCTGATGAACAAAGATGAATGATAAGTATAGTGATTTTTATAAAATTTATTTTGGACAAAAAGTTAGTTCTCTTTGCTTAAAAGATTTTAGAAAGTCACAATACAGTTTTGAATTAGAATCTATTTTAAAAGAATATGATCTTAATCAAGTGGTAGTTCTTGATCAAATTCATACCGATGTAGGTTTGTGTATTGATGCAAGTAATCCTTGGAAAAAATCAAGTTTATTGGAGCATCAGGGAGATTTTTTAATAACTAATCAAAAGGGCATAGGATTAATAGTTCTTACTGCTGATTGTGTTCCATTAATCTTGGTCGATTCTGAAAGACAAGTAGTAGCTATTGTTCATGCTGGTTGGAAAGGATCTTTTTTGGGTGTGCTTGAAAAAACCTTAGAGGCTATGCACTTAAAATATCAGAGTGATTATTCAAATATACAAGCAGTTTTTGGGCCAAGCGCTTTAGGTTGTTGTTATGAAGTTTCGCAAGATTTTGTTGAAAAATTTGAAAATAAATTTGGCAAAATAGATGCTTTCTTACAACAAGGCTCTTTAAGTTATTTTAATAATAATCAGTTTTTGCAGAAAATTTTAAAAAAATATGGTATTCTTGAGCATAATATAAATATTGAGAATTCATTTTGTACAATATGCAACTTACAATACTGTTCATTTAGAAGAGAAGGTGAACAAGCAAGACGTCAAATTACAATGGTTGCTTTGCGGTAAATGAGATGGATAGTAAGGGTTTATTATGATAACACAATTTTTAGCAAAGTTTTTTGGTAGTGCAAATGATCGTGCTGTTCAAAAATTACAAGCATTAGTCAATAAAATAAATACATTAGAGCCATTCATCGAAAAGCTTTCTGATGAAGAGTTAAAAAATAAAACATCAGAATTTAAAGCATTATTAGCGCAAGGTAAGCACTTGGATGATATTTTACCTGAAGCATATGCTGTTGCACGTGAAGCATCTAAGCGCACTTTGGGAATGCGTCCTTTTGATGTACAGATTATGGGCGCAATTGTATTACATCAAGGTAAAGTTGCTGAGATGAAAACAGGAGAGGGGAAAACTCTTACTGCTACCCTTGCTCTTTATTTAAATGCATTGTCCGGTAAGGGTGCTCATTTGGTTACTGTTAATGATTATCTTGCTCGTCGTGATTCTGAAAATAATAGAGCGCTGTATGAATTTTTGGGGCTTACCGTTGGTGTTATTACTCATGATATGTCTGACAATGAACGCCAAGAACAATATAAAAAAGATATTTTGTATGTAACTAATAATGAATTAGGATTTGATTATCTTCGCGATAATATGAAGTTTCGTCATGAAGATTATGTTCAACGAGATCTTAATTTTGCAATTGTTGATGAATGTGACTCTATTCTGATCGATGAAGCACGAACACCATTGATTATTTCAGGAGCAGCTTATCGCTCATCTGATCTTTATAAGTTGGCTCAAAGTGTTGTATATAATTTGGAAAAGGGTAAAGATTACGAAGTAGATGAAAAAGCTCGCTCGGTGCAGCTAACTGAAGAGGGCCATGATAAGGTTGAAGCACGTTTGAATATTAAAAATTTATATGCAGTTGAAAACATTAATATATTGCATCATATTATGCAGGCTCTTCGCGCAAATACTTTGTTTAGAATTGATGTTGATTATGTTCTTCGTGATGGCGAAGTTTTAATTGTTGATGAATTTACAGGACGTATTTTGTCAGGCCGTCGTTATAGTGATGGTCTTCATCAGGCAATTGAGGCAAAAGAGGGTGTTAAGATTGAACAAGAAACACAAACCCTTGCATCTATAACGTTGCAAAATTTCTTTAGAATGTATAAAAGACTTTCTGGTATGACTGGTACAGCTATGACTGAAGCTGAAGAATTTCATAAAATTTATAATCTTGACGTAGTAGCTATTCCTACCAATAGACCTATGATTCGTGATGATAAAAATGATCTTATATTTTTAACTGAACGAGCAAAATATAAAGAGATAGTAAAAGATGTTAAAGAGCGTCATGTAAAAGGTCAACCTGTTTTAATCGGTACAATTGCTGTTGAAAAGTCTGAGGTTCTTAGTAGAGTTTTGGCCGCTGAAGGAATTCCTCATGAAGTTCTTAATGCAAAGCAGCATGCAAGAGAGGCAGATATTATAACTCTTGCAGGCCAACCTGGTCATGTGACTATCGCAACTAATATGGCTGGTCGTGGTACAGATATTAAGCTTCATCCTGATTCAGTTGTAGCAGGCGGTTTATATGTTTTAGGTACAGAGCGTCATGAAAGTAGACGTATTGACAATCAGCTTCGTGGTCGATCTGGTCGTCAGGGTGATGCTGGTGAATCAAGATTTTATATTTCACTTGAAGATGAATTGATTAGGATATTTTCAGGCGATTCTATGAAGCGCTATATGCAAAAAGCTGGTATGAAAGAGGATGAGCAGATTGAATCAACAACGGTTAGTAAACTTATTGAACATTCTCAAGAAAAGGTTGAAAAGCAAAACTTTGAAATTAGAAAGCATTTAATTGAATATGATGATGTACTTAATCAGCACAGAAAAGTTATTTATTCATTGCGTCAAAATATTTTACAAAATGTAAAACATTTTGATGGTATCATACATGATTTTATTTTTGATGTAGTAAGCGATATTATTGCTGTGCATTGTCAAGATTTAAAAATAGATCGTACTCATGGTCAAAAAATTATTGATACATTTGCTATGGATGTAGATATTGATCCAAAGAGTATTGATATTGCAAAATTTTCATTGGTAAATATTGATGAATTTGAAAAGGATTTTGTTACCTATTTGTTTAATTGGTATCAAGATAATAAGTGTCAAATTGATCCAGAAATGATTGAAAGCGCTGAAAAATGGATTATGCTTGAAACTATTGATCAGGCCTGGAAGCAGCATATGATTAACATAGATAACCTTAAAGAGGGAATTGGATTACGGGGATGGGGACAAAAAAATCCATTAATTGAATATAAGCGCGAAGCTTTTGGCATGTTTGAAGAGATGATGAGACAGATTAAAATCGATATTGTTCGTCATGTATTCCATATAAAACCTGAAGCATTTGACCAGCAAAAATTGATTGAACGCAGAGAGCGTGAATTAAATGAGATGAAAATGACCTCTGCTGATGATAGTAAATCAGAGAAAGATAGTACCCCTTCTAAACGCGAAGAGGATAAAATTGGTCGTAATGAGCCTTGTGCTTGTGGCTCTGGAAAAAAATCTAAAAAATGTTGTAGATAATTTTATTCTTTTGATATAAATAAGCCAGTGTTGAGATACAGCACTGGCTTATTTATTTTAAACAGAGGTTATCGATGAAAAGAATCTTAGGTATGTTTTTTTTTGTATCAATTTGCATATATCCATATAATCAGCGATATGTTTTAAGCATTCTTGAAAAAGCACGAAATAATATTCCTTTAATTGCTTCGGGAGTAGATTTTCGTGGCGCTGGAAGTCTTTTAAGGAATACAAGATTTTCTGGTGAATTGAGTGGAGCTAATTTTTCTCAAAATGATCTCAATGTTGTTCCTTTAATTGGAACAATTAAAATTCCAGGGCAAGCGACAGATTTATCAGGGTCTGACTTTTTTAATACTAATTTAGTTTCAGCAAGTTTTAAGGGGGCTAATTTAGAGAATGTTATTTTTGATATGGCAGATATAAAGTGGGCAGATTTTTCAGGAACTAATTTAAAAGGCGCACGTTTTAAAGGAGCTAAAAATATAGATAAAGCACGCTTTGGTGATGCAATTATGCCAGATGGTACAAATTTATCTTATGGATCTTGGACAGATGTTTATGGATCGATTTTTAATGCTTATCGTGGTAAAAAAAAATAAAATTATGTGTAACTATTTATTGCAACTTCAGCTAATTTTGATATCTTGCTTGGGTAAGCAATTATATCATTAATTCATAGTTTCGAGAGGATTCAAAAGTATGAAGTCATATAATCAACAACTAGCACTTTGTGGATTTTTATTAATTTCAGGGTTATTTTTTAGCGGTTGTGAATTTTTTAAAAAATCTGACAAGAAGGCTGATACTGCGTTGGGTTCAGGTGAAGTTTTAATGTCTATTGACGGTGTTCCTGTTTTAACAGCTGATGAATATGAACAAAGATTAGAAATGGCTCGTAAAGCAAACCCACAGATTGAAATGTTTTTGCAGATTATGCCTAATGCTGAACGCGAATTAATTTTCCGTGGTATATCTATGTATCAGTTAATGAAGGCTTGGGCTGACAAAGAGGGTATTTCAAATACACCTGAATTTAAAGAACAACAAAAACATATGCATGAAGCAATGGACATGCAGCTTTTTATGAAACATTTTGATGATGCGCATCCTGTACAGGTTTCTGATGGTGATATTGAAAATTATTATCATGAAAAAAAAGATATGGTGCCAGGTTTAATGCAATCAGCTGGTGGTGTTGAAACATTGTATGTTCGTTTTGAATCTAAAGCAAAAGCGCAACACTTTTTTGATAAAGTAAAAGATATCAAAAAGATGGATACATTTAAAAAAGTTGCAGAAGAGCATAAAAATCATGTTGGACAGTCAGTAATTAATGAAAAAAGTCCATTTAGTGAAGCTTTAAAAAAATCCGTTCTTGATCTTAAAAAGTTTCCATCAATTCAAATGGTAAAAGTATCTGATGATGCATATTGGGTAGTATTTGCATCAGGAAAGACAGAAGCAAAATATCATGATCTTAAATCTCCTCAGGTTCAGCAAGGATTACGTAAAATGATTGAAGATGAGCGTAAAACTGAGCAAGCTGAAAAGATTATGGATCAGCTTAAAAAAGACTTAAATGTTGTAGAAAATAAAGCATATTTTGATGATAAAGAAGCAAAAAAACGCGCACAACAACAGGCTGATGTTTCTGCTAATGAACAAGAAAGTAACGAAGAGCAAGATTTAGGTACAACAAAAGTATGAAGTTAATTAATATACAAAAATTATTTGTATGTATTGTTCTGCCTGGAATACTCCAGGCAGAACATATTCTTATCGATCAAATAAAGGTGGTTATATGTGGACCACAAAATAATATACCGCTTACAGATACTGATGAAACGTTCAAGCGCGGTATAGATAATAAGTTTATGCAACTTAATCCTCAGATTCAAAAGCAGATTGTCAATGAGCAAATAATTGCAGAAAGGTTACCCATAGAGCCAGATGCTGCAAAAAAATATATTGAAGGTATAAGAAAACAGAATAATTTTTCAGATTCTGATTTAACCGATTTATTTGCTGGACTTGGAAGAACTTATCAAGAAGGATTAGATTTTTTGACAACGCAATACAATAATGAGTTTTTTTTACATTATAAATTTAAGTCTCAGCTTGCTCCAACGGAGGAAGAGATTTGTGAATATTACGATCAAAATCCAGAGTTTGTTGATGCATTTTATAAAATAAGAGGAACTCGTATTGGGTACGATGTTGATACTAAAGATCAGCTTAAAAAGGATCTTGAAGAGATGATACAAAAGGAGTATAAAGATAAACAGTCTGATATTGAATGGTCAGAACCTTTGATTGTTTCTGCAGATGATATACCTTTAGATAAGCAGTTTTTAGTAGACATGAAACAAGGAGATATCAAACTTATTCAAGCAGATGGATCGTTTGAAATTTATCAGCTTATTGAGTATACACCAATGGCTTTAGTTCCATTAGAAGAACGAAAGACTGCAATTGTTGATATTCTGAATAGAGGTAAACTAGAAAGGATGCTTGCTGATTACAATAAGTCCGTACAGGAGTATGTGGGTCTTATAAGCTTTGAATAAAATATATGGGTATCATGAAAAATTTGTACATTATAATGGTATTATCTCTTTCAAGTGTGATATTGTCTCCTGGTCAAGAATCTAGAGAAATTTTAAGAACACCAACTGAATTAGTACATGATGTACAAGATTTTTTAAATAAATTTTCTGTAGCTAGATTATACCATGAGTCTCAAGGTGATTTTATAAAAAGACTTAAAGAGAGTCATGAGTATATAAGTGTTACTTTTGGCCAATATCCCTCTATTAATTGTACAAAAGGACAAACTTTAGAAGTTAATAAAAAGAAATTTAGACATCTTTTAGGTCTTTTCCTTTCAGATATTTATGCAGTTAAAGAGTGCGGATTTTGGGCTTGCGATGAAGATTCTTTTCATGTCGGCAATACGACAATAATTGTCGGAAGAGGGTTGGCTAGATTTAGGCACAAGGGAAATTATGAGTGGCATATTAATTTTTTTAATAAAGATAGTTTTAAAAATACACCAATTCAATCTTTGTTAGATCATCTTGTGAATCAAAATGAAACAGAAATTGTAATACCTTTGGATGCACAAAGTTCTGTTTCTTTCATCAAAGAATCTAATAAAATTATATCCCGCTTTCAATATAAATAAATTTTAGCTATCAGCACTTTCTGTGTTCGTGTTATAAATCTCTTCAAGTTCATTGAGCTTAAGTGTCTTTTCTGTTAGAACCTGAGCGCGTTTTTTTAATATCTCGTTTGAATTAAAATAAGTACTTAATAGTGTTTCAAGATTCATTTCTTGTTTTAAAAGATCACGATGGGTGCGAGTTTGTAATGTTCGTATAGGAATTATTCCCACTAAAAACATTACGTCTTGGCAATGGCGTTGTATTTTTTTTATATCAACAAAATCTTGCTCTGATTTGGGTATTTGATATGTAATTTTAAGAATAGAATCTGTAATTTGATATGTGCTAAGTTCTTGAAGAATCTGTTCTGTTTGATCAATGCCCTCCTGAAGTATTACATCTATCTGGATAAAGGGACGAGTTTTTATGACGATGTGTTCAAAGGTAGTTTTATATTTTTGATGAATAGTTACATCACAAAATCCTTTTTCTTCTTTGCGTTCACCAAAATCAACTCGATCTATAGATCCAGCATAAACCACGGGAATTGTTCCTTGTGGATTAGTATTTTGAAAACGATGAAGGTGGCCAAGTGCTATATAATCAAAAGGTAGTATAGCTAATTGCGACGGAAGGAGTATTGGGTCCTGTCCATAAACAGCACGTTTTTCAGATCCTGAAAATATTCCTGCGCTAACAGTTAAGTGACCAACTAAAATGGAAGGTAATTGCGGATCTAGTGATTCAGCAAGTTGCTGTGTGATATGGGCAAGAGAATTTGATATATGTTCGGTTAGTTGAGTTGCATTGGTAATAGCTTGATTTGTGTTGATAGCTAAATTATGCCGATTAGGCCATGGTATACCAACAATTTGTATGGGACCAGATTTAGTATCTATCTTTATAGCATTCGGTTTTGAAAAAACATGAAATCCATCAATAGGTAAATGTGCAAAAATATCAAGAGCATTTGCTTTTCCAAAGCTTAAAGGATTGTCGTGATTACCAACAACAATAACAACTGGAATCTTTGCTTGATATAACTTCATGAACGAATCAAGTAGTAGCTTTTGCTGTGTAGGTGTTGGATGTGCAGTTTTGTATGCATCACCAGCAAATACAAATAGATCAACATTGTTTTCTATTGCATAATTAATACAGGTATCAAATGATTTTTTAAAATCAAGTAAACGTGAATGAATACCAGTTATTGGATCAATTCTTCCGTAATTTTCCATTCCAAAGTGGATGTCTGCTGTATGTATAAATCTAATCATAAAATTTTATAAAAATTATTGGCATGAGTATTTTTTAAGTTTAAATAAATAATCTTTTAACAACAAGAGATATTTTTATTATTTTTGCTTTCTGAAGAATCTTTTTTAATAAACCACCAACTGTTTCAAGTTGTACTGAAAACAGATCAGATGAAAAATGGTTTTAAGATTGTCTAAGTATTTTTAAGCGCCTTAAGTCTGTAAATATTTTTTTTAAAACAGGACATTATTTTTGTCAGCTCACAAATGATTTATGCATTTATGAGCTGACAAAAATAATAACTAAATTTTATTTCGTTATATTATTTTTGTGCAAGAGGTTACCGCGTTAGATGTTATTATTGGTTTATGTAAAAAATATACAAACAATAGAATTGAAACCTTTTTATTGTTCAAGCATATTTTTTTTATGAGTTGCGAAGGTAATTCCGCATGTAACATTTTGTGTATTACCTTGATATTGACTAAATGGTTGTAGTGTGGTCTGTTTTGTTATAATTGCGTTACTAATAATCATATTAGATGGAATAATGGTGCCATCTTCAATCATGCTATCATTGATTTGTGTATAAGCGCCAATTGAGCAACCTTTTTTTATTATAGTATAACCCGTTAATATTACACCGGCATCGATAAAGCTTCCTGGCTCGATTTTGACATTTTCTTCAATGATGATGTTTAAAGTATTTGCAAAGCGTACTCCATGATCCATCCAATATTGAATAAGATTTGAGCGACGAATATGTTCAATTGCCCAAAGGTCAGCAAGAGTTTCAACGCTTCTGACAGTATCAAAGCTTACCTGTTGGGTTACTATTTTTGCTTGTTGTTCGCTGCCAATTTGAACTAATTCTTGTATGAACACTTCACCTGTTATTTCATCTTTGGTGAGTATGTGAACATTAGCTTCAAGAAACGATCTTTTGATTAAGTATATTCCTGCACTAATGCAACAATGCGAAGGATCAAGTTCCTCGTTAGATTCATCAGATAGCTTTATGGTATTATTATTTATAATAAGGCGGGATGATTGATTTGAATCATCATCGACATGAGCTGTAATAAAACTAATATCAGCATCAGATTTTATATGTTTGCGGTATAATTTATTAATAACTTCAGTTGTTAAGAGTGGAATATCTGCATGCATAATTAATATATGATTTTGAGACCAAATGTGTTGTGTGATTTGTAAGGCGTGGCCTGTTCCAAGGGGTTCATTTTGAAGAACAAAATTACAAAATGGATATTTTTTTTGAATAATGTTTTTTATTTTTTCATATTGATATCCAATAACAAGCGTTATGGGTATTTCTAAATTTTTTAAAAGTTTAATAGGGTATAAAATCATTTCGGTGCCACAAATTTTTTCAATTAATTTTGTTTTACCTGTATGAAAGCGTTCAGATATGCCGCCAGCAAGAATAATAGCTTGTACATTTTCAAGCATGTTAACTCCCTTGTTTATTAATTTGTATTTTAAAAAATAAAAAATACTCTGTAAAAGATAACAAACTGTTTATGTTCTTTCAATTAAAAATAGTTTTTATTTGAATTTTTATTACAACAATCTTATTTTTTTTAAAAAAGAATTTTTAAAAAAGATGAAAATGTTTTAAAATAAATATCAATTCTACTCGAGAATCAAAATTTCATAAGATCTGAGGATAAAAAGTGATTGTAGCAACAAGATTATGGCGAAATTCGTTATTTTATTTAGGTATTTTGGTATTTCAAACCGCTTTTTTAGAAGCGATGGTTTGGGATAATCGTTATTTTCCATGGTTTAATCATTTGTATACAGGAACTGATAGTCGTAGACCATTTATGGATGGGCAGGTTTTTTTTATTACAGGTGGAGATGCTTTTAGGTATCAAATACGAGCAAATAAAAATGAGCAAGTTATTACATTTCCTGAACTTTACGGGGAGCTTGATTTAGTTCCTGTTGCAAATTCTATTGTTAAAGCAGGAAAGGCAAATCCTATACCAGAAGATTGGCAATGGCTTTCTGAGATCAAAGCTTTAATGCCAGCATCTTTAAAAGGACAAGGAACTATGCTTTCTGGTTATGTGCCAGTTGTGCCTCATATAGGGGTTGGGGCTTCTATGTTAGTTATGAAATTAAATTCCTTTGTAAATGTTATTCCTGCTGAACAGGCTGTAGATAAATTGAATTTGCAATCACCAGGAAATCAGATTGTTTTTGATCAAACCGTACAAAAAATTTATGAAGAGATAGATATGGCAAGCTCTTCGTTTCAACAAGTAGGTGTTGGGGATATAGTTTTGTATGCACATATTTATGATGTGTATGAATATAAATATAAGTTTAGAAAGTTAGATTGGGGTGTTTGGGCTGGAATTGTTATTCCTTGTGGATTAAAATGGGATCCAAGGAATTTAGCTTCTGTTGGATTTGGTAGTCAATATTCTGGTTGGGGATGGTTTATCGCACCTCGTGCAGAATTTGAATTACGAGATGATTTAAAATTTGGAATTATGGGAAGATTAAGTCAGAGACTTGATACCTGTTTTCAGGGAAGAATTCCTGTCGGAAAAGAACAAATATTGTTTGCTCCATTGGTTGGTTCGGTGTCTGTTGATCAAGGTACAAATTTTGGTGTTACGTCATATTTTGTATTTGAAGATATTCGTGCGGGACTTGGAGCGCAAATTCAATATACTATTAATTATCATGAAAATGATAGATTTTCAGCGCGAATAAATGATATAGATGTAAAAGCAAACTTTAGAAATATGTCCTATTATTCATCATGGGTTCAGGAATATTTTACATTTAAATTATTTTATGATGTGGCACATGATAAAGATTGGAAAACAAAACCTTTTGCATATTTTGTATGGGATGTTCCTATGAACCATCTATTTGGAAGAGGTTTTGCAAAAACAAATAAAGTAGCACTAGGTTGTACGGTTAATTTTTAAGCACGAGAAAAAATATGTCTTCAAACTTATTTAAAAATATATTACCAGCTCGAAATTGGTTTAGTCTTTTTTCAAATGACATTGCAATTGATTTAGGTACGGCGAATACGCTGATCTATGTTAGAAACAAGGGAATTGTACTTGATGAACCTTCGGTTGTCGCTATAAAAAATAATACTAAAAAAGTTCTTGCTGCGGGTAAAGCTGCAAAAGAGATGTTGGGAAAAACTCCAGAAAGTATTACAGCTTGTCGACCAATGCGTGATGGAGTTATTGCCGACTTTGAATTAACGGAAAGTATGCTTCGTTATTTTATCCGTAAGGTTCATAATAATCGTCGTACATTGGTTGCACCGCGCATGGTTATTGCGGTTCCATCAGGAATTACACAAGTAGAGCGTCGTGCAGTTATAGATTCAGCAAAACAGGCGGGAGCTCGCGATAAGCCTATGACTATTATGGAGCCAATGGCAGCAGCGATCGGTGCTGGACTTCCTATTCATGAGCCACACTGTAGCATGATTGTTGATATTGGTGGTGGAACTACAGAAGTTGCAGTTATTACATTGAGCGGTATTGTGTTTTGTCGTTCAATTAGAATTGGTGGAGATGAAATGGATCGTGCAATTGTATCTTACGTTAAGCGTAAATATAATTTATTGATCGGAGAACGCACTGCAGAAGTTGTTAAAATGCAAATAGGGACCGTGATGCTTGAAGGTGAGCGTAAATCTTTAGATGTTAAGGGTCGTGATTTGATTACGGGTGTTCCTAAAACAGTAACTTTGACTGATGCTGAAGTAAATGAAGCGCTTCTTGAAACAATATCAAATATAGTTGATGTTGTTCATGTTGCTTTAGAAAATACACCACCAGAGCTTGCATCAGATTTAGTTGATCGTGGCATTGTTATGGCAGGCGGTGGATCTCTTTTAAGGGGACTTGATAAATTATTAGCTAAAGAAACTGGAATTCCTGTTCGTATCGCAAAAAATCCACTTCTTTGCGTTGTTGAAGGTGCTGGTAAAGTACTTGAACAGATAGAATTCTTTAAAGAAGCATTGATGGATTAAATTATGTCATACCGTAAACCAATTCGCCAAGGAATAGAGCTTAAAAAAAAGCATGGACAGAATTTTTTAAAGGATCATATATATATTGATCATATGATTGAAGCTGTTCGTGTTGATAAAAAAATAAGCATTATGGAGATTGGCTGTGGTGAAGGTATTTTGACACAAGCAATTCTACAGGGTCCTTGTAAACAATTAAAAGTTTTTGAAATAGATCCTGAATGGGCTTCGTTTGTAGAAAAGACATATGGCGTTGATAGTAGGTTGACTATGATTCAGCAAAATGTTTTAGATGCAAATTGGGATCTTTTAATTGATCAAGGACCTTGGGTTTTATTAGCAAATTTACCTTATCATGTTACATTTCCGATTTTGTATAAAGTGTATAAATATCGTGAAATGTTTCAGGAGGGTGTGATCATGGTTCAAGAGGAGGTTGCGCAAAAAATTGTAAAATCAGGTGGACGTGATTTTGGTTATACTTCACTCTTTTTTCAGCATTATTTTACTTGGAAATTATTAGATAAAGTTCCTCCGGAGGCATTTTTTCCTTCACCCAAGGTATTTTCTCGCCTTATTTATTTTATTCCCCAAAAAAATGTTATTCCTATTCTTGAAGAAGAGGAGTTTTGGAAATTTATAAAACTTTGTTTTCATCAGCCTCGTAGGACATTGTTTAATAATTTAAAGCAATCACATTTTAATCTTGCTAAGCTAGAAGAAGACTTATTGCTTAAACGAGCGCAACAGCTAACTATGCAAGATTTTTTAAAGATATGGTCTATTTTATATATTTAGTTTTTTTTATTTAGATTAAAGTGAAAAAGTACAATATCTTTTTGATATTATTAAATCAATTTATTAATAAAATTTCGAATTGCATAAAATATAAGAAGAATTGCTTTTTGATAAGTATTTTAAGAAAATTTAAAATCTATTCTGCTAATATAAACGTTTAGCTTTTATAAAGTATAAATAAGCCAAGAAGAATATTATGCTGTATACCGTTGTAATAGATCCAGCGATAGATGTTTGAGCTAAGTTTGCAAATAAACATCCTGAAATAGATCCTAATATGCTTATTAAAATACCAATTAAAATCATATGGTCTATGGATTTGCTTACCAAGTATGCTGTAGCTGGCGGAATTATAATGAATGAAATAATAAGTATTGCTCCCGTTGCTTCGAAGGCTGCAAGAATTGTAATGCAGGTTAATACCATTAAAATCCAATGAATTTTATGAACATTATATTTGCATGATTGTGCGAATTCTGGATCAAAAGTGCTTAATATTAATTTTTTATATAAAACCCATAAAGCAAATAAATTAAAAATTAATATTATTCCCATGGTCCATAAAGCATATGACCCAATTAAGATATCACTCCATATAAT
Source organism: Candidatus Babelota bacterium (assembly GCA_016183005.1). Classification (GTDB taxonomy): domain Bacteria; phylum Babelota; class Babeliae; order Babelales; family Chromulinivoraceae; genus JACPFN01. The sequence continues at coordinate 104,160 of JACPFN010000003.1, read as the reverse complement.
TTGATAAAAAGGGCTAAATGCAAGTTCTCCTAGTAGTACAGCATCAATATCAAGATGAATATTTTGAGCATATAAATTTATGAGCAATGCACCTATAGAAAATAGAAATGGAAATATAATCCCAATAACTGCATCAGCCTTTAATTTTTGTGTTTTAATAAGATATTCAATGATCCAGATGGTACTAAGTGCTGTTATGGTGCCCCCAAAAAAGAGTATTGGGGTATAAAGTTGCTTAAATATAAGAAATGATATAACTATACCAAGAAAAATAGCATGGCTAATTGCATCACTTATTAAGCTTGTTCCTCGTAATATTAAAAATGTTCCAGGGATACAGCATGCAATTGCCGTAAAAATTGTAGTTGCAATAAGTTGTAAATATAAAAAGGTAATATTCATGTATGGATATCTTTTTGTTTTTTAAGTAGACATAATCCTTTTGCGGTGAGTGCCCAAAAATTTTTTTTTGGTGTTGTTATAAACCCATGTTGTTCTAGTTCAAGAAGTTTGTGTGTTGGAATTTCTTTACCAATCATTTTAAGGGTTATAAGATCATGAGCATAAAATGGATCAGTTTTAAATTCATTAAATAGTAAAAATCTGGATAATAATTGTACATAAGAGAGCTCTTTTTTTTGAACCTTGTCGGTATACCATGTTGTCAATATGCCTTGTGGGCTTAGTAATATTGATAAAAGGGTGATTGTTGTTGCAATAATAATGATAATCGGTCCAGGTGGTACATGATATAATTTTGAGCTTATATAGATTCCTGTGCTTGTTGATGCAAATCCAAATAAAGCAGCAAGGATCATCATATTAGTCAATCTTTTGGTCCATTGATAGGCAGCTGCTGCAGGATTAATTAGAAGTGAGCTCATGAGAATAATACCAACAATTTGAAGTCCAGTAGTGATGGTAAGTGTTGTAATTACGAGCATTATTTTTGAAATGTATTGTCTTGAAATTTGTGTAATTTTACTAAATGTTGAATCAAATATAATAATACAATATTGTCTTTTATATATCAGTGTAGTTAATAAAGATAATAAACTGATTATGATTATAATTAAACAATCTTCTTGCATAATAGTAGCAGCGTTACCAAGAAAATATTTTGTGATTAAGTTAGAATTAATAATATTGAGTTGTTGAATTTTACTTAAAAGCATCGATCCGATACCAAATGATGCAGCAAGAATTACTCCCAAAACAGTATCTTTTTTAAGTGTAGTATTCTGTTTTAAACTTTTAGTTAAAAAAGCGGCAATAAGACAACCTAAAAGAGCTGCGGCCATAAATATAATTGGACTTTGATTGTGTGTTATTAAAAAAATTAAAGTAATTCCTGGAAAAGTAGCATGAGCGATCGTATCAGCAAAGAGGCTTTTTTGTTCAAGTAGTAGCCAAGATCCAATAATACCCGTAACGGCTCCAAAAAAACCAGTTGCAAGCATAATCATAGTTATATGTTCAATCATAGAGGAATATTCCAATCAAATTTTGCTTGAAAGGTTTTTTCGATATTTTCTGATGTTAAAATATTTTTAGTTGGACCAAGTGCAATATGCTTAATATTCATTAAAAATGTCCAATCAAAATATTTTTGGACCGTGTTTAAATCATGATGTACTACAATGATCGTTTTTCCTAATTCTTTTAAGCCCTTAAGGACTGATAAAATTAATTGTTCAGTTGCTAAATCTATACCATTAAATGGTTCATCTAATATTAAGATATCGGCTTGTTGCGCAAGTGCTCGTGCAAGAAATATACGTTGTTGTTGGCCTCCTGACAATTCGCTAATATGTTTATCTTTAAAATTAGACATATTTACTTGCTCAATGGCCCAGTCAACTATTTCATAATCTTTCTTTTGGGCTTGTTGGTACCAGTAAAGCTTGGCTGTTCTTGCCATCATGACGACATCATAGACATTAACGGGAAAGGTCCAATCTATGGAGTTTTTTTGTGGCACATAGGCAATATTTTGAGTATTTTGGGTTTTATTGTTTTGATGAATAGTAATGGTTCCTGCAATAGGTTTTATTGTACCCATAATAGTTTTTAAAAGTGTTGTTTTTCCACTTCCATTTGGCCCAATTATACCCAAAAGAGTTGCTTGAGGAACAATAAGATCCAGATCCCATATTACGGGTTTTGAATTGTAGATGACAGTTAAATCTTTTATAGTTATGCAGGGTGGTAATTGATCAGACATAGTAATTAGCAACGTATTAATATTTAATAATGTTAGTATAACAGAAAATCATTTTGAAATTAAATTTTGCCCGTAAAAAAATAGCCGTTTAAAGACATTAAAGATACATTCTGTTTTGTCGCGCTTCGTTTATTTGAAGCTTGTTTTTCATGAATTATTAAACAATTGACTTTATGTTGATTGCCGTTAATATCTTAATTATATAGTATTAAGATATGTATTAGCGGGTAACTAAGGGATATAATCATGAATTATAAATTATTTTTAGTAGGGTATTCTGTTTTTGTTATTAGTTTTTTTTCATATTCATCAGACAAAGCGACTGTTGTTAGATCAAGCAGAAGTATGTTGGCGCATGCTCAATTTGGGACTTATGCAACAGCTTCTTCTTCTCAATTAAATAGTTGTGGTTTAAACTCAACCGTACAAAGTTCAAGCGATACTGGCTTAACAAGAAGTATGTCAGCAAGCGCTATGACTACAGCAATGTTGCAGGAGAATTTTGCAAAATTAGCTGATTTACAAGAAAATAATAGACGGTTGGAGTTAGCTAATGCAAAAATGGCCACTTCTTTTCAGCATACAAATGATCGTTTAGCCGCAGCCACAGATGCATTGCAAGAGATTAACGAAGTATTGAAGACAGAGCGTAAGCAACATGCTGATGAATTGAAAGATATGCAAAATCAAAGAGTTTCTGATTCTCAAAGATATGCTAAGGTAAATTCAGAAAATGAGAGACGTCATACAAAGGATATGGTATTTGCTGTAAGTGTAACAGCGGTAGCAACATATGCTTTTTATCAAGTTCAATCAAATATAGGTAGTATTGTGAGTACTATTGGGTCGATTACTAAGCGAATTTCTGGATCAAAGTAATAGTATTTATAAGCTAGGTGGATAAATATCTTTAAAAGAAGGGTTGAGTAATTCTAGTTGGCGAATAATATCATTTAATTTTTCTACAGTATCTGATGTTATGGTGCCATTAGTTTCTTGGCATTGATAATGTTTTTGGAATGTCGTGAGAGCTTTTTTAAACTCTGTTTGTTCTGGATTGTTGGTGATTGGCGATAAGTAACCAATTTTTCTTAATCCTGCTGCTATATTATATACGGGAATATTTTTTATTTTTTGATGATCTATTGGATTATTTTTCATATATTTGGCGTCAGGCCAAATAGTCAAATTCTTTTCAGCTAAATTTTTCCAAGGTAAATTTTCCTGAGTATTTCTTCTGCCATAAGGGTAAGCAATTACACCATAATCATCAACGCAATTAGGGGTGATTTCAAATTTTTCTGAAAGCCAAGCGATAAGTTGAGTTAAAGCTGTTTCCTGTTGAGAAGTTACTGGATGTATATCCTTTCCAACGATAGCGATTGTTACCGATACAGAGTTCATATCTCTTTCTTCGTAATGACCATTAATAACTTTTCCTGAAATACCGACGGAGAATGGACGATGCAGCAATGCTTCATCGAGTGATTCATTTTCTTTGGTTATTGGATAAATCTTACCATCAGTTTCAATAATAAAATTATAAGCTAAGCCCTGTTTTTCTAAAGATTTGATTGTTTTTTCTAAAGTTTCCTGTCCTGAGAAGGTTAAGACTATATGAGTTGGTTTTGTAGTTGTCGTAGAATATATAATTTTTCTTTGGGCATCATGTCCAATTTCATGAACTTGACGATTAGTTTTTTCCTGTATTTGCTGTGCTGTGATAATACTTTGAAGTATCATAATTTGTTCAGCAGAAAGTTGTATTCCTGATGATTTTAATTTTTCTTCGATATTTAGTTGTTCATATTTATATTGAATATTTTTTAATTTAGATATTATTAATAGCTTATGTTAAGCCATTAATAATGGTGTTAAGATTATAATCAATCATATCTAGGTACGTTGCAGCAGGACCACTTGAAATGCTCAGGCTATCTGAGTACAGTTCATCTCCAATATTGATTTTCATTCCTAAGTTTTGTACTCGTTCTTGAATAGCATGCATAGTTTTTGCAGGAATTGAAGACTCTATAAAAATAGTAGGAATTTTGTATTTGATAATAAAATTTACAACTGCTGTTATATCGGCAAAGCCGGTTTGAGTAGCTGTATTAATTCCTTGCAAGCTCATAGTTTCGAAATTATAAGCTTGAGCAAAGTATGAAAAAGCATCATGGCTTGTTATTAAAACACGCTTTTCTGGAAGAATTTTTTTAGATTTTTCTAAGGTTGATTGGTACATTTGTTGAATTTTTCTTATGAATATTTGAGCATTATGTATATAAGTATCCTTTTGATGAGGTATTAGTTCGCCTAATTTTTTTGCAATATTGTCTACAACTTCGATCCATAATAAAGGATGTAGCCAAACGTGCGGGTCGTACATAGAACATTCTTGATTTGTGCAAATAAGTTTATTTTTTGCTATGCATTCTGTAGCAGCTAATGTTTGTTTTGAATGTTTAAGATGAGCAAAAAGATCTGATATTCGCGCTTCAAGATGAAGTCCATGGTAAATAATTAAATCAGCTTTTGCTATCTTGAGCATATCAGGCTCTATTGGTTTATAGGTATGTGGATCTACCCCTGGTCTTATTAAAATATCAATATTAATGCTATCAAGAGTAATTGCTTTAATTGCGTCACCAAGAATTGTAGTTGTACAAACAACATGAAATGGTTTTCCGTTATTGTTTTTGATTGATTTTATTCTCAGATAAAGGATATATCCACTGATAATGCAAAGAGCAATGATTCCAGCTGTTAAGTATTTAATTTTCATTTACTTTGTAAGATGTTTTTTAAGATATTCAATGATATCAAGACTTTCAAGCATTTTTATGTTTTTTTCTGGATCGTATAAAAATGGACATTGTGTATTATTATTATTTAACTTTCTGAGTTCTTCTAAGATTGCAGGTTGGCTTGCATCAAGAATTTGTACTTTGTGTTCTTGATTAGAAGACTTTAAGAAATTAATAACTCTTTGGCAGTAAGGACATGATCGATAAATGAATAATTTAATTTCTGGAGTATTTCTTTTATTATCAAGCAAGGTACTCACGGTTACATCCTTTTTAGTATCAGCGCAGTTTGGAAATGTGAATAATACAATCACTAAAAATAGGCCCATGAATTTTTTTTTATTATATATCATTTTTATTACCTTTAAATTTAAAAAGTTAATAGCACATTACTATTAACTTTTTTATAGGTCAAGAAGCAGGTATATGGCCTTGGTAGCTCTCGTCATTTTTGTGTAAGTTTATTTTTCCTTCTAATGTTTTCTTATTTTTTTTCTCTTCCTTGAGTAGTTTTTTGATCTCTTTCCATTCATGCTCTGCAATATTCATAGCCCCATAAACCTTTTGGTTATATATTTCAATATTATAATCATTAGGAATGTATTTGATACTGTGTTCTTGCATGTGTTTAAGAAATTCATTGCTGATAAATGGAATCGTTGCATAATATTTATTTTTTACCGTGTGGTATGGTTTAATTTCAATTTTTTCAAGGTCAGGTTTAAAATCCGCAACAATATCATGTGGAACATTGGGAGTTTTTTCAATAAATCCAGTAACGAGTGGTAAAAATGTTAAGATTGGAAGTGGATAAAATGGAAAGGTTTGACGATATGTTAAGATTGTCCATCCCATAAACCAAAGTTCAAAGTGCCCTGGATCATAATTTATTTCTTTAAAGTAACGCAATGATTTTGCATCATTTATTTTTTTATCAGCATGTTTTTTAGATATAGATTCATATTTGGTGACTTTTATTCTTATTTGATAAAGTTTTTCAGGAATTTTAAAATTATTTCTTTTCGAGAATTTTTTATTAGAAAAAAATCTTTTAAAAGAAAAAAAATCAAGAGTTTGAACTTTATCTGCGCGGGAATAAAAATTGAATATTTTATTAAAAATAGGGCTATTGATTAAATAATCTGTCTCAACTTGTATAGGAGTGCCTAGTAACCAAAGTTCATCAATATAGAAACGCTCTGAATCGGGTTTTGTTTTATAAATAGCTCCTAATTGTAGTGCAAGATTTCCTCCGTGGCTATATCCGATTAATCTAACTCGTGGATCGTACCCTTCATTTTGGTATTTCTTAAAAATCTTTTGAAGATCTTGATATAAGAATGCACCTTCAAGAAATCTCAATTTGTTACTGACTAATCCACTCCATCCAAAGGTGTAATATTCATCAGTTTTTGGATAACCGGCGCGTAGGGAGATTTCTTCAAATGATGCTGCAAGGATTGGAGCAGCAGCATTTTTATGTAAATCATAAATATTAATTTTATGAAGTCCTAGTCCAGACATTGCTTGATTTTTATAAAAAAATGGATCGCGTCGATTTATTTCAGTTGAACGATAATATATGGATTCTTCAATGGTATCATAAAGCATTTTAAATATATTACGAATACCAAGGTGTGGACGCAAAGAAAAAGACCCATGGATAAAAACAGTGATCCATTTTTCAGGAAGATTTTTATTTTCCGTATGCATAATGTTTACATTTAAACATAGGATTATTGCTAGTATAAAATTAATTTTTTTATTCATATAATTTACCTGTCTTTAGTAACTGCTTTTATTTAAAAATTATTATACTATGCATCAAATGCCAAAACCAATGGATAACAAAATTTTTTTTAAAAAAAATTTGCTAGAGCTTTTTGTTAGATTAAAAAGCAATAAATATTTTTATGATTTAGATTCATGCAGTAATTTATCTAGATCGATTTCATTATAATGTTCAACAATCTCATCAGCGTGAGAGATAGCTGATCTATTTTTACCCGTATTGATTCCTATACAATACATTCCAGCAGCTTTAGCGGCATTAATGCCGTGAGCCGAATCCTCTATGGCTATACAAAATTTTGGATCGATGTCTAATTGTTTTGCTGCATATAAATAAACATCTGGTTTTGGTTTTGCTATTTTAAATACGTGGTCAACTGTATAAATATGTTCATTGAAAAAATCTTTAAGCGGAATATGTTCCAAGATCTTTATAAGCTCTGGTAATGATGCATTTGTTGCAATTGCGGATTTAAGATTCTTTTCGACCAATTTTTTATGAAAAAGATTAAATCCTTCAATAAGGCTTAATTCTTTGTGAAATTCATTAAAAGCAAACTCTTTTTTTTCTTCCATAAGTTGTTCGACGGTTGCTTTGGTGTTAAATGTTTTTGCGATATAAGAGCAAGATATTAAAAGCGAGCCACCCTTAAGAAAGGCTAGCAATGTTTCACATTCATTGTCATCTAGGGTTGTATGTTTCTTTATGATATGATGAGCTGCTTTTTTCCATACATTTTCACTGCTGATTATTGTTCCGTCCATATCAAAAATTATTGCTTTGTAATTCATTAAAAAGTCCTTATTGTTTATAATAGAGCTCAGTTCTGTACAATAATGTTAGATATTAGTACACTAATTCTATTAGTGTTTAGTATATCAAAAATTCAAGTAAAAAATCATTATGAAAAACTATTTATTATTATTAGGATCATTTTTTATAGTTTTTATATCAAAATTTATACCCTTGAGCTTTATAGTTGGCTCACAAGCAGCATTTTTTTCTGGATCTACGATTCTTGCATTATTAATGGCGCGTCATAGTAGCTTGGGAATGCTTGTATTGTTTTTGATTCCATTTAGGGAGTTATCTGTAGCAAAATTGATCGTATTTTTGTTGCATCGAGCGCCATTATTATTTGCTGGATGGTCGTATCGTTTTGTAAGTATAGTTGCATCGGTCTTTATCCCTATCATTTGTTTATTATTATTTGTTTCTCATCCTATTGGTCAACAGGCTTGGCCATATACTTTGTATTGGTTTATTCCTGTAATTGTGTATTTATGTAGATTTGAAAATATCTTTTTAGCGGCATTAAGCTCTGTATTTGTAGCACATGCTGTCGGATCAGTTATTTGGTTATATTTATATCAGATTGAATCTGAAATTTGGTTAAGCTTAATACCGATTGTTGTGCTGGAACGATCTTTAATGGCACTAGCTGTTGTGGCTGGAGAGTATAGTATTACATGCTTATATTCCGTAAGATATAAGATGAAATTATTTTTCAGCGGGAAAGTTGCATGATTTCGCATTTAGCTTTAATTATGGATGGAAATCGTCGTTGGGCAAAACAACAGGGATTATTTTCTTGGCAGGGTCATCGTCAAGGCTCAAAAACCGTTGAAATGGCTATTGCCTATTGTATTGAAAAAGGAATCTCTTATCTTTCATTGTATGCATTTTCAATTGAAAATTTACAGAGATCTGAAGAAGAAAAATCTTATTTATTTAAACTGATTATTGAATCTAATAGTCGCTCTTATGAATTTATTAAAAATGGAGTTAAGGTTAGATTTGTCGGTGATTTATCTTTGCTTCCCAAGGATGTTGAAGCATCATGCTATAAGCTTATGAAGGAAACATCTTTAGGTGAAAAATTAGTTTGTAATTTTTTAGTTTGTTATGGTGGGCAACAAGAAATTATTGCGGCTATTCAAAAAATTATTGATTCCGAAATTAAGACAGTTGATAAAGATATACTAAAGTCTCATTTATGGCTTGGTAATATTCCTGATCCTGAAATTATTATTCGTACGGGTGGAGTTGAAAGATTAAGTAATTTTTTACTATTTCAATCTGCTTACAGTGAAATAAGATTTTTGGATTGTTTTTGGCCTGCATTAACTAAAGATTTATTAGATAAAACCATGCAAGATTGTTTACTTTCAAAAAAGAATTTTGGCAAATAGATATATTAAGCAACTGCTAATTGAATTTGTAATGATTTATTAATTTGAATTAATGAACCCGGTTTTGGTTTTTGATCAATAACAGTAAAGTTATCATCATGAGCAGGTTCTATTTTTTCATATTCTGAAAATATTGAGTACTTAATATCTTGACTAGAAAAACATTGTATAACTTTATTTAGCTTTTGTTGTATGAAATTTGGCATGATGTAGATATTTGATTTTTCTTGTGCTGTATAAATAGTCATTTTTTTATTAGTTAAATTTTCGTTGGGTTGTGGTATTTGGCCTATACATGTTTCGGCAGGAAGTGGGTATGTAATAGGGTACCATTTTAGTTTAATGCCCATTTCTTTGCAGTTTTTTTCACAATCCGATAATCTTTTAAGCTTTAAATCTGGTGTTAATAGGGGAGTAACTTCTTTGGCAATGCTGATCAGAATTGCTTGATTTGGTTTAATAAGCCTTCCAGCACAAGGTTTTTGAGAAATAACTGTTTCTGCTTCTACTCCAGGACATTCTTGCTCGTGAAGTAATTTGATTGTAGCATGATTTTGAGCAGCAACAGCAAGAGCCTGTGAAAGCTTAAGTCCAATAAGATTAGGGGTTTGGTAAACAGTTGATCTCATTACAAAGGAAGAGAAAATATAGCCTAAGATAAAAAAGAAGAAGGGTATAATGGCTATAATGTATGTGGTATATTTTTTCATACTATCCTGAGTTGTGTAGTTGGGCAGACAATAAGCCGGATTCTGTGCATTGGTGTTTCCAATGTAGCAATCATTTATCTAATGCGACATACCCGCAAGCAATGGTTCAAGCTCCTAGCCTGCATATTTTGTCTTGCTCCTGAAGGGGTTTACCCGATATATTCATTACTGAATACACCTGTGTGCTTTTACCACACATTTTCACCCTTACTTATATTTGAATATAAGCGGTTATTTTCTGTGGCACTTTCCGTCATACATCGCTGTATGCCCTATGTTGATTTTTAGTTCTCCATAGGCATCATGCTTGAAAGGAGTCCGGACTTTCCTCATAGATTTTTAATCTACGCGATTGCCTAGTCTGCCCTAATCTTTAATATCAAATCGTTATTTTTATAATAACATTTGAAAATTTAAAATGCAAAAGCACTGAAGGTTTTGTTGGTTGTTGTATTAAAGAGATAATAGAGAAAATTTAAGTGGTTATTTTTCGTAAAGCATCTTTTGATGTAGTTATTCTTGACAGGCAGAAACGTTCTGTTATTGTATTAGCTATAAAAAGCGATCTGTAGTTATGAAAAAATAAAATTATAAAAAATCATATAATTTAATACATAAGGATGTTTATGAAAAAAACATTGTTTACGTTATCATTGCTAGTTGTAGTTCCAATGAATATAAGAGTTCAAGATGAAGACGCAATTGTAGACGCTAGCGCAGCAACTATATCTTTAAGTAATACACCAGCACCAGTAACAGCACCTGCACCTGTACAAGTCGATAAACCAGCACAAACCGTAGTATCTCAACCAATTAACAAGACAGTGGTAGCTTCTCAACCGGTTAATAATGTAGTAGCATCTCAGCCAGCTCATAAAGCAGTAGTAGTTGAAAAAGTTAGTTCAGTAAGCACTTCAAGTAAAAAAGACAGTGTTGTTGTATTGGATAACAAGTCAAATGTTTCTGTAAATAAAGGATCAGGATTTGCTTCTTTCTTAAAAGGTAAGGGTTCAGCTCTTTTTTCAAAAGCTGGCAACGGTGTTCTTTTTGTTAAGAATGGCGTAGCTCATACATATGATGTAGTTACTGGATCAGTAGAAAAAATTACACCAAATTTTATTCTTAATACAAAGAATTCAGTTCGTGATATCATTTCAACTTATCCGTTAACAGCTATAGCTTTGACAGCATTTGTAACGCTTCAAGTTTCAAACTATTTTTCAGATGCTTCTCAGGATGCTGAAGATTTAGATACTTTTTAAAAATTAATTATAATTAATAAAAAAAGAGTCGTACAGAAATGTACGACTCTTTTTTTATTTTGAATGATCTGATTATTTATGAATTGGTTGTTTTGTTATAATCCAAAGTAATATTAAGGCGCCGCCATTAAGTAGTGATGATGTGATTAGATCAGCTACGCAATTTGTGTACCCTAAGGCATAGTACAAAAGTATATTTTGAATAACACTAAATAAAATAATTGAAAGTATTGGCATTATTAATTTGTTATAAAAATGATTGTCATATTTTAGTGCTAATATTGAAAATATTGTGATAAAAATGGTTATAAATCCAAAATATCCAGTCATTAAAAAGCTTATAGTATCCATCATCAGTAGTAAGATAGCTGATATGCATGGTGCTATGTTATTAAAAAGAATATAGTTATAAAGTATCAAAAGAATATTAAAATTTATGGTGTGTTCATATTTTATTAGACAAATTTGAATACTTAATAATGTGATTAAGGCTAAAGTCTTGAATATTATTCTTAAAAGAGATTTCATTAGTTTATATTTATTATTAATTTTCATTTGATAATTATTTGTCGTTTTTCGTATACGTATTAAACTATATATAATTCAAGTTTAGGTTTTGGGTGATATGCGTCAATTATTTTTTATTATTTTAGTAACATCTTTTCTATTATTTTCGTTTTTGATTGGATTTCTCTGCTTTATTGTTCATAATCATACAATCGATTTTTCTTCTTTGCAGCAAGATATGCAGGCTAAACCGTCTATATTGTTGGATGTTCATGGTTATCAATGGGGACGATTTGAACTTGAAAAAAGAAAATATGTTACTCTTGAACAGATGCCTGAATATTTGATACAGGCATTTTTAGTTACTGAGGATAGAAATTTTTTTAAACATCCAGGAATATCATTTCGAGGGATTATACGATCAATTTTTGTAAATGTTCTATATGGCCGTCGTATGCAAGGAGCAAGTACTATTACTCAACAGCTTGTACGTCTCAAATTTTTATATTCAAAAAAAACATTGGTGAGAAAAATTAAAGAGCAATTTTATGCTATTTTGGTAGAACGTGAATGGAGTAAGGAACAGATTCTTGAAGCATATTTAAATAATGTATATTTTGGGTACGGTATTTATGGCGTTCAGGCGGCCGCACATCGATTTTGGGGAATTGATATTGCAGACATTTCTCTTGAGCAGGCTGCAACATTGGCGGGTATTATGAAATCTCCATTGATGTATTCGCCGATATATTCGCCCGATAATTCTTTTGCTCGTCGTAATTTGATTTTAAAAATAATGCATGATTCAAATCTTATTTCATTGGATCAGATGAAAAATGCTCAGAAAAAAACTTTGGGGATTATAGAAAATAATAATAGTTCTATGGCGCCACACGCTAAAGAGATGATTCGTCAAATTTTAGAGATAGAGTTTGGAAAGGAACAGTTGTATACAGGGGGGCTTACGATTCAAACAACCTTGGACTTTGGTATACAGCAGAATGCAGAGGTAGCTTTTAAAGAACATGTTACCGATCTTAAAAAAAAGTTACATAAAAATATTGATGGAGGTCTTTTGTCTGTTGATATACAGACAGGAGCTATTCGTGCAATGGTTGGTGGGTATGATTTTAAAAAATCTAAATTTAATCGGGCGATACAAGCGCATCGGCAAATGGGATCTATTTTTAAAATATTTGTATATGCCGCAGCGCTTGAACAGGGACTAAATTTTTGGGATGTAGAGATTGATGAGCCGTTTGAACTTGCTTTAAATGGGACTATTTGGGCACCTAAAAATTATAATGATAAGTTTTTAGGATCTATGACTCGTGCATATGCTTTATCGCATTCTAATAATATTGTAACCATAAAGACACTTTTAAAAACTGGCATAGAAAATATTATCGATGTTGCCAAAAGATGTCATATTTCAAAATCAATGCCAGCGTATCCATCTCTTGCTTTAGGATGTGTTGATGTAACTCCACTTGAAGTGGTTGGTTCTTTTAACGTACTTGCTAATCATGGTATGTACGTAAAGCCATATTTAATTTCATGGGTAAAAGATGTACATGGGCAGAAGATTTATAAAAATAAACCAGTTGTCCATCAGGCTATCAGTTCTAAAATAGCAAGCCAGATAGCAAGGGTTTTATCTTTTGGAATCCAACGCCTTGAAAGTTTGATAACGGATACTAAGCTTGATATTCAGGCTTTTGGCAAAACTGGTACCAATAATGATTGCCGTACCTGCTGGTTTTGTGGAGCAACGCCAGATTTGACAACAGCTATCTATATTGGTTCTGATAGCAATGAGTCTTTGGGGAAATATGTTTTTGCTTCTCGTACGGCTTTTCCAATTTGGTTTAATATGCATCGCAATATTGCAAAAAATAGAACAAGTTTTTATTATGATACAGAACTTAAAGATATTTTTGTAAACTGGATTGATGGTACAATGCATAAAAATAAAAATTATCCCGATACGGTTCCGCTTTTAGGGTAATTTAAAAAGGGTAGAAATGAAATCTTTGCGAATCTATTTATTTATAATCTTTTCATTTTTTTTTGTTTCTTGTCAGGTGCATGCGGATAGCAGTATTGATACATTTAAAGGAATTTGGTCATCGATTAAAAGTTTTCCATTGTTTAAGGTAAGTTTTTGGAAAGGGATAGGCCAAGGATTTGGCGCTCCACCGACCGGATATGTATATAGTTTTATGGTGCATAATGATACTGATCAAACAATTTGGATTGCAACTCAAAATTTGGCTTCTGTTATGGGAGGGGTTTTTCCAGTTGCTTCAGGTTGGGATTGTGATATGGTTTCACCATATACAGTACACGGTCAGGATTATAAAGAATATTATTTTGAATTATTTATAAAAACCACCCCTAAATCTTATTCAAATCATATGCCTTATTTACAGCATGATGATGTTTTGTATCAAACTGAAAAAATTAATTTAATTCCAGGTGATAAAAATTCACAGCATAGAAATCATTTTCGTGTCTACATGGGAAAAGATTTTTCAAATGGTTCATATAAACATTCACTTAAATCTGAGTACATTGGTTATGAAAATATTGTAGCCAGTCCTAAGGATGAAAATGCTATTAGCATAAGTTCTAACTTACCTTCATTAACTATAAAAAATAGTACTGATCAAGATTATTATATAGGCTTTACAACGCAAAACCCTTCTAGTATTAAAATATCTCTGTGCCAAATGGTTGGATTACTTGAACATAATTCATTTGGCCTGTTGTCAGTAACAGGAAGTATTCAAAGTTTACGTCCAGGGTTAATCGGTATTTTTAAAGATTTAGAATCTCCTGCTATTTTGACTATGAAGATTCCTGGGCATGGATTTGATAATTTTTCGTATACGCTTGAAATTTATCAAGACGTAGGACAGCAAAATATTTCTTGTCAGTGGCAAGGAATTACTCCTGGACATTATGATGTGGCTGTAAATAGAGTTAAAGATATAACGCCAATTATAGGATGTTTGTGGTATCAGTCGGTGGCACAATTAAAAGGGAAAAATCTAATCGATCTTCCTGGTACGGTTTGGGTTGTATCTATAGAAAAAAACAGTAAAGTTGGAAAAATTCTTGGAGCGGTTCAACCAGGACAAGTTTTAACATTTAATATAGAAAGACCAAAACTTGTGGACAAAAAGGAGATCTATTTTTTGTATGTTAATCAGGCAGATACTACAAAAGTACAATCATTTCTAAATAGATTCTTGTCGGGAGAAATAGGAAGTGATGTTATAAAAAAATATCAAGAAAATTTATCTTCAGTGATACCAGATAGTGCATTACAGTTAAATCCTTTAGCTCTTTCTAAAGAGGCTGCAGCATCTTCAAATAAAGCAGATTTTTCGCAAGCTTTAATTAACCAAATAGTAGCAGGTTCATTTGATTTAAGTCGGGGACAGATCGTTGATTCATTAACAGACGTTACCGGCTTTTTATTAGGATATGATATATTTTTGCCGCTCGGCATTGGGGCGGGACCATTTTATTATGTATTATATCCATCATATACAGCAAATCAGCAAACTCCATTGCCAATAAGTGCAATTGAGAATCTCTTTGTGACAGCACCAAAAGGTATGCCTTCTTCATTGGCTATAAATACTTATGCTCCTACAGCATATGCAATGTCGTAAGATAATTAAAAAGGGTACAATCTGTGAAGTTATCTTGCTCGATGATATTAAATTGATCAGGAAATTCTTTTTGTAGTTCGAGTACATTTTGAATTTGATGGTTTGTTTGTCCGGTTTTATGAGGAATCGTTAGACAATTTTTTTTGAAAAATCTTATTTCAAAAAGTGTTCCAGCTCCAGCTCTGCAAATAATGAAGTCTGCAAGATTGTAAAAATCTTCTAGTTGACTGTGATAGTCAAAGACAACAGAGGGAATTTCATGTTCTTTATAAAAAATTTTATAATCAAAAGGATCACTATTTCCTGTTTGATGAATTATCTGAATTTTTGAAGCAATATCAGGATGATTTTTAATCATATTTTTAAAAACTTCGTTTAATAATATAGAGCCTTGTGAACCACCTAAGATAAGAAAGGTCATTTTATTTTTTTTTAGATTATATTTTTCTAGTAGGGTTGTTTTGTCGAGTATTAAATCTTTAGACGTAAATCTAATAGGATATTCAAAATAGACACAGTTCTTTTTGGAAAAATATTGAGCTGTAGCTTTAAAGCAGATATGAATAGTATCGGTAAATTTTGATAAAAAGTTAGTAGCCTTTCCTGGCTCTACATTAAGTTCATAAATTTCAAAAGGTATTTTTAAAATTTTTGCAGCAAGTATTGTAGGAATTGAAACAAAGCCACCAAAGCATATAACTTTTTGTGGTTTGATTTGGTGTAAATAATATAGAGATTTAGTAAAATACCATATAGTTTTACATGTAAACCAGGGTAGTAGCCAAGGCTTGCTGTATGGAGGATTGTCAAGGTTTGTTGGAACAACATGTTTTATCTCTTTTTGTTTATCAATAATTGCATGATCTAATATTGATCCAGATGAAAAAAGATATATTTTTGCATGCTGATTTTGTTGTTGAAATTCTTTTGCTTTAGTCAAGCAAGGGACTAAGTGTCCGCCAGATTTTCCGGCAACAAAACAGATGGTCATGATGGTGTTGGTTAAGAGTGGTGACATTTTTGTAAAAACCTCGTTAGAGCTTTTGATAATTCAGGATCTTTAATATGACTAAGAGCTTCAGCTTCTAAATTTGTTAGTGGTTTAAATTCATAAGCAGAAGGTGTTATTTTTTTTATTTTTGAAATAGTAGCAATTTTTTTAGAGCTATATTTAAATTGAATATTTTGAATATATGGTTTATCAAGGTTTTCGTTGATTTTTTTTTTAATAACATCAGACAGCATATGAAGTTCTTGCATCCAGCAAGAGTCTACTACTCCTAAAACAATATAATCTTTTTGTATTTTTTCTATAAAAATTTTGTCAGATAAGGGTCCCATAATTTCTTGCCAATTTTGCATTATCGTATTTTTCCATCCTGTTTGAGAAGAGGATGGTTTTACAATTCGGCCTATAATATTTTTTATGTGATTCATAAGTAAGAAAAATTTAATTAATATTATCAATGGTATCTTTAGCAATAGTATATGAAAAAACTAAAAAAAGTTTATGATTTTTTGTTATGTGTTTAAAATTGTTATTAAAATTTAATTAATCATAAAAAGGGTTTTATGAAAAAAGTAACATGGATAATGTTAGGCTTCTTATCATTAGTTTCAATTTTTAGTTTTTGGAAATATTTTGATAAAGTTTTTCCTATAATAAATCTTTCTATTACTATGGACCGTCATGAAGCAAAACAAAAAGCTTTTGAATTTGCCAAAGAAAATCAATTCTTAGTTCAAGATTATGATACAGCATTACAGTTTAAAGAGGATGGAATGTTACAAGCTTTTGTTGAGCTTGAAGGTGGTGGAAAAGAAGCTTTTAAGGAGATGATTACCAAGAGATATCATCAACCTTATGAATGGTCCGTTCGTTTTTATAAGCCCAATACTATTAATGAGTTATTCGTGAACTTTGCTCCTGATGGGACATTGAATGGTTTTTTATCTAAAATTCCTGAAAATCAAAAAGGAGCTGCTCTTGGTAAAGATCAAGCGCTTAAAATAGCTTTAGATAAGGCATCTGAAATGCATGTTGATATGGAGTGTTATTGTTTAGTTGAACATAATATGCAGGAGCAACCATCGGGAAGAATAGATCATACCTTTGTGTATGAGCGTAATGATATAAAATTAGGCAAGGGTTTATATAGAATTAAATTAAAAGTATTTGGAGATCAGTTTTCTGGATTAGAGCGATTAGTTAAAATTCCAGATGAATTTATTCGACGTTATCAACAGATGTTTGCTGATAATAAATTAATTGCCAGCGTTGCGCAAAATATCGCAATATTTTTCTATATTTTTATTATCGGACTTTTGCTGTTTTTATTTTTTTATCGTGATTCTTATTATTTATTACTTAAAAAACATGCGTTTTTAACCATGATTTTTTTTGCAATCACTTTATTATCAAGCTTGAATAATTGGTCATTCTTTTGGAATTTTTATCCTACAAATATTTCACCCTTTTTATTTGGAATAAAGCAGTTAGCAGTAATGTTTTTAATATCAGTTATTTTTTCTCTTTTTGTTGGAGCGGTTTGTATTTTGGTTGATGCAGCTGATCGCTATATGTTTAGAAAGCATATTCAATTTTTAAAATCTTGGTCATCGAGTGCTGCTGGATCATATCAAATATTTCAGATGACTCTTGTTGGATATTCTGGCGCTGCTATCTTCTTGGGGTATCAAGTTGTTTATGCATTTTGGACTCAATCTATGGGCTGGTGGTCACCATTGGGACAACTGTTTGATCCTAATATTTTGTCAACCTATTTGCCATTTCTTACTCCAATAGCAAATGCTTTTAAGGCAGGTTTTTGGGAAGAGTTTGTTTTTAGAGGATTACCTCTTGCCGGCGTAGCGTTTTTAACAAGAGATAGCAAATCAAAAAAATGGTGGTTTTTATTGATTTTGGTTGCGCAAGCAATTATTTTTGGGGCACTTCACGCAAATTATCCACAACAGCCTGCATATAATAGAATTGTAGAAATATTTGCACCAAGTATTATGTTTGCACTTTTTTATTATGTGTTTGGACTTTTACCGGGTATCATCACTCATTTCGTTTATGATGCAGTATTGATGTGTATTCCTATTTGGGCTTCAGATTTATTGATACATAAAATTTGCGCTGCTGTATTTATTTCAATTCCATTATTATTTGTTCTAGTTTATTGGTGGTTGCAGGGTAGAAAGTTTAAGCAAGCGCCCTTAGATGTTTATAATGATGCAATGCAATATAATGAAATTATGGAAAGTGAAGATTTTTTTCAAAAACCAGTACGTTGTCATATAGAATTTAAGCATGTTGCGTATATAACACTATGTACTGTGATTGGCTTTATTTTTACTTATTTTTCAAATCAATGGAATTTTTTTAATTATAGCTGTCAAATTACGCGTGATACTGCATTTAAAGTTGCACAAGAATCTGTAAAGCAGTACGGATTTGATAAAAATGAAGAATGGACTCTTGTTGCTGAATTTGTGAGTGAGAATGAATCCTTAGAAAATAAATTTATTTGGCAAAAGTATGGCGGCCTCGTTTATCAAGACTTGCAAAAAGATTATATTCCTGCGCATTACTGGAAAGTTTTATGGAAAAAATTTACAGGATCCGTTGAAGATCGATCAGAGAATTTTGAAGTTTGCGTTAGCGTTGATGGAACCGTGTTGTCAATATCGCATGTTATCCCAGAATTTCAAAAAGGAGCTGATTTAGATGAAAATCAGGCGAGGAAAGTTGCTTTAGAGTTAATAGAAAATATTTATGATATTCACCAAGATCAGGTTGTCTTAATCTCTTGTCAGAGCATAAAGCATGAGAATCGTAGAGATTATACTATTATGTATAAACAAACTGATCGCTATCCATTTGAAGATGACTTAGGTCAGGCAAAAATAATGGTAAAACTTTCCGGTGATCAATTATGTAAAATTAAAAAAAATATACATGTTCCAGAAGTTTGGCAAAGATCAGAACAAAATAGAGCTTCACTTGATCTTATGTTCTATGTGATTGTATATGCGCTATATGTTATGATTTTACTCCTTGCTTGTTTTATTTCTATCAGAAAAATTAAATTAACAAGTAGGTTTTTAACACCAATTTTATTTTTCACTATAATTTATTTTGTCATTAAAATTTTTAGTCTGTTGAATGGATGGGATCAAATATTATTCCATTTAAGCACTGCTGAACCATTTATAAATCAGGTGATATCTATCGTAAGTTCATATGCATTGTACTTTGTTGCAGTTGGCTTTGTATCTTTATTTGCGGTAGCTATTTTTATTTTCGATGGTACAAAGTCGCTTTGTAGTAGGTATATATCTTGGATGGTGCTTCTTATACTTGTAGGAATGTCATGGTACTCATTTTCTTCTTGGTTTAAACAGTTTGCGGTAATGCATGAGGCATTAGATTATGAATATCAGTTTATTAAATTTAAGTTCCCCGTGTATGGTATGCTGGTTGCTTATTTTTTACAAGCAGTTTTGGTGGGATCTTTACAGTACATGAGTTTTTCTATTGTTGCGCAGTACCTACATGATAAGGGAAAAGCATATTTGCAGTGGCCATTCTTTATTCTGGTGGGGATTCTTCTTAGTGATGTTGTATCCTTTTCTAGCATACCTTTATGGATATCATCAGGAATAGTTATTGGCATTGTATATTACTTGTTGAATAAATATATTATATCTAATGATATAAAAGCAGCATTTTTAATATCTTTTGGTGCTTCAATTATGAAAATGCTGCCGTCGGTTTGGTGTTTGGTATATCCAGGTATTGCAATGCAGTTTTTTTTAAGTTTAATTATATTTTCAGTATTTATCACCTATGTTTATAGGCGGATTTGAAACTTTTTTATTAAGTTTTTACGCAATGTATTGATTTTAATAGGCCTTGACGGCTATACTTTTGGTAAATGGGGAAATGGAGGTTTACCATGGTGTATCGTAAATTAGGTTATATGTCATATGTTGTTTTTTCTACATTTTTAGTTTTTAATTTCAATGGCCTTAGACCAGATCTTAATCATATTTGTGCCCATTCTAATGAATCAGTTGTTAAGTTTCGAAAAACTATGGTTGGCTTAGATCGAAAAGAGGCTGTAGCTATCTGTTTGGCTGATAAAATTTCTTCTAAGCATTCTTTAGATTTTGATTGGCCTGTTGATTTATGTGATTTTTGGGTAAGTTCTTTATTTGGACCACGTACTTATAAAGGAGTAACAAAGATGCATCATGGAATTGATTTAGCTTCTTTGAAAGGAACGGTTGTCAAAGCAGCTGCTGATGGAAAAGTTGATATTGCTTCGACAGATGTTGTTGGTTATGGGTCGCTTATTGAACTTAAGCACGCTAAAGGCTTTACAACACGTTACGGTCACTTAGAGGAGATTTTGGTTCAACCTGGCGATTTTGTTCAAAAGGGTGACGTTGTTGGTACAGTCGGCGCTAAGGGTAACGTTAGAGGTAAAAAGGATCCTTCTCATTTACACTTTGAGATTAGGCGTTACGGTGAAAGTTTGAATCCTTTAAAATACTTATATTGTTCAGAGGTTTTATTCGTTAAGTAGGTGATTTTGAAAAATGGCTTTATTCTTGAACTATAAAATTTTTGAGATATTCTTAAGTTTGATATTTCTATTTTAGTTAAAACATAAAGGCTTTGCTGTGAAAAAATTAATAGTTCTTTTAGTTTTTGTAACTTTTGGTAAAGTTTTTAGCTCTCAAATACCTGAGAGTAACGAAATATTCCAGTCACCTTTAAATTATGTGGCACTTTTGAGACGTATGAATTATACACAAGAACAGGTGGAAACTTGGGAAAAACTTTTTAGAATAGCACAAAAAGAAAATCAAGGTTTACCGTTAACAAATTCTGAAACAGAACTAACAAATTTAGAAGATGGAATAAAATCTCATTAAGAAATTAATAATTACATGAAAAAAGTTTGGATTGAGCCAGGGTGTATTACCTGTGGCAAGTGTGAATTTATAGCACCAGAGGTGTTTGAAATTTTAGCCATTGCATATGTTAAAAAAGACGTTGATCCTGCAGGTTATGAAAAATTGATTAAAGAGGCTTCAAAGCATTGCCCCGTTCAAGTGATTAAGTACGAAGAATAGGTATAAAAAGACCTATTTTACAAAATTAATTTGATTTTATTTATCTCTTTGGTTAGTCTTAATATTGTATTGTATTTAAATTAGAAATAAACGTAACCTCCATTTCCCCTATCCGTGATATTTTATATCTGGGTGGGGGGTATTTTTTAGATCATTTTTAGAGGTTTTTTGATGAAACGGTTATATCCAGAGCGTAGTTACGGAAGATTTTTGTGCCTTGACGGTTTAAGTCATGAGTGGGTGATGCCTATTATTAAGACATTTGTTCATTCAGTTAAGGCTATTTTTTGGGATAAAGAGTTAAAGTTAGATTTAAACAAAATATCTATTAAGCCAACATTTAAAGAGCGGTCATATGAACCTGAAATTACTTGGATAGGGCATTCAACGTTTTTAATCCAGGTAGCGGGTAAAAATATTCTAACAGATCCTATTTTTAGTACATTATCAGTAATTTTTCGTAGATTAGTAACTCCCTCTATTAAAATAGAAGAGCTTCCTCCTATTGATTACGTAATCATATCACACAATCATTTTGATCATATGGATTCTGCGTCATTAATGGCAATCAAAGAACGTTTTAGTAATGTAAAAATTTTGGTACCTATGGGTGATAAAGATTGGTTTGATTGTCGTATGTTTACGCATGTCTCTGAGCATATGTGGTGGGATGAATTTATTGATGAGCACAATGCTTCTTTAAAATTTACATTTTTACCTGCAAATCATTGGTCTCAGCGTACATTGTTTGATAAAAACAAGTCACTTTGGGGGAGTTGGATGATTCAAGATAAAGATTTCACTCTTTATTTTGCAGGTGATACAAGCTGGGGGAATCATTTTAAAATGATTGGAAAAGAGTTTAAAGATATTGATGTAGCATTGCTTCCAATAGCTCCAGGAGAACCTCGTTCTTGGATGAAGGATACACATATTAATGCAGAGGAAGCTGTTAGGGCTTGTCTTGATCTAAATGCTCGTACTTTGATTCCAATGCATTGGGGAACCTATCATTTAGGTTTTGATGAATATTTTGCACCGATTGAGCTTTTAAAAAAATCTTGGAAAACAATGCAGCTTAAGGCGGCAGATAAATTAGTCTCTAAAAATTTAAGAATTTTAAAATTTGGCGAGCTTGCTTCAGATTTAACTCAAAAAATTATTATTTCAGTTGCTCAAAAGTCTGGGCAAATTACACTTTAAAAAAAAATTAAAAATATTAAAATTTAGTGATTAGCGTAATTATTATATTTCAATATTTGAAAGATTGATCATGAATAAAAAAGGATTAGTTATATTTTTTTATAATTTTGTATTTACCTCTTTTCTTTTTTTATCTATTTTTATATACCCTGACTCAACGGAATCTGATTTTGTCACCATAGCTATCTTAGCTAAGGATAAAGCACATACATTGCCTTTGTTTCTTAAATGTATTGAAGCGCAAACATGGCTTAAGAAAAAAATATTTTTATATATAAAAACGAATAATAATAATGACAATACCGTAGAAATTTTGAAAGATTGGATATTTAAAATAAAAGATTTGTATGCCGGAATCTATTTTGATGACACTGATTGCAGCGAGAATATTCAACAATTTGGGCAGCATGAATGGAATTCTATTAGATTTAAAATTTTAGGAAAAATTCGAAATGATTCAGCGGTTTGGGCATATAAGAATAATTCACATTATTTTGTAGTTGATTGTGATAATTTTATTAAACCAACAACGTTAGAAAATTTAATGAAATTAAAATTGCCAATCGTTGCACCATTTATGATTGTTCATGGTCGTTATTATTCTAATTTTCATGCAGCCATTGATAAAAATGGATATCTTGTTGCATCTGATTTAGCTCAAATGATATATGATCAAGTTATTAAAGGGATTATTCAAGTTCCAGTTGTGCATTGTACCTATTTACTTCGTTATGAATGTATTCCATTTATAACTTACGATGATAATAGTTATCGCTATGAGTATGTAATCTTTAGTGATGTAGCACGAAGAAATAATGTTACACAATATATTGATAATCGTGAACTATATGGTTTTATAACTTTTGCAGAAAATGAACAAGAGTTACAAAATGAACCTTGGATTTCTAAGGTTGAAAGCTGGTTAAAGTAAAATGATCGGCGAATGATAAGTAAAGAAAAAGAGCCTGCATTATTTGCAGGCTCTTTTTCTTTTATTCGTAAAAACCTTTGGAAAGGTAAGCTCGTCCAGAGTCACCAAAAAGAATCACGGCTATATCATTAGGCCTTAAGTTTTTGCTGTATACGTACGCTGCGTATGCAACGGCTCCACTGCTTGGACCGACTAAGAATCCATGCTTGTGCGCTAAATTTTTCATCATATCAATGCCTTGGTCGTCTGTTACCTCAATGAATTCATCAATCACTGAATTATCCAAAACAATAGACTCAGAATCAACGCCCATACCTTCGAGTTTGTAGGGTTTAGGGTTACCCTTGGTTGAGCGGTATGAATTAGCAGCGTCAACTCCAATAACTTTAATATTTGGGTTCATCTCTTTTAAAAATTTTCCAGCACCACTTACGGTGCCGCCAGTTCCAGCAGCAGCGATTAAGTGAGTAATTTTTCCATCGGTTTGTTGCCAGATTTCTTTACCAATTCCATGATAGTGTGCTTCTGCGTTGAGTGGGTTGCAATATTGGTTAGGCATGTAAGAGTTCGGAGTGTTTTTTTGTAAAAGTACCGCTTGAGAATGATAGCTATTTGGGTCTTCTAAGCTATCTGTTGGGGCAAATGTTCGTACTTGTGCGCCATATGCTTTGATAGTGTTAATTTTTTCTTTGCTATGTTTTTCTGTTGAGCAGATAATAACGTTGTATCCTTTAATTGCACCAATCATAGCAAGTGCGATGCCGTGATTTCCCGATGAAGCATCGATTATAGTCATGCCAGGTTTTAAAAGTCCACGATGCTCTGCCCATTCAACCATGTATAGCGCAGATCTGTCCTTAATGCTTCCACCAGGGTTGAGATATTCGAGTTTTGCATAGATTGATCCAGGATTATGTTCAAATATTTTGGCAAGAGGTGTATTTCCAATTGCGTGAAGTAAGTCTTTTTTCATGTAAAATCCTTTATTAAAGTAGAAGTAGGACAATTGAGACGAGTAACCCGTAAATAGCAAAAGAATCGATCATAGCTAAAGCAAGTAGTGCAAGCTTTGAAAGGGATGGATATTGTTCTAAATTTAATCCCATCTGTTTGCATGCGGCAGCACCTGTTTTTCCTGCATTAATTCCTGGAGCTATGGTACTTAAGCCCATACAAAGTGCAGCAGCTATAAATTGCCAGCCCTGTATTGCTGATTCAGGTTTGATAGTTGTTGTTAAGATAATCAGTGAAATAAGTAAAGCGAATATTGCAGGTGTTTCGATAATTGCTTCGCATACAAACGTAAATGTCATAATTTTATTAAAGGATTTTTTATTAATTCCAACTGCGCTGCATGCTGAACTTGCAAAAATGCTAAGACCGATAGATGGTCCAATGCAACCAATACCAATACTCAGTCCGCTTGCAAAAAGTTGCATAGCTTCTGGTAAAATTTCAATTGCAGTTATTTTATTTTTAATTAAAAGGGCAATAATCATGCCAAACATATTCGGAGTCATAATAAGTGTTTGGACAATGAGCATCATGTTTAAGAGCTTGGTATACATGAATGGTTGATGAGCAATACTTTGGCAAGTTTTAGCAGCAGGAAGAGCAGCTGCTATCCCTGCGCAAAGTCCTGATATGCCTAAAGCTAGTGCGATACCAGCAGCTGCAAGATTAGAAAAAAATGTATCAGCATTAATTTTTGGGTCATTGATAAGCAAGATAGAGATAACCATGCCCATAATGGCGGCTGTTTCAACAATTGCCATGCCAATAATGGAGATTTTAGAGATTGAACTAGATGCTGATGGCTGTCGGTTTAAACTTTCCATAGCATTTTTGTTGATAATTCCTTGGCCTATGCTTGTTCCAATTCCAGAAAGAACTGCGGGAAGAGTAGATAAAATAATATATAGTGCATCCATGTATTAAGCTCTTTTTTCAAGATTTTATAGTTTGTTCTTCATCGTCATCTGGCGCAATATCCATAGAAAGATAAGTTAATGTAAGCATCGTAAATACGAATGCTTGAATCATGCCTTCAGCTATTCCAAAAATTAAAAATATAATAAAATTCAATCCGCTTACAAGGCCTAATGTCTGTAGTACTGCTGATCCTGATAGTAAACTATTATACAGTGAACTGATGATGTATCCACCAAAAATATTTCCAAAAAGTCGGAAAGAAAGAGATATAATTGTAGAGATATTTCCTACCACATGTAGCGGAAACATGATAAAAAACGGTTCGAAATAATGTTGTAGGTAATGCCAAAATCCATTGACTTTAATAGAACTGCCATGAACATATAAAAATGAGATTATTCCTAGGGCAAAGGTAGTGTTAATATCCTTAGTTGGTTCTTCAAGCCAGGGAATAAATTGAATTGTATTACACATAAGGATATAAGTAAAAAATGAACCTATCATAGCTAAATGATTTATGGGACAAGATTTTAATGATTGTTGTACCAGATCCTTAAAAAGTCTTACATATTCTACAATTGCCCATCTGACTAAGCTATTTTCATTTTTGAAGCATCGCGATACATACCAAGAAAAAAGTATTATTAATCCTAGAATAAACCAGGTGCTGACTAATGTTTCAGCTTGAATTGTCCAAAAATTATGAGTTAAGCCAAAATTCTCTAGTGGCTTCCATGTTATATGGTGATCAGACACTGCTTGGTTATGCATGAAATTCTCTTTTTATTGTTCAGCTTTATACGTTAATATTGTAACCGTACTTAGGTATGATGATACAAATAATGTGATCATAAGTATAGGGTTATAGTTAACAAATTTTATAATATATAAAGAAAAGCATATTAAAAATAGAAAGCGTCCGATTGTAAACAGAAAACTTAATGCGAGATTAGGAGAATATAATAAATATTTTTTGCCCTTATGAAACAAAAAGCCATATATCATTCCTAAAAAAAATATTAAACTTGAAATAACGATTATATTTGTTGTCATAGGTATAAAAATTAAAATAAATACTTGTATATTAGGTATATCGGTATAAAGAAAAAAAATCAATGTATAGTTAGGTATTTAAAAGGTATATTCATGATTTATTGGAATTCTGAAAAAACAATCCCAATTTTAAAATCAGTATTAGAACAGAATGAAGTTATATTAGCTTCTGGCGATACAGTTCTTGGATTATGGGGGCAACCAACGTTACAGGTTTTGGAAAAGTTAAATAGTATAAAACAGCGTAATGATAAACCATATCTTTTAGTAGTTGGATCGGTAGATAAATTATCTCTTTTTACGGACCAAGTATTTTCAGAACGATTAAAGAATTTGATTGGAACTTGTTGGCCAGGCGCTGTAACGCTTATTTTTAAAGCGCGACATGATCTGCCATCTTGGCTTAAGGGCACAGATGGAACTATAGCTATTCGAATTCCTGATCACCTAGGACTTTTAAAGCTTTTAAAAAATTTTGATGCTTTATTTTCGACAAGTGCTAATATTCACGGTCAACCGATTCCAGAATCAGTAGCCTCAGTTAGTCATTCTATCATAAAACAAGTTGGAGCTGTATGTGTTCAAGAAGGACAACTCGTTTATCCTCAAAATCCTTCAACTATTCTTAATGTTTCAACTGGGTTAATTGAAGTAGTAAGGGAAGGTGTTTTTGATCGTGAAAAGTTACAAGAACTACTTGGATAAATTATTTCAAGTATAAAAACCATTGATTTTTCATACTTGAAATAATTACTTTAAGTATTAAGGATGATTGTTTATGTAAGAGGGGGAGTTGTGAGGTTATTTTTAATAGGTACATATATGATATTGTTGCATGCGGTTTGTGCTGCTGCTCCAATTGTTCAAAAGATCGTTAATGATACGGATTTTGGTTTTTTGATTTTATATCATGGTGATACGTCGGAATGTTCACTTCATGATAAATGTAAGATAATTGAGCCGAGATCTGTTTTTAATTATGAATTCTTACTTGAAGTTAATACTAAAGGATTGGTATTAAGACCTGTTTTCTATAAGGATTTCCAAGAGAACAAGGTTTTTTGGTTAACAGATCAAAAGGCATACGCATATGATGATACCTTAATTCAGCAGGCGCATGAAAATTGGCTTTTAAGTAAAATTGGCAAAAGGTATAAGTACAATTCTGAGTCATGGATGAGAAATTGGGTTGGCAGTGATATATCGGTTACTTTTGATCCATTAGAATTTTTAGGATATTTACTCTACTTATCTCGCGTTCGTATCGCTAATTTAAATTATAACCATACGCAATGGTTGAGCTTTGCAAAAGGAATTTTCTCTAAGCTTATGTTGGAGCTGCAGTTATCACAGGCTAAAAGAGGAGGTATTTTGGGAAAAATTTTTGTGTTGCACGGACAAGGCGGCATATGTAACAATGGCATAGTTGAAAGAATTTAAGCTAGTTTGAAAATATTATTGCACCAAGGGCGATAAATGGACCGAATGGTACAGCTTTAATTTTTTTCTTACGTATCAATATATATACAAGACCTAAAATGCTTCCAAGTGTAGATCCTATCGTGATAGTTACCCAAGTTCCAAGGGCACCTATCCAGGCAGCTATGCATGCTAAAAGTTCGATATCTCCTTGGCCAAGTCCATCATGACCTTTTATTCTGTAAAAAATCTTATTTATCGTCATGAAAAAGCCTGCAGCAATACCAGAGCTTAGAATACTTTCTTGAAATGTGATATGAGTCATTTCACACCAGCTTGCTAGAAATCCGATTGGAATCAGGTATAAAGAGACCCATCGAGAGATAAGCATATGTGAAAGATCTGTGAAAATAGTAATCCATAGCGCTGAAACAAGTATAAAAAATATTGGAGTTTTTGGTAAAAAGGTTTGAACTGAAACAATAAATGTAATCGTTGATGAGCACAACAGCACGAGCTGAACGGGATTCTTTAGATCAATTTTTAGAATTTTAAATTTTTGATGAAGTAAGAAATATGCGATTATTTCAAGAAGGTATGACCAATAGAAAAATATAGGAAATAAAAATGCAATAAGCATATTTTATTCTTCTTCGTTTGAATCTTTTTTAAAATCGTTTTTTACTTTTTCTAAGATATTTTCAATGCGTTGTTGTTTTTCAAATTGAGCGTCGTAAGCAAAGACTAATTCAGGCGTATAGCGTCCATCAAGAGTCATAGCAATCGCTCTTCTGAGTGATGGCTTATAAAGAATGAGACGTCTTTTTTTTGTTTCAAAATTAGAAGGGCCTTGTGGATCGTAGAAGTATACGATACAAGCACCCTTATTTTTTGAAAGTTCAACACGGTTAATGAATAATCCAGAAAGTTCTTTGTCATCCAACATAAGCTCGTGAAGCATTTTTGAAAGTTCTTTGAGCAAAAGTGATTCTTTTTGAGAACGTTTGATGTTTGAAAGATTAGATGGATTCATTATTTTGTTAAACTCGAATTTTTATTTATAGCTATTTTGGCGTTTACTTTTTAATTAAAAGTTCACCGCGACTTGCAAGAAGCATAAGATTTTGTTTAATTGCACGAATTAAACGTTTACGTTTCTTTTGAGTCGGTGATTCAAAGTACACGATTCGTTTCATATCACGAACAATGCCTTCACGTTCAATTTTTTTCTTGAGTTGACGCAGTGCACGATCAATGTTGCTTGTTACTTGTACTTTGATATTTGCCTTTTTAGACATATAAATCAGCCACCTTACGAAATGGGTATAGAATTAAACTTACTTTAACAGAATACGTTTTCTGATAAAAAAGTCTAGAGGGCAAGTTGTCTGTTTTTTAAGCGAATTTTTAGCTGCATAATATTATCAATGTAAAACGGATTTGAAAATTTTAATATCAAATTCGTTTTATATTATATTTTTTAAAAAAACCTTTAGAACATAAAGTTTAAAGATCCCATGATAGTTACTGGATAGTAAGCATTACGTGGTGATATTGGCTGTTGCCATACAAAGCTCGCTTGAGCCCCTGGCATGATATCAAACACGATAGCAGCATTAAAAAATTGTGCACGCCAGTCAGATTTACATTCTATGACTTTTGGTACATAATATTTCGCCTTGGATTTGTCGCATACGGTATAACAATCTTTTTTATGCTCAATGTATTCATAGGTGAACCAAAAGCTGACATGTTTGATAAACTGGTAACAATTTAAAAGCGCCTTAAAGTCCCAGTTCATACCTGGTTGTATAGCGACCTTTGCATCAAATGGATACAAGATTCGTTGAAGTTCGTGTGTTGGGAAAGGAATAGTTTTGGTTTTAGAGGTAAAGTAGGTAACGCCACCTTCAACACCAACTTCAACAGATTCAGCAAAATCAAATAAAAATCCGCCACCGCCACCGACCGAAGCGTGTCCATCGTTACCAAATGGTAAGCTTAAGATATTTCTATAGTTTTTTTCATCCCCCGTTGGAACTGATCCGCCTACCCAAGCATATGGAGTAAAGAGTACGTCGGGCCAGTTGCCAGCATCATCATCCTCTTCATGACGCATACGAAATGGTTCATATGTTTTTTGAAAATTAGCAATAATTCTAACATCGTCAAATCCATTTTTTTCAAAGGCACAGAGAGGATCGCTTCCCAAACAATCACAATTAAGGATGGCCCCAAGGTTGTTGGAAATATATTCGTCAAAAGTTAATTGTGCTGCTGGATCAGGGTATGGATTTGCAACTCCACCAACAATATTTCCATAAAGAACTAATTGACCATATAGATTCGTACCTATTGAATTTCCACCTGTTCCAACGGTTGTATTGGGAATAGCAGAAAGGCTATAGGGACCAGGAGCTGTTTGACCATTCGTAAATGAAGTTGTTGTGGTAGTAGAACCGCTTGTTGTTATTTGTGTAAGGGCAGGGATGGTATTTACATAATTTTGCCTTATGTTGCTCATGCCACTTTGCACGGTAATACCGACGTAGTCCCAAAAATTGATATTAAGTTCCAGGCGAAGTCCAGCTTGTTGGTAACTAATTGGAATAGAAAAAGCACCAAAATAGGTAGTATCTTGTTTAAGATAATTAGGATCAAAAATACTGACAGCGGTATCGCAGTATGTTGTGCTAGAGCTACTTCCGATACAATTTTGAAAAACAAGAGGGTTGGTGGAATTGTAATCTTGACAGTCTTTAGGGGAATCACAGGTAGGATAGGATCCATCTGTAAATGTTGCTTGAATAAGTCCTAAAGCTATATCTTGCAAGCATTCTTTTTTTCCATCAAAAAACTTAAAGATTGAGCATGGTGTTACATAGCATTGTATTTGTGTTGGAGAAATGTTGTTAACATAGATATGTTCTCCATGATCAGGGTTAGCTCCCAAAAATAGCCCCATAACGTTCATAGTTCCACGAAAATCACCAAGTTCAAATGCATTAGCAGCTTCACCCTGAACTGTTCCATATTCGGTGTTACCGCTATATCCGCGGGCACGAACGGCTTTTTGACAGAATCCGCTGATGTTAATACCTAGAAACTTTTTTTTGTTGGGTTGTTCATCTTTGATACGTGCTTTTTTGAGATTTAAAAATTGGCTATTGGGTGGCATCATGCTATCGTTTGCACTGTAGATGGGGGCTGGATCAAAATGCTTGAGGGTTGTGAGTCGTGGGTATAGCACGCCTGGAATCATCAAGCATAGGGTGATTATATGAAGCATGTTGTAAAGTGATGGTTTCATAAAATTCTATCCTTTTTACATTCAAAAACTATAATAAAGCATGTACTAGAAGTGTTTTAAGTGCAATGCTAAAAATAATAGTTGCACAGATCAGTCCAATTAATGTCACATAATTTTGCCCAGATTTCCATTCTTCTTTTATAAAAAGTAATGCTGAAATTGAGCAAATATATGCAAATAATAAGAAAATATCAGCAAGGCTAAAAAATAGTGATAAATTTTTAATTGAAATACAAGCTAGGGTGATGATTATGCATGATGCAATAACCATGTTTCTTTGATTGAGATAATTTTTGGTTGATAAGTTTTTTATTGTTTTATTTTGAATTGACTTAGTTATTGAAAGTAAAAATTCACTTCCTGTCCAAATAACAGCATGCACTGTCGCAAGAATTGAAAAAATAATAGATATCCCGATTGATTGTATTAGATATGTATGATGATGGTAGATTACAAGTAGTGCTTGAGGAATTGAGATATTTGGATTATGAGTAAATATTTCTTGCGGAATTCCCAAAAGAATTGACCCGATAAAAATTAAGTAAATAATGCTAACGCAAATTAACGTGATTCTTAAAGCCTTAGGTACAGATTCTTGCGGATTATGCATAATTCTGAATAATGAGGCAATGCCTTCAAATCCAAAAAATCCAAAGATGGCAACTTTGGTTCCAGAAATAACTGATAATAATCCACCAGGCATGAATGGTGTTAAGTTTGCAAGATTGATATTAAGGGTACATAAAATTGTTGTGATAACCAGTGGGTACATAGTTGCAAATATTAAAATGTATTGGCCAATTTTAGAAAGTTTTGCTCCGGCTATATTGAGCATAAATAAAGTTATGATTGCAATAAGACTCCATATATTTGCTGAAAGTGCTGGAATAATGTCATGAAGATATTGGCTTGCGATCTTTACTAAAAGGCCCATCGCTGTAAGTGTGCCTATGACGTATGAAAATGCAGTAAATATTGCAAATGTATGACCAGCCCATTGTTTAGTATAGTTGTAAATAGAACCTTCTTGGGGGTATAGATATGCTACTCGGGCAAACGATTGAGCTATAAACCAAACTGCGATGCATGCAAGTAAGAATGTAATAATTCCGGCGGGACCAATTTTGGAACCAAGTAGTGAAGTTGTACTAAAAATTCCAGCTCCAACAATAGTGTTAATACCGATAATAATCGCTGTTTTTAAATCAATTTTTTCGCTAATAGACTGAGACATTTAATAATCCTCTGGAATCATTGATAGCTCTCTACAAATTTGAAAAGTTATGGTAAGGTTATATCATGCTTTTGTATTCAGAACAAGTTTTATGAAAAACTATCAAAAAAAGATTATATAATATCGAAACAATTATGAGTTATTCAGTTTATTATCAAGCTCGAGTTCAAAAAGAGCTTTGTTGGTTTGTAACTTCAACCGTTCGTTTTTGTGAACATGTTGCCTTTGATCGCACGATTGATAAAGAAGAAAGTATTTTTGAATTCTTTGTGGCGCCAGATTTAGAAGAAGCTTTTTTAGATATCGCCTATAAGCTTTTAAAAAAAGGAGTTTTCTTAGATTTTAAAAAAATGCCTAATAGGCTTATTGATAGCAATATTGTTTAAAGAGTGCATGAATAGTAAATTCTCTGACAAGATTCTAATAGTTGAGCTTATATCGCAACGTAAATTTTTGTGGTTTTTTTAAACAAACTATTGAGTTATTATTATTAGTATTATTATTATTAGTGATAATCTTAAAGAAATGAGTGGGGTGGTATGAAAATGAAGTTTATATTTTTTTTAATTGCAGGGATATGTACCATGCCGTTAAATGCATCAAGATTTGGCGGACGAGAGGTAGTAGATCAGGCGGCTACTAAGGCTGTTCAAAATGTTGGCAGAGCTATGCGACCAATAAGAATGCGAACGTTAGAATATTTACGTCCATTATCAAATGTTCATTCTGTACAAGATTTTCAACTCAAAACAGATTTTACTCCGGGCTCATTTTCAGATACTGAAGTATTCGGCCATGATCCTAGATTGTGGGAAGCCCCATTAGAACCAAAATTTTCTGCGCCAATGGATAGAGCTGGGTTATTTAGATCTACCCATACATTATTAGCACCTGTTAAAAGAGAGCCTGTTACGAAAAAACCTCTAACAAAGCAAGATGCAATAAAATTTTTAGGACTTACTTCTGATAATCCAACTGAAAAGGAAATCCAGAGCGCTTATGTTGCTAAAACGCTTTTATACCATCCTGACGCTGGTGGAACAGGTGCAGATTTTGTAAATTTAACAGAAGCAAGAGATATTTTATTAGGTAAAATAAAGCCGCCTACAAACGAAATAAAGCAAAAGCCAGCATCTTGGGATTTTTCAGATAGTTCAATACCTACTAACCGTGTAACTGATGAAAAACTTTGGGCAGCTATAAAAAGCGGTGATGTTGAACAGGTAGAATCATTAATAAAAAGCGGACAAGCTAATCCTAATGTTGTGTACGAAAATGTATATTATGCAAGGTTAAATAAAAATAATTCTTTTTTGCGTAAATTTTATAATGACATTATGGGAAGTTCTATGATAATTAATAAAGGAACTACTCCATTAGAAGTAGCCGCATCTAATAGAACTGGCTCGACAGAAATGCTTAAGGTGTTATTACAAAATGGTGCTCGTGTTGGAATAGATAATGCACTTAGAAGGTCTATAAATTCTGATACTAATTTTGAATTATTATTAAATAATGGCGCAACAATTAATTATTCTATTTTAGAATTTTGTTTAGATCGGACAGATCTTACTGAAAAAAATGCAGAAAGAATCGCAAGAGGTATTCTTTCATATGGATCTTTAGCTCCAAATATTCGCATGCATATCGTAACGAAATCACCTATCTTAACTAAAGCATTCATAGAGGCTGGAGTAAAATTTACTGTAGATGATTTTTATAAAGCACAATACATAAGTAAGACTGAATTGTTAAAGCATAATGCAGTAGAAGGATTAACTCCTAAATTGGTAAAAAGAATTTTAGGAGTACATCAAAATGATTTTAATATGCATAATAAACCTGGATTAACTTATTTCGATAGAAGATTTTTTCACTTAGATGCTCTTTCTGATCTTATTCAAGCAGAAGAGCAATGGCTTAAAGAAAATAAGCCTATAACCATGGCAAGCGTGCTTCAAGAAAGTGCATCTCATGCCGCACAAAGAGCAGCCGATTTGTGGAATGCTATAAAAAGTAGATAATCTTAGTTTAAAAAAATAAGAATATAGTTTTAAGATGATTAAAAAGAGCAAGATGTTTCTTGCTCTTCTTTGTTCTTGGTAAAGTGTGTAATTAAGATATTGTATTTTTCAATTGCTTAATGATTTCGATGGATAGCTTCTTGCTATAATTGCTTCTGCAGCATTGGATAATTCTGGACATATTACGTGAGTATCGCCAAGCATTCTTTGTAAAAGGTACTTTTCTAAAGAGATTTGAGAGAAATCTTTTTTTGCGATCTCTTTTGATATATCGCTAAGAGTGAGCTCTGACCATGATCCTATATGTACTGTTAGTAATGATAAAACTACACTTTCTGCTGGTAGCGTTACTGTAAATTCAGCTGAAAATATAGATAGTGTAAAAAATATACATAGTAATATAAGTTTTTTCATAAGATTCCTAATTTTTTGTAAATGTGAATAATCTTTTATAAAAGTTATTAAAAATTAACAATAGATAAAGGAATAGTTTTTATAAAAAATATGAATAAGATTTTATCTTTATGCATTTTCAATGCGTTCAAAAAACTCCTTGTTGCCTAAGTCTGTAAAGAGATCTTGAACCTGCATGCCTTTTGCCGAGCCAGTGATAAATATTCGTATTGTGGCAAAAAGTATTTTATTTTCTATGCCTAATGCTAGAGTTTTTGCTTTAGCTGTATTAATAAAAGTAGTCCAGTCTTCATGTTTTGATTCAAGTAAGATCTTTTTGATCTTTATAAAGGTTGTTTGGTCAGCTGTATCGTTATAAATTGAGGTATTGATATGCGGTCTTACAAAGTAAAATTTAAGCAGTTCGGTAACTTGTGTTAGTGTTTGCATATCTGTTTGAATTGATTTGATCAGTTTTGCAAGGGCTTGATCTGAAACGCTAGCGATATTATAGGTTGTTGCCAGGAATGGTTTGCAAAGCTGAGTTAGTTTTTTTATGTTGTAATCAGCAATCCATTTATGATTGAGCCATTTAAGTTTCTCAATATCATAACGAATTTGGCTTGCGCCGTGTAGATTATCAAATCGGTAAATTTTAGACATTTCTTCAAGTGACATAATCTCTTTTTCAAATGAGCAGCCCAAGATACCAAGGTAGTTGCAGATTGCTTCTGGTAAGTATCCTTGGTTTTGCACATCTTCAAGTGAAAATCCGCGGTCACGTTTTGAGAGCTTTTTACCATCTTGGTTGCAAAGGATGGGTAAATGCCAAAATGTTGGTAATGGATAATCAAATGCGTGATATAAAACTGTCTGGCTTACTGTATTTGATAAATGTTCTTCTCCGCGAAATACGTGACTTATTGCCATTTCGCAATCATCTACGCAATTTGCAAAAATAAAGGTAAATGATCCATCTTCTCGGGTTAATGGAAAATCTGAAAAATGCTGTAAATCAAATTCTAGTGTTCCACGAGCCATATCTTTAAATTGAACTTTTTTATTACTATCAATTTTCATTCGCCAGATAAAGCTTTTGCCTTGTGCGATATTTTGAGCAATTTGGGCTTGAGAGATCTTTAAGCAAGTTCCTTCGTATCGTGGTGGTTTTTTCATTACTATTTGACGATTTTTTCGAGTTTCAAGCTCTTCGGGGGTACAAAAACATTGATAAGCCAAATTTTTTGAATGTAATTTTTGTAGATATTTTTTATAGATATCAGAACGTTGCGACTGAAAATATGGGGCATAAGCACCGCCTATATTAGGACCCTCTTGAAACATAAGACCAAGCCAGTTGAGATGCTTAATGATGAACTGAGTTCCTTGATCGATATTGCGTTGCTGATCGGTATCTTCGATTCTTAAGATAAATATACCATTGTTTTGAGCTGCAAAGAGATAATTAAGTAAAGCGGCTCTAACGTTACCTATGTGCATGATACCTGTTGGAGATGGGGCAAATCTTGTTCTGACTCTGTTCATAATAATTTTTATCGTTAATGAATTAATAACAATTTTTTTAAGCATAACAAATTTTAAAATTTTGATCCAATTCTGATTGGAACTATGAAGAGAACGTGATACTTGGTCTAAAGTGTAGAGTTTTTTGAAACCATGGGCCAGTTAAATGGCTGTGAGATGCTTATATATATTATTATAAAAATTGGTATAATTTGATAAGTAGGGATTAATTTACAATTTATCATTGAAAAAATCTACAGTGTTACTTTTATTTTGTCTTTTTTTTACAATTTTTAATAATTTTTTTGCCTCTGAAGATGACTCGCGAAATTTAGAGAAATTCACTATTTCGGTTGATGTTTTGTCTGATCAATATACTTCAACAATAGAGGAAAAGTTGCCACAAAAATTCCTTTTAAAGGAAGTTTTATATGATATTGATGGGTCATATAGCGCAGAAGACATACAGCATCTTTGTGGATTTAGCCTGGGGATGATATCAAGAGAGCAGTTTTTAAACTCTTTGTTTTATATTTATCAGTTAGGAATTTTTAAGAGTGTCATTGTTGATATCATTAAAATTGGCCAAGATATTTATAGTTTTAAGTTTTTACTGCGTCAGCATGCATTACTTGATTATATTAAGATAGATGGTTTTTTAAGAAATAAGCAACGCATTAAAGGTTTATATGTTATTGAAAGTGGTGATGTTTTTGATGAACAGAAGCATCGATATTCCTTAGAGAATATGAAGAACCATTTTAAGCAACAAGGATATTTAAATACAAGTGTTTATGATGCGGCGCTTTTAGATTCTTATAAAAAAAAGGTTTTGGTTTCTTGTGGCTTTGCGTTGGGTAGTAGATTTACTATTCAAAAGGTGGTTGTCACTACTAATTATGTCGGAAATCTCGATGAAGTTGATAATCAGCATATACAGTTACAGGTATCAGGATTTTTACAAAGATCTTTAGAGGGTAAGGGGTATAGCAGTGTATTACTTGAGCATACTCAAAAAAAACTGCAAGCAAAACTTATAAATCAAGGTTTTTTAGATGTTCATATAGATTCTAAATACGAGATTCAAGATGGTAGCGCAATGGTTACTGTTTATGTTGATGTAAATCTTGAAAAGAAGCGAGAATTTGTTTTCTGGGGCAATAAGTTTTTTAAAAATTCAGAGATATTGTCTCATTTGCTTTTGTATGGAAAATCAGCTTGGTATTTTCCTTTATCGATTATTGAAGATGAGATAGAGACTTTATATAAAAACAAAGGTTTTTTTGATGTCAAAGTTGTTGTCAAGGAGAATCGACAACGTGTATTTTGTTCTATTCTTGAAAATGCTCGTAGTAAAATAAGTTCTGTATCCGTTATTGGGGCTATTTATAGTAATGTTTCTGATATTACTCATGAAGCATTTAAGTCTGTGATTAGATCGTCATATTATGACCAGGATCTTCTAAAAAAATCTTTAGATAATTTTATTAAACTTTATAAAGCCGCAGGCTTTTGGGATGTGAAAATATTAAGGCAAGAGTTAGTTTTTTTGCCTGAGGCGGGGCATTATGAATATGTTATAACTCTTGAAGAGGGGCTTTGTCGTAAATTAGGAAAGCATCGCTTTAAGGATAATTGCGAATTAGAACAAAGTTTTTTAAAAGTATGGCAAAAAAAAGAGGGTAATGGTTTTGATGCTACGCTTTTAACTGAGCAGAAAATGTGGATTTATAAATATTTTAAATCTTTGGGTTATTCAACCGTTTCGGTTGAATATGAATTAGTTTTAGATAATGCAAATAAAGATGTTTTTGATATTGTTTGGAGTATCAATGTTTCTCGAGCTTGCGTTAAATTTGGTCAACCAATTATTTTAGGAAATCCTTCTGCCGCGTATAGCAAGCTTTTAAAAGAATGTGAATTTAAGGCAGGTGATGATTGGAATAAAAAAAGGCTTGACCAAACATTGCAAAACTTTAAAGACATGAAAGTTTTTGATTCTGTTCAAATATATCCTGGTCAAGATTTGGACCCTCTGGGTTATAAGCCTGTTTTTATTAAATTACAAGATATTGATCGGTTTGAAATTAAATCTACATTCGGTCTTCAACAGATGGGTAGAAATTGGCAGCTTAAAAGGGGATTTACCTATAAAGTTGGTGCGAGCATAGGTGTTAATCGGTTATTTACGGCTGTTGATAAATTTTGTGTATATGGAGATATAACCCGTTTTTATCGCGACATAGGCCTGACGTATGATGTTCCTTGGATTAAGAATAGTAAGGTGCGATGTCAATTTAAAGGGTATGATGTTTTGTATCAAAAGCCTGTTTACATCGGTAGCCAAGATTTTTTATATAAAGCGACACGGCAGGGTTGCATGTGGAATGCCACGCGTAAATTTGAAGATCTTTCTTTAAGTGGTTCTCTGGGGGTTCAATTTTTAGGACTTTATGAGCAGGATCAGCCATATTTGCATAAGATTATTAAATATGATCGAGAGCTTTTGGGTAAAAAAATAGCATATGTTTTTTGTGAGCCTATAGCTATTTGGCGGTCTGTTGATAATGAATTAAATCCACGCAGGGGCTTTCAGTCTTTTGTGTCATGCAAAGTTATGTTTGATTGTAATCATAAGACTACCTTTTGCAGGGTAAATGCAGAATATACCCAGTATATACCGATTGCTCATGCTGCGACATTAGCGCTTCGTGCCCGTGCTGGTCATGTATTTAATCAGTTGTTTGAGCAGATTCACCCAATTGAGCGTTTTTATTTAGGGGGTGGAGCTTCGATTCGTGGTTATATGATTGATTATTGTCCGCCATTTGGAAAATTAACTGAACCTATTTATGATCAACATGCAGGGCTTCCTTCCTGTGCAAATGATGTTTGGCGTTATGCTTCTCAAGGTGGAAGGACCATGTTTAATTTAAATGCTGAAATGAGATTTACAGTTTATAAGAATTTAGGTTTTGTTCTGTTTAATGATTGGGGTGCTTTAATTCAAGATAGCATTTCTCAGGTTATGCCAGGTGCTACAAGAAGAAATTTTAATGGTTCTGGAGCTGGTGTTAGATATGATACCCCCATAGGTCCATTACGTTTTGATATTGGTGTTAAGTGGCATATAGAAAAACCGGATTTTGAATCACGTCAAGTTTGGTACTTAAGCTTTGGGCAGGCATTTTAATTTATTGAATTATAAGATTAAATAAAATGGACCAATTTCTTGGTCCATTTTATTCTACTATTTGTTTGTATTGTTTCTAAAGGCCATGTGATATATGGCTTGCATAAATTTCTGTTGTTGCGTATCTCCTTGGCATCTGTTAACAATATCATTGAATTCTTGCGTATTGGTAGTAACTTTGCGTTCTGTATCCCCCAATCTGTACACAAGCTCATCTTGACGTGTATGAATTCCATATATTCGAAATATTTTGATATGTTCTGCTTCTGAATAATGCGGTATTTGTTCTTGTGTTGTAACGCTATGTAATCTTTGGATAGCCTGTGAGGATGGTGCAGTATTGTTGCTACAGGGCAGCAGTGATATTGAAATACATGTAATAGCTGAAATATATATAATATTCATAGAGTTCTCTATTGGTTACAGTTTTTAAAAAATAATTATCGTAAGTCTTTCAAAAATAGCCGTGGGATTATTGATGTTGGAGTTCTTAGCCAAGCTCCAATTTCTGACAAAATTAGAAAAAGTAATCGTAATCAAAGACCAACTTATAGATCTTTTTTGTGTAGATCTTAAAGAGTTTATTCTTGTAATATATATAACTGTAATTAGTTTAGGCATTTTGTCTACTTTTAATATGTGTTGTTTTTTATCCTATAACTTACTTTTAAGGTGTTTTTGTATAAAGTTAATACGCTTAAAGTAGGATCTGCTTTTATGATTAGTGCCTGTGGATATTATCTACATTTTTGTGGATTAAATCTTTCTATAATTGGTAATGTTTAAAAATATAAATTTTTATAGCAAAAAGTTAGTTGGTTGTTATACTGTAAAAACTATATATTTTTTCTAAAAATTAGGGTGAAAAATGTCTTTAGAAGTTAATACAAGTTGTTTGCAAGAGCATCATATTTCTCAAAAATCGATGTGGCAAATTTTTGCACATGAATTAGTTCATCATTTACCTTATGGGACATTGTCAGTAGCGTTAGCTTTAATGCTTTTGAGCATGATTACCGTTCTTTTTGGTTTGTCGGGTATTACGCATCATCATGTGCATGATGGTGCAGAGCATGCATGTAGCATGCTTTCAGGGTTAGATGTTTTATTTCACAGCTTTCACTTTGCGCACATTTTATTTGCTGCAAGTGGAACTATGGTTACTTTTTACCGATACTCTAAAAATCTTTGGGCTGGAATATTTATTGGGATTGCTTCTTCAGTAATTTTTTGTACGATTGCAGACATATTACTTCCTTATGCAGCTGGTAGGCTTTTAGGAGTTGATATGGAGCTTCATATCTGTTTTCGTTCTGAGTTATCCAATATTTTGCCTTTCTTAGCTATTGGTGTGATTAATGGAATTATAATACCCCGTGGAAAAGAGGGACACACTGAGCATCATTCTTCTTCGTTACATTTTGTTCATACTTTTATTAGCGCTATGGCATCTATTTTTTATGCTATTGGGCATGGTCTTGAAAATTTTTATGATTATTTAGGAATGTTTTTTGTTTTAATGCTTATAACTGTTGTTATTCCATGTACGCTTTCTGACGTTGTGGTACCAGTTCTTTGGGCACGGATGGTAAATAAGAAATGAAGGGTATTGTTTTACAGGGAATTACCAAGTCTTACGACAATGATGTAATTCTTGATAATTTAAATTTGAAGATACCGGGTGGTAAATTTTTTGCTCTTATTGGTCCAAGTGGTTGTGGAAAAACAACTATTTTGCGGATGATCGCAGGGCTTGAGATTCCAGATTCTGGATATGTATATTTAGGTGATGAAGATATTACACATGTTCCGGTTAATAAGCGTAGCGTTAATACTGTATTTCAGAGCTATGCACTTTTTCCACACTTAAATGTTTTTGATAATATTGCGTATAGCTTACGTGTTCGTGGCTTGAAGAATGATATTATTCAGCAAAAAGTTGAAAAAGTTATTAGAATGTTTCATCTCGAACAACATATTTATAAAAGCGTCAGGCAGCTTTCTGGTGGTCAACAGCAGCGTGTAGCAATTGCTCGTGCCGTGGTTAATGAGCCTGATGTTTTGCTTTTTGATGAGCCGCTTGCTGCGCTTGATTTAAGGCTCAGGGAAAAGGTTTTACTTGAGTTAATTGAGTTA
Source organism: Candidatus Babelota bacterium (assembly GCA_016183005.1). Lineage (GTDB taxonomy): Bacteria > Babelota > Babeliae > Babelales > Chromulinivoraceae > JACPFN01. Next base: position 62,481 of record JACPFN010000003.1, on the reverse strand, counting down.
CAGGATAGTTTGGGAACAACATTTGTATATATTACTCATGATCAGACAGAAGCTTTAACTGTTGCTGATCAAATGGCTGTAATGAATCAAAATGGTCAAATTGAGCAGGTTGGAGCACCTAAAGAGATTTATGAAAATCCCAAATCCGTTTTTGTGGCAAATTTTGTAGGAACAACCAATATTATTCAAGGAATTATGACGCAGCAGGGTGATGATTGGTATTTGGATGTTGATAAGATGATATGTATTGCCATTAAAGTTCCAGTTGATTTTGAAATAGCGGTTGGTGAAGATGCATGTATAGGGATTCGACCAGAAAAAATATTGATTAGTAAAACCATGCTTATAGGGTTTTCAAATAATTTATCAGGCAAGGTTCATGCAATTGTATATCAAGGACGCTTTACTCAGTACAATGTTCGTTTGGATAATGGATATATTTTGCAGGTGTTTGAACAGAATGAAGAACATTTTACCAAAGAAGTAATCGATTATGATGATCGTGTTTATGTATATTGGCAAAAAGAAAATGTTGTTCTATTGAAAAAATAGTTACAATTTCATGAGTTTAAAAGGGGTCTATGGTGCAATTTTTAAAAAATTTTTTAAAATCTGAAAAATCATTTTTTTTCATGGTACCAGCGCTTGCTTGGCAGATTAGTTTTTGTCTCTTGCCACTTTTGTTTGTCATTCAGCTCAGTTTTTGCTCTGAATTGTTTCAGGGTATTACTTTGGGATATTTTGTCCAAATAGTAAAAATATCGCACATTCTTGTTATCTTAAGATCAATATTGTTGGCAAGTATAACGGCAGTGCTTTGTTTATTTGTTGGATACCCTGTTGCATATTATGTTGCATTATTGGCACCAATTCGTATGCGTTCAATTTTAATATTTTTAATTGTGCTTCCTTTTTTAACTAATTTATTGGTACAGGTTTATGCATGGTTTTTTATTTTAGAAAAACAGGGAATTTTTAATAAAGTATTATATTTTTTAGGATTTGATTTTGGAAATCTGTTAAATAGTCAGTTTGCTATGTATTTGGTTATGTTTCATGTTTATCTACCTTTTATGATTATGTCGTTATATCCGGTTGTTGAAAAGGTTGATATTCGTTGGATAGAGGCTTCGCTTGATTTGGGTGCATCTTATTTTCAAACATTTTGTCGAGTAATATTGCCTTTGACCATTCATGGTGTTAAGGCAGGATTTTTTTTGGTATATGTGACATCATTTGGTGAGTATGCAATTCCATCATTAATAGCAGGACAGAGAAACTATTTTGTAGGAAATTTAATTTCGGAATATTTTTTCATAGGAAAGGATTGGCATGTGGGAGCAGCCTTTACAGTATTTAGTTCCTGTATTTTTATAGGATCTATTCTTATGTATCAATTTTTGTTTAAAAAAATAGTTGAACGTTTGCAAAGGGTATAAAATTATGAATATATCGAAATCGACTCTTCCGATTTTTGCAGGTTTTGTATATTTATTTTTATATACGCCTATCATTGTTTTAGTTATATATTCTTTTAATCAAGGTGGATTTCCTGACGCATGGAAAGGATTTTCATTTCATTGGTATTTTGATCTGTTCCACTCTGAGGATATTTGGCGTGCATTTTATAATTCAGTTATCGTAGCAACAGTATCATCATTTTTTAGTGTTACGATGTCAGTGATATTTGTTCATGGCATGCGTTATTTTAATAAAAATTTAGTTGCTCTTTTTTATAGTAATGCCTTAATTCCTGATATTGTATTAGCGGTTGGAATGATGTCATTGTTTTCCTATTTAATAATACCGCTCGGGCTTACTACATTAATAGCTGGTCATACACTTCTTGGATTTGGTTTTGCGATGCCGATTATTAAAAATCGTTATGATGAGCTTGATAAAAGTTTGATTGAAGCCTCTTATGATCTTGGCGCTTCTATGCGGTATACCTTTTTTCATGTTATTGTACCATTTTTATATCCATCTCTTTTGGTAGCATTTTTATTATCTATGATCATTTCATTTGATGATTTTTTGATATCATTTTTTTGTTCAGGGTCATCAGTTCAAACATTATCTCTATATATTTTTTCTATGATTCGTTCGGGAATTTCTCCAGTTGTTAATGCTTTATCAACGATCATGCTGGTAGGAAGTTGTACGCTTTTATTAGTTATGATGGTATTTCAGAAAAATCTTTTTAAGGATTAGGAATATTGATGCAGAATGTTTTTAAGTATGGTTTGCGTATAGCTTTTGTTGTAGCATGGATGATGCTTATATATCTTTTTTTAATGGCGCCAACATTTTTTGGGATTAAAAAAATAGAAGAAAAGTCGCTGCGTATTTATACATGGGCCAATAGAATTGATGAGAATATAATACGTCAATTTGAACATAAAACAGGTATAAAAATTTATCTTAATTACTATGAAAGCAGTGAAGAACTTTTAACAAAAATTGAAAAAACATCATCTCTTGAATGTGATCTTATTATTCCATCTGCTTATATCATTCAAAGAATGATTGAAAAAGAGCTCATTAAAAAAATCGATAAAGAAAAATGCCATTTTGGACGTGTTTGGTATTGGATATAATACTAAAATTGTCGGTAATCGGGATGTAAGTTTGAAGATGTTGTTTGATAAAAAAAGTGTTATAGATAAAGAGATTGGAATGACCGATGATCCCCAAGAATCGATATTTTTAGGCGCACAGTATCTAGGTATTCCATTACGAGGAAGTTTTACAGAAGCAGAATTGAGTAAAATTAGAAAATTATTTCTACAGCAAAAAGAATGGGTTGGGGCATATAGTGATACTCAGCAAGGATATTACTTAGCTTCAGATACTTTTGCCGTTGCGGCTTCTGATCGTGAAATCATTGTGCGTCAGATGCTTCAGCATAAAAATATTAAATTCATTGTTTTGCCTGAAGGTTCTATGATGCGCCTTGATAATGTAGTTATTCATGCTTCAACAAAAAAAGATGCAATGATATATAAGTTTTTGGAGTATTTATTTAGTTATGATGTCATGATGCATCATGCAAAAAAATATTGTATTTTGCCTACCGTTAAAAATGTTTATAAAAATCTAGATACGAGATATATTGGTGTTGATGATTTATATCCAGGCAGTAATTCATTTAAAAAATTAATTATTTTCAATCATGGCCTGACGCAAAAGGCTTTAAATAATTTTTGGATCCAATTTAAAGCTTCTTAGGAGTATTTTATGAAAAGAAATAGATTTTATGTAACAACACCTATTTACTATGTAACCGCAGCGCCTCATTTGGGTTCTTTATATTCTACTCTTCTTGCAGATGTAGCAGCACGTTTTCATAAACTTTTTGGCAAAGAGGTATTTTTTTTAACAGGAACCGATGAGCATGGACAAAAAATTGCAGAAGCAGCAAAGAAAGCTGACAAAGATCCTAAGGAATTTGTTGATAGTTTTATTCCGGTATATAAAGATATTTGGAAATTATATAACATTGATTATTCAAAATTCATGCGTACAACCGATGAATATCATGTTCATGCTGTTCAAAAATGGATAATTCAATTACAGCAACAGGGTGATATTTATAAGGGGCAGTACATAGGTTGGTACTGTACTCCTTGTGAAACGTATGTAACAGAAAAAGATATTCCTCAAGGAGCTAAAGAGGTTACTTGTCCATCATGCTTGAGGCCTACAAATCAACTTTCAGAAGAATGTTATTTCTTTAAGTTGTCTGCATATCAAGATCGTTTGCTTGAATTATATCAAAATTATCCAGATTTTATAACGCCTAAAGAACGTTTGCATGAAGTTATCTCTTTTGTCAAAGAAGGCTTAAAGGATTTAAGTATTTCTCGCACTACCATTAGTTGGGGAATTCCATTTCCTGGTGATGCTAAGCACGTTACCTATGTTTGGGCTGATGCATTAAATAATTATATCACAGCTATTGGTTATGGTAGTCAAGGTAAAGAGCAAGAGCTTGAGTATTGGTGGCCAGCAGATATGCAAATTTTGGGTAAGGATATTGTTAGATTTCATGCCGTTTATTGGCCAGCATTTTTAATGGCGACAGGACTTGCAATGCCAAAAACATTGTTGGTTCACGGTTGGATTAAAGTTGGTGAACAAAAAATGTCTAAATCTTTGGGTAATGCAGTAGATCCAAAATTTTTGGCAGATACGTATGGCGTGGATGTGATTAGATATTATTTGACTCGTAAAATGACGATTACGCACGATAGTCAGTTTAGTTTAGAAGATATTGAAAAAAGTATTAATGATGAACTTGCAAATGATTTAGGTAATCTTTTAAATCGTTGTTTGGTTCTTGCTTATAAGTATAACTATACAACAATTCAGTCATCAACAAATTGGTCAAATTCTGCTCAAAAATTACAGACTGAGTGTGGAAAAATGGCGCATGAGGTTATAGAACTAGTTGAGCTTGGATATTTGTATCGAGCTGTAGCTAGAATTTGGGATTTTATACATTTGGTAAATGCATTTATGCAGCAAGAAGCACCTTGGAAAACCGTAAATTTAGATAAAGCTTTATTTGAAGATACGATAGCCGCAGTAATATTTAGTCTTCGTACTATTGGAATTGCGCTATGGCCCGTTATGCCTGAAAAGATGGAAAAATTATTAATGTCTTTAGGATATAATTTAAAAATTACACCAGATCAGAATATTCTTTATCAAGCAATAAAATGGCATGGTGTTTGTACTTTAGTTATGTTAGAGCCTTTATTTCAAAAATATGAACGAAAAATAGAAGAGAAAACAGAAGAAGAGAAAAAGATACTTATTCACTCTCAAGCTATAAGTGAAGGTCAGACAGCAATGAAAAATATTATTACGATCGATGATTTTGTAAAAGTTGATATGCGAGTTGGATTAATTGAGCATGCAGAACCTCTTGAAAAATCTGATAAATTAATGAAGCTTCAGGTTGATTTTGGACCTCTTGGTAAACGTCAAATTTTAAGTGGTGTGCGTAAATATTTAACTGTAGATGACTTACAAGGGAAAAAGGGTATATTTGTCATAAATTTTGCTCCTCGTATGATGATGGGATATGAATCACAAGGAATGATGCTTACAGCAGAATCTGATGGAAACCTTTCAATTTTGCAACCAGGAGCTGATATAGCCCTTGGTTCAAAAATTAAATAAGCAAAAAAAGAGCACGCATTGTGCGCTCTTTTTTTATAGTTACATAGGTATAGTTTTGTTTTTAAAAAAAGTAATTTTTACAAAAATGTATAATTATAAATTGTTTATCTTTATAATATTTTACGCATTACAAATTTATACATCCGAGCATAATCATACTGAAATCCATATTAAACAGTGGATGCGTTTAGCAAAATTATTAGAGATATATGAAATTGAGCAAGAGAAATTAAACAAAAATTCTTTTGAGATTTGGCGTAGCAATATTGGCTTGCCTTCTAGATTTGATTGTTATATATCAACATCATTACTTAGGAATGCATCACCTGGCTTTAGAGGTATATTTAAGGCTTTAGATAGGCTTTGTGGTTCTATGGTCTGTTCATCATGTAGATTGTCTTGTCTGGATATTATTCAGAGAAATAGAGAGTGGGTAAGAAAAAATAGAATGTAATAGAATTTTGTTGAAAATAGTTTATTGAAATTTTATATTTAAATTTATTTCAAAAAGAAGAGGAATTATGAAATATATCAGAGGTATCTTTATTATTTCTTGTTTATTTTGTTGTCGTACCGTAGTACCTTCTTATCGCGCAGAATTAGCATTTGAACAATGGGCAGAAATGTCTACTTTGAATATAGCGTATAAAAAAGCTCTTGCAGATTTAAAAGAGGGTAAAGCTGTTGATTGTGATAGTATCTTTAGCCAGATGACCTCTTTAGCTGCCCAATTACCAATAAGAAATGGTGCTCAGGCTCAATATTTAGCCTTGATTCAAGATAGAGAAAAAGAAGTTTCTATTTTAGAAGCAACATATCGTAATAAAAATAATTTATAGCTTTATATATTTATTTTTATACTTTAAATGAACTAGTCTATTTTTAATGTAGTAATTCTTTATAAGGGGAAAGGGTTATGAGGTATATTAAAAATAGTATCATTATTTTTTGTGTATATACGCAGCATATATATAATTCAGATTATTATTTCTTTAAATTTCATCTTGAATTACCGATTCATTATCGAGCAGAAATGTTTTTGCTTGATAATAGATATCAAAGATTAATACAAAATTTTAAAGTGACTCAGGATAGTGATTGGGGTGAAGTTTTTGAACGAATGGAATATGTTCTCTTTCAATTATCTTGCTATAAAATTGCTCAATATAATTATCAAGAAAGTCTAAAAAAATATAGGAATAAAGTAGCTGAATTAAAAAACAAGAGAATTTAAAAAACAATTTTTTGTTTTTTAAATAGTTTGAAAATCTTTAAATCGTTGAGGATTAAGGATAATCTCATTACCTTTTCTTATATTATTATCCAGCATGTTATATTTTTTTATTTTCTTTAAAAAATTGATAAATAAAGTTCTAGATTCATTATTAAGCATTTGTATCATAGCGCTTATACCATCCTTTGTAATCAGATGATTTTGATATCGTGTTAATGGATGTCCAAAAAGTGATTTAAATTGTAAAAGAATATCTTTGGATAGTTTATCGCTGCGGATAAACTCTGGGTTTGTCTGAATTTTATTTTTTATAATATCAGTAACGTGTGGACCATGTTTTTGCCATTTTATAAAAGTAAGATTATTGTTCAACGTGCCAAATAGTATATGAGCATTATTTAACGGAAGAGGATATTCATTGTTGTGAATATGATTTTTAAAATTTATTCCAAATGCTGCATCTTTAAAAAGTTTTTTATATTTCCAGTGACGAGTTATTCGTGTATATGCATCTGATTGCCAAAATGAATGAATGCTTAATGCGGAGTAAAGGCGGTAACGCGGTGATATTAATTCTGCGTATCCATCCAGGAAATAGAAGATGGATAGGTCTTTATCTGGAATTGCTATGACAGCAGAATGAAAAGGTTCATTTTCAAGAAGGGTTTGAGCATACAAAAACCATTGCAGGGCTATAATTGCTTGTTGATATGCATCGATAATTTTTTTTATGAATTCATCATTGTTAAGCATGATTTTTAAATAAGTCATGCGAAAAAGCATGTAATATTCAGAACTATTGGATGCTTCACGAGTGAATTCTATATTGGCTTGCTCAATGGCTTGTTGTATTTTTTGATTATTATGAATCTCTACCCAAAAATTATCAGGGGACATATCAAAACTATTTTTGATGATTAATGCAGCATGGGGTTCATCAATTTTAACTTCTAGTGCAGAGTATGATTTGTTTTTATTGATATTATTCCAAATTGACTTTCCTTGAAGCATTAACTTTAATGCTTTTTTAATATCCGTTGGGCGATATGTTTCAGGAAGATCATTTATTTTAGTAATAATAGTCTGTAAGCGAGCATTTACCTCTGAGTTTTTTATATTTTTTGTTTTAGAATATAAAATTGAATATTCAAATAGCATTATCAACAAAAGAGATTTAATAATTATTTTTTTATTCATGCTATCTTCCTTTTTTATACATCGGTATTTACAACAACTTATAGGCGAAATCTTTAATTATTCAATAATTTTTTTATCTTTTAAAAGTTTTGAATTAGTTTTACCAACATATATAGCAGCCATAATCCATATTCCTATAACTCCAAGGCTAATAAGAGTTCCATATGTGATTAAATTATGGATAGAAAGGGTTGGATTGCCTTCAATATTAAATGTTCCCCCTATGCGAGCTCCAGACATTTTTGCAAATCGAGAACCAAACATATCTATAATGCTTTTAGTTTTAAATTTTGCATCTTTACTTGTTGGAATGTACATCATCTCTTTAACTGGGCTGTTAACGGCATAAGATACAGCTTTTATGATGAGCATAACTAAAAACAAGGCCCATAAGATATAAAAAGGATTATGCTCTGAGAGATAATAAAAACTATAAAGGCTGAATAATAGTAAGGCAAAAAGAATTGGATAAATAAGTAAACAGATCTGTGTGCCAAGTTTTTTGATAATATAACTGGTACCAAGAAGTGCGATCATAAAGGCAAGCGTGTTAATCGATACTCCGTATAAACCTTTAAACCATTTAAATTGTATATGATCAAATATAAAAGATGCTTGAGAGTTCATTTGATATTCAAGGATTGTTCCTGTTATTTCATAAAATGTTGAAACAATTAATACGCCTATTAAATAGGGTTGCGAAAAAAGAAGCGTAAACCCACTCCACGCATGATGTTCCTTTTTGTGTTCATGTACTATATCACTTTGAAGTTCGTCGTTAGGAATTATTTTTATCAGGTGTTGTATGGTTGTTATAAAAAAAATAAGACATAGAACAACAGTGGCATAGAATGGCCAGATAACTGCTGTTTTAATTAACATGAGGCTTGATCCTCCAATTGCGCCAAATTGTCCAGCTGCAACAATAAAAGGAAAAGCTCTTTTTGCTTGGTCAGTGGTTGAAGAGCTTATAGTAAATGACCAGAACAAAGCAACCATCAAAGAACCGAAACTTTCTGTAAACAAATAGCCCACTATTCCGCTGGCTGCAAGTAAAGTTTTTCCAATAAAGATATCACCATATGTATGTTTTAAAAATAGGATGATAGTCATGTACGAAAATACAATAATGTAAAAAGTTGCTACAACATACATTAGGACATGTTTTTTGAAAATATCAACAAGTCTACCGTACAATAGGACAATAAAAAAAACGAATAGGGGAGAAAGAGTTTTCACATAAGGGATCCAGAGTCTGCCAGTATCTTCTGCCCAACCAAGGCAGCAGGGAAAGGCTAATTTATAAAGAACTAAATCCTTTAATAGTCTCATAAGCCAATATGTTCCAATGGTGAAAAGAAATGCTAAAGCAAGAAGACTAAATTTTTTAATCTCTTCTTGCTTAATATCCGGATAAAAAAATTGAATAAAATTTGTGAACATAAATCCCCTTAATCGATATATCCCAAAAAGTAAAGACTCCGACAATAGTATGCCGGAGTCTTTGATGTCGAACAATATTTCAATATAAATTGTTTAAATTACTCGATGATGTGACCGCTTTTGACAAGTTGATTATTTTTATTGCCAACGAATAGCGCAGCCAAGATCCATACACCGATTATTCCAAGACCAATAAGTGATCCAAGGAAGAAAAGATTATGCATAGATGCAGCTGTATCACCGGCAACATTAAGTTTACCAGCAATTGTAGCACCAGTTGCTTTTGCAGATCTGCCACCAAGCATATCAATGATACCTTTTACTTTGAATTTTACGTCTTTGCTTGTTGGAATGTACATCATCTCTTTGATAGGATTGTTAACAGCATATGAAGCAGCTTTAACAACTAACATCACAGCAAATGCAGCCCATGCAAGAGCCAAAGGAGTTGAAAGTCCACTTGAGTAGTAAACATAAAGACCTGTAAGCATTACAGCAAAGCTTGCTGGATAGATAAGTAAACAAACTCTAATACCGAATTGTTTCATTAATGCGCTTGTACCAAGAAGAGCTACAATGAATGATAAAACGTTAACAGAAGTACCAAGGATACCTTGGAACCATTCAAAATCAATACCAGCAAGTTTAACTTGAGATTTCATTTGATAGTCAACAATGGTACCAGCAATTTCATAGAAAGTTGAAACAACTAAGATACCCATGAGATATGGTTTTGTTACAAGAAGCACTAAACCACTAAACATACTTGGGCGAGATTTTTTTGTGTCACGATCAGCAGCTTGATGTTCCATAGGAATAACAGAAACTGTATGGCGAACTGCCATAAATACGCCAATAAGAAGAGCGATAGCTACTAAGAATTTCATCCATGTGCTAATTGGTAAAAAAAGAAGTGATGATCCACCAACTGATCCAATTTGACCAAGAGCAACGATTAAAGGAAATGTTCTTTTTGCTTGTTCTGAAGGAGTTGAGCTTACGGTAAATGACCAGAAGAATGCAACAAGAACGGAACCCATGCTTTCTGTTAACCAGTAAGCAGCATATCCGGTATACATTAAAAGATCTTTACCTAAAACTGCATCACCATAGCTTGCTTGAATAAATAATATTCCTGTGACGATAGAAAAACAGATGCTGTAAAAAGTTGTGATAATGTAGAAAAGAATATGTTTTTCAAACATATCAACGAGCTTTGAATATATAATAACAACACCAAGAACGATCCAAGGTGAAATCATTTTTGCAAAAGGAAGAGCCAGACGACCAGCGTCAGCATCCCAGCCAAGTGATGTAGGGAATGCAAGCGAGTTATAAAAGAATAGATCCTTTAAGAGCCTGAGGAGCCAATAAGCACCAATGATAAAAAAGAATGTTAATCCAAGAAGGGATGTTTTTTTGATATCTTCATGTCTGATATCAGGATAAAAGAAATGAATAACTGAAGACAGCATTCTTTAGACCTTTCGTATAAATTAATTTTATTTTTTTATATTTAAATACAAAGACAGCATCAGTAATTGTAATTCAAGATATTTTGGGTAACCGTTATCCAATAAAATATGATATCTTAAAAAAAGTTAATGTACAGTTTTTATTCTACTTTATAAGGATATCATGGGCTTTAGATTAGCAATAAAACGGTGAAGAAAAATCTATGAAATAGGCCAATTGATCGAGTTGTGTAGCAGCAGTTGAAAACTTTAGAGATAACCTTTAAAAGTTATATTTTGTACGAATATAAAGTTAATTTTTGAAAAGTTATGAGTATAGACTTTTTAAGTTGGTTTATTAATTGCTTGGAAAAGTTTGGATAGAGTAATTTTTTTTAAACAAATTCTTAATGAATTGTTGCATTAATACAAGCATTAAAAATATCCTTATTAAGGATATTTTTTTAATTGGGGAAGTCAAAAATATGTTAAATTATCATTATCGGTCTTTATTGCTTTTTGCTGTAATTTCTTATCAAGGTCGAGTAGATGGCATGTTAAAAAGGGGAGCTCCTTCTCTTTTATCTCCTGTTGCGACAAGATATACTTCTGGATCTTCAAAAATTATGACTAAACCTTTGTCATTATTACATGAAGGGCTTAGTAATCAAGTGAGCGAAGCTGGAAGAAATATATATAATTCTGTTTATTTAAATAATATTTCTAAGGTTAAGAGACACTTGCAACGTGCTCAAGATATATGGAAGGAAACCGATCGGCAACATAAAATATTGAATGAATTGGCTCAGCAACGTAGTAAATTAAATGATTTTCATGATAATTTTAAAAGTGTTCTTTCGAGTAATATTGCAGAGATTGAACCAATTCATGTATTGGTTAGTGGATTCGGGATTGGAGCGGCGGGGGCTGGAATAGGATTATTAGCTTTTCATCATCAAGCTAATGTAGCACATAGAAAACAGATGGACAAACTAAAAAAAATTGAGGAAGAAGCACAAATAAAACGTGAGGCACAAGCAGCGCAACGTAAGCAAGAAGAAATAAAGCGTAATGCGGAAGCACTAATAAAGCGTGAGGCAGAAGAAGTGCAACGTAAGGAAGAAGAAATAAGACAGAAGCAAGACGAAATAAAACGCAAAGAAGAAGTGCAAAAAAAGCGTGAGGCTGAAGAAAAAGAACGTGAAGCAAAAGAAATGATACGTCGTGAACGTAAAAAAAAGTTAGCGATTAATAGAAAACTTGAGTCTGATATAGCCGAAGCGAGTGGTTGGTTGAAAAATAAGGGGGTTCATTCTTGGGGTTGACATAGTTAAATAATTATTAAGTGTAAGTATTTATAAAAAAGATTGCTGTTTGCATTAAGTTTAATGCAACCAGCAATCTTTTTTATTGTTCAATTATTTCTTTACATTCAGTTCTTGGACAGGTCAGAGAAACCTTACCATCTTTGCTTGTTTTTTTAAGTAGATAGGGGCTTTGGTTACATTTTAGGCATTGTGTTTGTTCAATGTCGGAGAATATGGAAAAGTTGCATTTGGGATAATTTTGACAACCCCAGAACTTTCCACCACGCCATGCTCGTTGTACAATGGAACCTTTGCATTTAGGACAAGGGAAATTAGCAGTTGATTGTTTGATATATTTGCATTCTGGATATCCAGAGCATGCAATAAATTCTCCATAACGTCCTTGCATTTTGCGCATTGGCTTTTTACATTTTTCACAAATCTCTGCAAGCAGTTCAGGTGTTTCTTCTGTTTTTTCAACTATCTGAATTGAACCGTCCTCTTTTCTTTCAAATTTGGCAGTAAAGGTGCATTTGGGAAATCCTGAACAACCAAGAAAACTTCCTGTTTTGCCAAGTCGTATAACAAGATTTTTTTCTTTGCACTCAGTGCATAAAATGTTGGTTGCTTCAACAGTTTTTTTGCCACCAGTAGCACTACCTTTAAAATTATCAAGATCCTTTTCAAACGAGTTCCAGAATTCTAAAAGAAGTTTATCTCGATCTAATTCACCTTGTGCAATTTTATCAAGATCAAGTTCCATATGTGCTGTAAACTTTGGATCCATGATTTTTGGAAATGCTTCATCAAGCATTTGTGTTAGTTTCATACCAAGATCAGTCGGTGTAAAACGTTTTTTTTCAAGTGTTACATAACTTCTGCTTTGAATGGTATTTAAAATTGTTGCATAGGTACTTGGGCGACCTATTCCCTGTTTTTCAAGCTCCTTTACTAAGCTTGCTTCTGAATACCGAGCAGGTGGTTGTGTAAAATGTTGTTTGGGAGTTATTTTTTCTAATTTTAAATTTTCTTTTTCTTTGAGATCTGCAGGAAGTTTTATTGTTTTTTCCTGTTCATCTTCTTCATCTAATTCATAGGCCTTTAAGAAACCATCAAAGGTAAGTGTTGATCCAGTTACTTTAAATGTATATTTATCAGCTTTGATGACAACTTGGCGTTGTGCATATATAGCAGGAGTCATTTGAGAAGCAAGAGCGCGCGACCAGATTAAGCTGTAAAGTTTATAAATATCTTGAGATACAAATGATTTAATATCTTCCGGTTTAAGACGCATATCGATTGGTCTGATAGCCTCGTGTGCATCCTGAGCTCCCTCTTTTTTACCGTAAAAATTTGGTTTAGTTGGTAAATATTTATTACCCCATGTTTGAGCAATAAACTCGCGGGCACCGTCAATTGCCGTTTGTGATAAACGCGTTGAGTCTGTTCTCATATACGTAATAAGTGCAATCGGTGATTTTGGATCCTGTAGTGGTATACCTTCATACATACTTTGTGCAACGGTCATAGTTTTTTTTACCGAAAAACCGATTTTGTTCGCAGCAGCTTGTTGTAAAGTGCTTGTAATAAATGGTGCAACAGGATTTTTAGTGCGTTCTTTATCGATAATGCTATCAATTAAGTATGTTTTATTTTCTAGATCAACTAAAATTTTTTTAGTTGATTCTTCATTGGGTAGTTCAGCTGGTTTTGATCCAATATGTGTGAGTGTTGCGTTGAAATGATTTTTTCCATATAGAAAAGTTCCATCGATTGACCAATATTCTTCAATCTTAAAACCACGAATTTCAAGTTCACGGGTACAAATAATTTTTAAGGCAACTGATTGAACACGTCCAGCAGATAGACCTTTTGCTAATTTGCGCCATAAAATTGGGGAAACTTCATATCCAACCCATCGATCTAGAACGCGCCGTGCTTGTTGTGCCGCTACTTTGGGCATATCGATTTTTGAAGGATGAGCAATAGCATTTAAAATTGCTGATTTAGTAATTTCGTTAAAGGTGATTCTATGAATTTTTTCTTCAGATGCTACTTTATTAATTTCTTGTTGCGCATGCCAGGCTATGATTTCTCCCTCGCGATCAGGGTCAGGAGCTAAAAATATTTCATCAGAATTTTTTGCTGCTTTTACAATGTCATTAATAACTTTATCTTTATCTGCGATAGTTGTGTATTTAATATCAATTTTTTGATCTTTGATCTCGATGCCAAGGTCATTAGTAGGTAAATCTTTTATGTGGCCAATCGTTGACATAACTTTAAAGTCTGTACCTATAAATTTTGAAATAGTTTTAATTTTTCCAGGTGATTCTACGATCAGTAGCTTTTTCATATTCTATTTTAGAAACTTTATTGTTAAATAATATTTTTATTAGGATTATGTAGTGTATAAATAAAGTAAATATTGGTATAAGTCAAATAAAATATCATCTTTTTTTAAAATTTAACCTCTGTTTTTATAATTTAATAGTGATGCTGTAAGAACTCGAGGCGTAATTTATCGATTAATCGGTTATTGGATAAAAATGAAGCGAAGTATACTTTAAAGAAAGTTGGATTTTTTGAATCTAAATTTTTTATTGGACCAGAAGAATCGCCTGATTTCATGGTAGTATGATCAAAACCAATTCTTTGCTTAAATAATGATTGGATTACTTTGCCAGCTGTCAGTGATGATTCAATAATCTCTCCGTTTCCAATATATAAAAGAACATGATTTATTGTATGTTTATCACTTCCAAAAAATATTAAATCACCCGGCTGAAGATTTTTACCGTGCTTGATGTCATTTGCTTTAAAGTATTGACTGACTGAATTACGAGGAATAGAAAGTCCCTGTGAGGCAAAAACTAAATTTATTAAACCAGAGCAGTCAACGCTTGAGATATTTATTAAGGCAGTTTGAGGTGTTCTTCCTCCCCAAGAATATAGATTTCCTAAAAACATTTTTGCAGTTTCTGTAATATTTGTCCTTAGTTTTGGCTTTAAGGGTACATTATCTTTGGATATAGGCATAACATCAGATGCTTTAATCCATCCATAAGACCGGTCTGGCATTTCTATTTGACACATATTTTTTTCTGTATCAAATTTTCCCGTTAGGCTTGTACCCATAAAAAGAGTATTTATTTTTTTATTTTCCTGATTATATATATCTGCAAACAAACTGGTGATTACTAAGTTATGCTCTATAAAGCATTCAACTTTTTGTAGATCACTACCCTCTATCCATCCCATCAATCCTGACCATGAACCATTTTTGTTTTTATTGGACTGCTGTAAGGCCTCTACGAGGTACCAGGTTTTATTTTGTTGATTAATAAATTTTTGTTGTGCGATAACGTAATCATTGAATAAAAGTTGTGTCGTTTGAAATGGGTTAGTTTTAGATGATGCAGGTAATGTAAAATTATAAATATTTTTGGGAGCACCTCGTAAATTAGCGACAGGAGAGCAAATAATCATTTTTTCAGATAAGATATTTGATTTTGTGTTGGTAATAGCGCTGATTATTAAACAACAAGTTAAATATTTTAAACATTTCATTTTTATACCTATGCTTTATTTATTGAGTAGTATCATTTTTTTCTTGTTGCGAAGTAAATGATTTTAAAAATTTAAATTGAAATTTTTATTTTTTGATTTGTATTAAGCGTCAAATGCTAAAGTTTTTTTCAAAAAAATATTGAGCCATAAATTATTAAGATAGTTTTACTTTTAATAATAAAGGATGCCTTGATTTTATGTTTAAAGACATCCTTTATGTAGGTCGAATATATTTATTTTGTTAAAAGTGAAAGCGCTACAAATGCATAAACAATATGAATAATGACATAGGTAATCATTGCTTGCATACCCTGACCTGTCGCCATAAAACCTAAAGCAGGTACTTTTCCATTACGAACACATGGATTAATAATATCTAAAAGTAAGATACATGTTCCAGAAAAGAGTGAATTGGCAACTCCTAAAGCGATAGCATATATAATTGTTCCGGGAATTTTGAAATAATGAATTATAAAAAGATATACAATTCCAAAGATTGCAGAGATGAGCATGTGAAATAAAAATCCTGCAATAAAAGGAGCCTTTCCTTTATTTTGATTAGTAAGCATGCAGCCCGTATAGTTGGTTAAATTAAGTGTGCTAAATTTAAAGAATCCAAGTATCATGCCAAATGCTGCCATGATAATTCCAGCAATAAGACCAACCTTTATAGCATAGATGATATATTGCCACAAAATTTGTTGGTAAATATCATTTGCTATTTGTTCAATAATTGGATTGCTAATATTTTTTGTTAAATTTGTAAAATCCATAAAGATATCCTTTTAAAAATTATTAAGATTTTTGTAATTTTTTAATCCATTGTAAATATGCAGGAGCGTATATATGTATTAAAAATTCAAAGAATTGAATTGCATTATCACCAGTAGGAACACTAGTATACCCTTTGTAGGCACCAAGATTAGGCTCATACCATGTAGGAATAAATGTTTGTTGAATAAAGGTGTTTATATCGTTTCCTATTGCAGGAAGAGGTGGGCGATGAGCTCCTGCTGGAATATGAAAATATGGTTTTTTGTGTTTGTTGTAATGTTGTATGAGCGTTTGGTAAAATTCTGAATTTGCAAAATTTTGGTAAACATCTTGTGACGTTGATCCACTAAATTCAAAAGAGATATTAGCAGGAAATTTTGAAGGATAAGTTTGAGTATACCAATTTATGATTCCAGCTAAGTAATTAGTTTTAATGTAATCAATATAAATTGCTATTGACTTGGTTGCTCCTGAATATCCCATAGATTCAGCTATCGCGGGTGACGCTGGAAGCCCTGGAATAATTTTGCCCGCAGTAGGTGTTGGTGCAGGTGCGGGTGTTGGTGCAGGTGCGGGTGTTGGTGCAGGTGCGGGTGTTGGTGCAGGCGCGGGTGTTGGTGCGGGTTGATGTGGTATATAGGAAGGGATTTTTCCGGCAGGAGTGAAATTAGGGCGAGTCAAAAGCCAATAAAGCATATTGGTTGCCGAATTTCCATTATCAAATGGTTGTAATTTTGAATTTACATCTTGAGTAAAACTATTCAAAGCTTCTTGTGATTTTGACATAGCTTGACTCATGTGTACAAATCCACGCCATGCAGCTTGAAGAGGGGCAGCTTCTTTAGTTACGGGATCTATAGTTCTTGTTAGGCTTGATTTTAGACCTAGTTTCAATCCGAGATTTTTATATAAAGAATCTATATTGTTTGGATTGGGGCCTTCATACTGGTACGTATTCCAGGCTTGAGGGATTAGGGCTTCTGTTGCAGGAGTAAAAGGTAAAAAGTGAATTAAATTAATATACTCAACGTTGGTTCCAAAGAATGTTGCATAATCAGCTTTATTTTCCCAAAGGACGCCAACGCAGCCAAGTTGATTGAATATAGATGGATAAATATCTGAATTAATAGATGGCTGAGTAGCAGAAGTTGCTGGCATCATGTACCAATAAGTTTGTGCAGCATTAATCTCTGCAGCCATTAATGTGTTACCTAGATTTTGTAATGTGTTATTATTGATTGCAATACCAAAAAGATAGATTCCATACCAGGCATTAACAGCTTCTGAGGTTGACTCTTGGTTTTTACCGTTACCAAAAGGGAATATTCCTGCAGCAAGGGAATGTCCTAAATACCAATCCATAAGTCTAAAATATGGGAATGATTCATCATCAGAATTAGGATTTGCAATATCACGGATTAATTCTTGTGTGAATTTAATAAGTATCGGATCAAATTTTGAATCTTGTTCTTGAAGCTCTGCTGCAAGATGAAGATATACCGCAGCTGCATAAATAAAATATCCAAAATGAAAATGGTGATCATTGTACCATCCCATACCATAGTCCTGCTCATGACTTAAAAGGCCATTTTGGGTACAGATTCCACCCCATTGACTATCATAAAACAATGGATTTTCGTTTTTATTTTTAATCCATGGTTTAAATGCATTTTTAATTGATTGAAGTAATGTTGTTGTTATGGTGATATTTTTTACTTGATGCGCAATTAGTCCTAGACGAGCTAATCGTGCTATCTCTTTTCCAAAACCATAACTGTCGGTAGCTGTGGTTGTTGTAGCCTCTTTTTCTAAGTAATTAGTTATAGTTTGTTGAAATTCTGGATTGCTTATATTTTCTATATTTTTACAATACCAATTTAGACCAGGATTCTGATAACTTAGGGTCCAAGTTGTTCCTATAAATCCAAATAATTCTCCTCGGGTTGAATCGTATGTCAAGCTGTTATCCCACAAATTGTTTGTTTGTGGTAATAGTTTTTGATGGTGAGGCAATGTGAGCATAACAAGATTTTTGTTGGGAGTAGCTGGAATATTAGTAGTCCAATTGATATTCAGCGTCGGATTATTTTCTGCGCCAGAGAACTGAATTATTCCTCCTGTTGGATAGATACCGCTATATGTTTGCAGTTTAGTAAGTGCTTTAAAAATAAAGTTATTAAGATTTTTTTGATTTTTGGGAGATGTATCTGATTGCCAATCATTTTTTAGCGCTTGGTAGTAAGTATTCATGTAATAATTGTATATATTCGTACCTGTTGGATTGCTAGGCATGATAAATGCTGGCATTTCATTATAATATTCTGTCCCTAAGTATGTAGATTCATACCAAGTTTTTACAGCAGGAAAGAATAATTCGTTAAAGTAATCTTCGTATTTTGTATAATCTGGGGTTGCTTGTGTTTGCCAATTTTGACTTACAGAGAGTGGAATTGGGATAGCTGGCGGTTGAATTTGAGGTATCGAGTAAGAAATAATTTGAATCAATCCATTAAATGATTCATTTGCTGTTAATTGGCTAGTTGTTGCATCATAATTGAATGTGATTGGCGATGAGGCAAAAATAAACCAGGTTTGGTTGCTATTAAGTTGTACTATGAAAGCTGTATCTGTTAAGGATTTTGGCGCAAGAGAAATAGGTTGTCCATTTATTAAACTATTTAAGTTAGTTTCGCTGCAAAATCTTAATATAGCCTGTCCTGGAAACTGTAAGTTTGGTGTAAGATTTTCAAATTCAGTGCTGACAAAGGGCATGCCGCGAACTAAAAATGTTGAAAAACGTTGTTTTTTGATATTGGTTTTTTCATCTTTTAATTTAAATAAAAGTTTAACTCCAAATTGATTTTTATTAACATCAAAGGGATCATCGGTGATTGAATCAATTATAGGATCTTGAAGAGTTTCTTGTTCTTGGCATGAAAGTATGGCGCTGTAAGGAGTTATGGCTAGAAGGCTTGAGGTAAACGGATAATTTGGTGTAGGCTGTCCAGCTGGTGTTGGAATGGTGCTGCTATCAAGCGGGTTGTCGCTGCAACTGTTGAATTGGCAGCTGTAAGCCGTTGATGTATCGCCAGCTACAGCGATATATTGTTTTTCGGGCAAGCTTATATTAAGTCCTGGATAGACCTGTTTTTGTTGATCTGTTCCATTGATTAAGGCTTGGATAATATAGGGAAATGTTACAACGGAAAATGGTTGGGTGAATTCAGGTGGTGTTGTATCAGATGTGTAGGCAATGTCTCCAGAGATAGCAAGTGTGGTAAACCATCGATTGGTTGGGAATGGTTTGGTATTTTTTCCCCAGATTTTGCTCGGTGCGCGACTGATTGGTGGATTATCCTGCTGGTATACAGCATCTTTTACTTGGGTATCATATCCCTTTGCTTTAGCTGGCCATTCGGGAAAAATTGATTTTCCTTTAGAAAGGCCATAGGAGCTAGATTTTAACTGAGCTGTAATAGTTGGTAGTAGTAAAAACAATAATAAATTTTTTTTCATACATACTTTCCCTTGTTAAACTTTTTAGTTTAAAATTTGCATAAATTTTTTAGGCTGTAAAGCTCTAATCTTTCTGTGAATTAATTCTTTTTGATGATATACTTAATAAATGATTATTTCGTTTGTGATTTTTTAAAAAGCTTAAAGGGTTTTATTATGGAACATGGAAGTATGAAGTTGGGTATGGTTATTTTTATGCAATCTGATTTAGCAAAAGCTGTTGAATTTTATCAAAAATTGGGTTTAAAGCTTAATTTTCATCTTCCGAATCGTTGGGCAGAGTTTGATCTTGGTTGTGTAAAATTAGGGCTGTGTCCGACAGATCAATCTCAAGATAATGTTCGTACTGGAGTTGTTTTTGAAGTTATGGAAGATTTAATTACCTTACATGCAAAATTAAAAGAGCTCGGTGTTCTTTTTGTCAATGAACCAATAACAGCTCCACATGGTGTCATGGTTGGAGTTAAAGATACAGGTGGTAATGTGTTTGATTTATATCAGCCAACGCCTGAAAAAATGAAAGAGTTTGTAGAAGCAAATAAAGATAAAGAACAATAAAGAAATAGGATATAGGCCTAGTTTATTTAGGCTTACTTGTAGTTTTGTTTTTAAAAATGGGAATAGTTATGTTGTATAAAGTATTGATAGTAGCTATTTGTTGGAAGATTAATTCTTTTGCCTCAGAGCAGAATGGGACCAATATTCAACCTGTAATTAATGCTCCACGAAATTCTTCTAGTAATAGATTAGAAAAATCTTCTAATCTAACGCAAGGCGAAATTTTGTTATCGGTATTTAAGGTACTTGAAGAACATGAAGCAGTCATGAAACGGGTGTTTAATTTAGTAGAAAGATTGGCACAGGAAGTTCAAGTGGTTTCTGATAAACAAAGAGACTTAGAAGCAAGAATTAAATAGTTACAAAAAATAGTAGGAATGATAATTTTTGAGTTTTTTGTTATGAACCTTTGATTGAAAAAAAATAGATTTTAGCTACAATTTTTTATTGTAGGGACGTCATATTTTGACGGGTTTTTCAATTCAAAAAATATCTATCATATGTAAAGGGTTTTATATGTTTCAAAATTTTCGCCCACTTGGTAACAATGTTTGGGTAAAAAGAGTTGAAGAAGAAGCAAAAACAGCTGGTGGCCTTTATATTCCAGATGCGGCAAAATCAGAAGCGCAAACAGGAATTATAATGGCTGTGGGAACAGGTATTCGCAATCAAATTGGCGAGCTAGTTCCTCTTCAGGTTAAAGTTGGTGATAAAATTTTTTTTGGTAAGTATTCAGGAACAAAGGCTGGAGAAAGTTTCTTGGTTATCAAAGAAGATGAAATCTTGGGTATTGTAGAATAATATAATTAAGGGTTATTAAGTATGGCAAAAAGAATTTTATTTGGACATCAGGCTCGCACTAAAATCCTTGATGGTGTGAATATTTTAGCAAATGCAGTTAAAGTTACTCTTGGGCCTAAAGGAAGAAATGTAACGATTGAAAAATCCTTTGGTGCTCCTATCATTACCAAAGATGGTGTAACTGTTGCAAAAGAGATTGATCTGAAAGATAGACTTGAAAATATGGGCGCTCAGATGGTTAAAGAGGTTGCAAGTAAAACAGCTGATGTTGCCGGAGACGGTACAACTACAGCAACGGTTCTTGCTCAAGCGATTTTTCAAGAAGGTAACAAATATGTTACAGCAGGTGCAAATCCAATTGAATTGAAACGTGGTATTGATAAAGCAGTAGCGGAAGTGGTTAAGTCACTTCAGATTATGGCAAAGCCTGTAACTGATAAAAAAGAGATTGAACAGGTTGCGACTATCTCTGCAAATCATGATATAGAGATCGGTAGGCGTATTGCAGATGCGATGGAAAGAGTTGGTCAAGATGGAGTTATTACAGTTGAAGAAGCAAAAGGGACAGAGAGCGAATTAATTGTTGTTGAGGGTATGCAGTTTGATCGTGGATATTTATCTCCGTACTTTGTTACTGATTCAGAAAAAATGGAAGCTGTTTTACAGGATCCTTTGATTTTGATTTATGATAAAAAAATTACAACTATGAAATCGCTTGTGCCAACGCTTGAAAATGTAGCAAAAACGGGTAGAACATTGCTAATTATAGCAGAAGATATTGAAGGTGAAGCATTAGCAACTTTAGTTGTTAATAAGATTCGAGGAACACTTAAAGTAGCAGCAGTTAAAGCTCCTGGATTTGGTGATCGCAGAAAAGAGATGCTTGAAGATATTGCGATAGTAACAGGCGGAATTGTGGTTTCAGAAGATAAAGGAATGAGTCTTGAAACTTTGATGGAAATCGACTTAGGTCGCGCTAAAAAAGTTGTCATTACTAAAGATGATACAACCATAATTGATGGTCTTGGAGCTCCTGATGCAATTAAAGCACGCATTGGTCAAATTAAACTTCAAATTGAAAATTCAACATCTGAATATGATAAAGAAAAGATGCAAGAGCGTCTTGCGAAGCTTGCTGGTGGAATAGCTGTTATTAAAGTTGGTGCCGCAACTGAAGTTGAAATGAAAGAGATTAAAGATCGCATTGAAGATGCATTAAGTGCTACTCGAGCAGCGGTTGAAGAGGGTGTTGTGGTTGGTGGTGGTTGTGCTCTTTTACGTGCACAAGTATCTTTAGCCGGCCTTAAGCTTTCAGGTGATGAGCAATTAGGACTTCAGATTGTACGTCGTGCAATTGAAGAACCTTTGCGCATTATATCTGCTAATGCAGGATCTGAAGGATCTGTAATTATTAATAAAATTCTTGCTGAGCATAATATAAATATTGGTTTTGATGCAAAATCAGGTCAGTATGTTGATATGATTGCTGCAGGAATTATTGATCCAGCAAAAGTAACGCGTTGCGCATTGCAAAATGCTGCGTCTATCGCTGGACTTCTGCTGACAACAGAAGCGATGATCGCTGATATTGAAGAGGAAAAAAAGGATCAGCAAATGCCTCCTATGGGTGGTATGGGTGGCATGCCAGGAATGATGTAATTTTTAAGTAATAATACTAAAAGACAAGGTGGAATTATTTTTTATTTTCCACATTGTCTTTTAGTATTAGGGATTGTTATGGTTTTATTTTTTTTGTTATTATTGTCGATGACTAATTCCTTAATGTCAGATTTTAAGAAATTTGAATATAATGAAGTCAGTCATATTTCCAATGAAGATATTGAGAAGCATTTTGATTATCCCCAAGATAGTAATTGGATAGATCAAAATATTTGTAATACTTATGGTGCACAAAAAATTTCTGCGCAAAATTTTCCAGAATCATATAAATTTTTGGTTGAATTGGTAAAAAAATATCCTAAAGAATTTGAAAATGTGATTTTTCTTAAAGTTTGCGGAACAAATCTTTTTGCGGGATATACGGTTATCGGAATTCCTTATCAATGGTTGTTAGAATTAGAATCTCAAATTTCAGTAGCTCAACAATGGGCAGAATGGGCATTGCTTAATGCGCTTGGCCATATTCATTATAAGCATATTACGGTTCTTGCTTATTTAGGCATAATTAAAGATTTTTTTTATGTATGTTTTGGACAAACTTTCTTGATTACGACGGCTTCATCTGTTTTGTCTGATCAGACTATAAAAAAAAGCTGGGGCCCTATGGTTGAAAGAAAACATATTGCATATGCTACTTTATCATTTTTATCAGCGGCTTTGGCAATTGAAACTATAATGATTTTATATTCACGTTACGTATCTGTGCCTCAGGCAGATGATTTTGCAGTAAAAAAATGTGATAATGAGCAAGCTTTACGAGCTGGTATAGATTTTATTGATAATGTATCAGTGGAAGATCTTGCTGTCCCATCAAAAGAAGATAGAATTTTAAAAATTCAAAGTGCTATTACCTCTAAATTTGAATAATAAAGAAATAATAATAAAAAGGGCTCGTATTAAATACGAGCCCTTTTTATTATTTAAATACCGATTAAGTAATTTATTTTCGATTAAGTAAATCATTTAATAAATTAGGATCTAAATATTTTTCAAGGAAATCATCTAGAGACTCATGTTTTGCATTTTGATTGTTATTGTGTTGGCTATGGTAATCATCTAATAAATTAGGATCTTTTCTTCGAATTTCATTGTCTAGCATAGAATGTTGATGTTCAGTGATTGAAAATGTAGGTGAATTTCTAAAGCTTTCTAATTCGGCAGTATTTTTTGTTTGCATGAAACATTTGAATTCTCTATTTGATATAAATCTAAAGGAATTGTTTGGATTTGATTGATTTCTAGCTGTGTTGAATTTTATTTCTTCGCAGCAAACACCAGAGGTAGCGGTAGGGTTGTTTCCACAAAGAGGACTATTTCCACAAAAATTAACTAAAGCCTCAGGGGTTGTAGATGGATAACTAGAATTTGTTTTTGTAGATTTTGAATTTGAACGAACAGGAGTTTGTGATGGTTGACGGTTTATTGGCGAATGTGTTATTTCTTGATTGACAGGAGAACTAAAATTTGGCGCTTTTTTAGATGATTCTGATAGATAAGCTGTTGTGACCATTCTAATATCTAAACCAGCTGAATTTCTTTCTACAGGAGTGTTAGAATTTATCTGGTGTACGCAAACACGACGAGGAACAATCTCTAAATCTGATGATGGTTTCCCAGATGTATAACATTTCATTGAAAGAAGCGTAATAGCTCCTAAAAAAAATTTTTTTTGCATATTTGAATAACCTTTCCGTAATGCAATAATCAATATTAAAAATAAATGAACATATTTAGATATATAATAAATATTATTTTATTTTAAACTTGAATTTTTATAGCCTTTATTAAATATCATATTTTTTGTTTTTGTAAAATGGAATAATTAGAATTAGTTAAACTATTGCGGAACTTTTTTGCGTTTTTTATAGTAATTATGGTAATGATTTATTCTTTTTTGTAAGTATCTTTATTTGAATTTAATAATTTTTAGTATCTTGACCAGAGTTGTAATTTAAATGGATGGGCGAAATCGTTGGCAAGTTTTTTTAGATTTGCAGTATGTTATGTATCTGTAATTTTATTTAAATTTGTATGAGATAATACTTTATTATTAAAATCGTATAATTAGTTTTAAAATTCTATTTTTCCAAATGATAATTATCTTTTTTTCATATATTTATAAACCCCTATCTACGAAAAAAAGCAATATGAATATTGTATATTCGATATCTCTATATTTTCACCCTAAAATTTTAAAAAAAGCTGTATGGATAATAATAATAGTATACTTTTATTAAAAAAGTTCAACTTTGAGGTTGAATTTAGGTAAAAGGTAGGGTTTGTTATGATATTTTGGCATTGAAGTCCTGATAGGCGATGTGATGAGCTGCTCTAAAAGTTTGCAGTAATGTTAAAAGTTCAGGAAAAGATTTTTTTTCTAAAGATGCTGCATCTGGTTTAGTGTGAGGACCTAGGTTAGAGGATAGTCTATTTATTTCGTCGATTAATTGAATTTTTTTTATGGGCTTTTCCTTATCGGAAGATGAATATGTTGATAGTGTGAAGACTGTAAAAAGGCAGATAATTATTGTAAAATTTTTTATTTTCATAGGTAACTTCATTTAAATATTTTTTATGTATAGTTTTATCATTTAAATCTTCTTTAGAAGGTAAAGCCACCTTTAAGCCATCCGCCCCATAAATTGAGAGCCGCATTATTTTGAGGTGCTTCAATAAAGGCTCCAAAGTTTACAAAATAATTTCTTTTTTTGCCATTATCGCCAAGTCCGACGCTTACAAAGCCACGATGAGTAATAGTGCTTCTAGATG
The DNA here is from genome assembly GCA_016183005.1 of Candidatus Babelota bacterium. Taxonomy (GTDB): domain Bacteria; phylum Babelota; class Babeliae; order Babelales; family Chromulinivoraceae; genus JACPFN01. Next base: position 36,991 of record JACPFN010000003.1, on the reverse strand, counting down.
CAGGGGTATAAATATTTAGATCACTGAGAATTAAGTATTTATTTTGAGCAGTAAAGCTTGGTGTTGGGCAACAATTATATTTACCATCTGGTGGAGCAACAAAGTTAATAGTACTTTCACTTGCAGTTTGTCCAAATTCACTGTTGGGGTCTATAGCTACGACAGTTCCTGTTTCAGTATCGATTTTTGCCATATTGCCATCGCTATTAATGAAGGCAATTCCATAGCGAAGGTCATCCCACCATCCTATTGAATGTGTCACGACGGGTTCTGGTGTTACTCGTTCATCGCCATGAGCCCAAAGCTCATAACCAATTTCTCCATAGCAGGCATGATGAGCAAATCTAAATCCTGTTGAAAAATTAACAATATTGTAAGGTTCTACGCGAGATCTTATGGTAAGAGCATTCATAGCGGGGACAAGTTCATTGGTGAAGTTATCATATAGCTGCATATAGCGAGAGAATGGTTTGTTTTTTATATCATAAGTACGAAGTTGATGGTTTCTACTTAAAAAATTGTTGTGAAGGTCCATGAAAAAGAGAATTCTTGAGGGATTGCTTTCTTTTTGAATGATTGGAAATTGAAAATGTACAAGAAAGTCAAAACCAAAGTGTGAGTTGAATCCTTGTATTGGTTCAAAGAGGGATCCACCGCAAGGTTGTTCAGAAAGAGGAATTATTACACCAGAAGTGGTCATAATTTGGATATCATCTTGACTTAGATATCGAGCTCCAAGCGAGATAGTTGCTTGGCTAATTTGCATAGAGGTCATATCGCCGGGAGACATTTTAATATATTTGAAAGCTCGTTGACTAAAAGCTTCAACTGCTTCTTGATCACCGCGTACTCCAAGGTTATTTTGAATCCATGTGACAGGCATTGAAAAATTGATAAACCAATTGTTAAATATAGAATTTTGTAGAAATCTATTAATGTCTTGGCTTGCTTCGATATAGATACATCCTTGCTCCTGTTTTGGATTGAGTGTTAAATGAAGATTTTCAGATTTAGTAATACCTACCCATTGTCCTAAAACATCTCGATTTGCAGATGGAATACAAATCTGTCCTATTTGACCATTTTTAACAACTAGTTGGCTTGTTGAGTTCGCTGTTGTTGTTGTTGTGCTACCACTTATTATACTTGTTGATGATGCTATTAAAGGAGTAAAGGTAGACGGTTTTCCTGCAGAGATAGTAAGTTGATTTTTAAAATCGAACAAAAAGTAAGCGGGATTAAATAAATTATCATAACTTTGTGCATACATTCCTGCTATTTGCATAGCAAAACCATTCTTTTGTTTGTGAAACATAAGGTGGTGCCACGATGCTTGTTCAAACCCTACTGAATCATATATTGGTCGAGGAAAGAAGAAGCTGTTATTGGTAAAATCATTAAGTAAGTTTGAATCGTATTGATTAGGTATTTTTGTAGAATTACTTGGCATTATAGATAGCGGTACTACTATGATTCCTAAAAAAATTAAAATTCTTGAATACTGTTTGAAATTCATTCCTTTTTCCTTCATAACTATTCTAATCTAAGACTTGTTGATTAAAACTTAGACACCTTACCACATAACTTTAGGATTGATAACATTAAAAATCAATATAAATAATCATGTCATGCAAATAAAAAATTATGCTTATTTATTAATAATATTTTTTATGTTAAAGTTTAATATTAGCAGTGGCTATTTTTTATTCTATTTTATTTTTCAAGAAAGTTTCTTATGTTTAAAAAATTAAAAATACTTTTTCTAAGTGTTTTTTGGGTAATATTTTCTGATTCTTTAGTATTTACTGATTATAAATCAACACAAAAAGATCAAGAAGATTTTTTTATTACAAAAATAATTCATAACTACCCTCTTTTAACCACATTTGCCTCTGTTGGGTTGTTGACTTGTGGATTATATCCTAAAGAGGTTTTAGCTGCTATAGATGAGAATAAAGATTCTATTTTTGCTCTAGGCGTAAGTGTTATTTTATTAGGATATGTAACACATGTTTGTAGTAAATACTTTCTTAATAAGAATAATGATGAGAATGAATATGAGCAGGATAGAGCTGATTCGATTTCTAAATTAGATTCTATGATAGAATCTTCTGTTCGTGTTTATCAACCAGGAGATATTAAAGAGACATTTAAGGATGTTGCGGGCTTAGGTACTGCAAAAGAAGATTTAAGTGATATTAGGGATTTTTTAGAAAATCCCAAAACATTTAAAACTATTGGAGCAAAAGTTCCTAAAGGGATTTTAATGAGTGGTGCTCCAGGAAATGGAAAAACTTTATTAGCAAGAGCTTTAGCTGGAGAAGTAGGGTGTCCATTTTTATATATTTCTGGTACAGAATTTAGTGAGATGTTTGTTGGCGTTGGTGCTGCTCGTGTACGAGATTTATTTGAAATAGCTAGAAAATATGCCCCTTGTATTGTTTTTATCGATGAAATTGATACTATCGGTCACAAAAGAAGCGCTTGGGGAAACGGGGGAAATTCTGATGCTCAAACGTTGAATCAGTTGTTAGCTGAGATGGATGGTTTTGAAAAAAATAAAAGCCCAATCATTGTAATTGGTGCAACCAATAGAATTGATGTTATTGACGAAGCATTATTGCGCCCAGGAAGATTTGATAGAAAAATTGAAATTTTACCACCATTTTTTAATGATAGAATTGAACTTTTATCCATGTATTTAAAAAAAATAAAAGCCTCTGTTGATATTGATATAGCAAAAATAGCATTAGGAACAATAGGGTTTTCTGGAGCAGAGCTTGCAAATCTTATTAACGAAGCAGCGCTTTTGGCTCTTAGAAATAAAAGTAAAGTAGTAACCATGAAGCATATTGATGAAGCTCGAGATTATATTTTACTTGGCAGAGAAACTAAAGGAATGGACATTACTTCTCAAGAGGCTTGGAATACAGCCATACATGAAGCTGGACATTCTTTAATGCGTGTATATAAACCAGATGCTGCAGCTTTACTTAAGGTTAGTATTACTCCGCGAGGTGGAGCATTGGGGATAACATTTGGAATGTTAACTAAAGAAAAATATTCTAGAACAGATATTGAGCTCAAGGCAGAAATTAGTGTTCTATTGGGTGGAAGTGTAGCAGAAGAAATTATCTTGGGTCAACGTGGCGCTGGAGCATCTAATGATCTTGAAAAAGTAAGATATCTTGTAACAAAGATGGTTATGGAGTATGGGATGACCGATGATTTTAAAGATGTGAGCTTCAAGGAATATATATATGCACAGGTTCATCTACCTGATCAGATAGCAACTGAATTACATCAAGCTGTTGCTAAAATTATTGCTGAGTGTCGCAAAGAAACTGAAACAATATTAATGAAACATAAAGATTTATTACTTGATCTTGCAAAAAAACTTGTTTCGGATGGAACAGTTATTGGCTCTGATGTTTATAAAATGTGTGGAATTCAAGAACCTGAGTTAGTTTATTCTTTGATATAGCATTTAATAATCATAAAATTTTAGCTCAATGTCTAAAAAATAGATACGTATTATATGTTATCATGAATTATTAAAGTTTCGGCTAACTGCTTGAAGAATGGTGCTGTTACGTTAGAAGCATATGTTTTCTTGGTAGAATCTTTAAGGTAGCATGCAATAACTCGTTTATAATTATATTTTTCTAGGGCGCCTACAAATGAATATAAGTGTCTATTTTCATTATATTTTCCATTTTCAAGTATATGTGCCGTACCTGTTTTACCATAAGTATTGTACCCAGCTATTTTAGCCTTTAATGCTCCATGTTCTTGAACAATTGCAACAAGCAGTTCTTTAATGTCTTTAATGGTTTTTTGTGATAAAAATGGTCCAGAAGATTCAATTTGTTGATCTTTAATAATACGTGGTTTTACAAGATAGCCTCCGTTGACAATCATACTAAATGCGCGAGCGAGTTGTAGTAGTGAGCAAGTTATTTCATAGCCATATGAAAGAGATTGAATGGAATATGCTGACCATTTTGAAGGATGATTTACAAATCCCTTTTGTTCTCCGGGAAAATGAAGTCCTGTTGTTTCGGCAAATCCAAACATTTTATAATAATCATATAAATCTGTACCAACGCGTTTCATAACTTTTACAACACCAATGTTGTTTGAGTTTTGCATGACTTGAATAAAATTTATTTTCCCATTTGGATATACGGTTCTTACCTTAAGACGATCAATGTATGTTTCTTTGCAATTTTCACAGTCTATTTCCTCATCAAGAGTTACGGCTCCTTCTTGAAGAGCTGTCAGTGCAGCAAAGGTTTTTATAACGGAACCAAATTCAAAACAGTTAGTGATCGGACGGCACTTGGTGTTTTCCATGCAGAGATTTTTAATAGTATTTGGATCAAAGGTTGGTGATGAAACAGCTGCTAATATATCACCATTTTCAGGATCTAAAACAATAGCCCCTCCTTCGCTTGCTCCATGAAATTCGATTGCTTCTTTAAGAACTGTTTCGAGTTTGTGTTGTAAATTTGCATCAATAGTTATAGTTAATGGTGTCCCATCAATTCCTTGCTCGGTCATTTCTTTAGAGAAATAAAAATGATGAGCTTTAGCATCTTTTTTTAATTTAAACGTAGTTGGTTTACCTTGTAGTTTTTGATTGTATTGTAATTCAAGTCCAAATTGTCCATGATTATCAATGTCGGTTATTCCTAAAATTGTTCCCATGCTTTCATATGGATAGAAGCGGCTTGACTCTTTGAGTAGATTTATATCAGCATTACCATAGTTTTTAATATTTTGTATATCTTCTTGAGATAGGTTTCTTTTAACAAACATAAAATTTTTATTTTTATAATCAGAGAAGCGCTCATAAGCCTGAGGAAAATATTTTTTCAAAAAAGCTAAAGTCTCTTTTTCTTGAATTAATGTTTTAGGTAAAATAAATGCTGCAAAGCTATCCTTGTTTAAAGCAATAATGTTATTATTTCGATCATAAATATAAGCCCTTTGGGGAAAGATTTGCATAGTTACATTATATTGTTTCTCTGCAAGGTCTTTAAAGAAGCTATTCTGTTGGACCTGAATAAGATATAAGTTAAATATGATAATTCCATACGTAATACAGCACAGAATAAATATGAGCATTGAGCGTATAAAGTTATTATTTAAACTTTCCATTATGTCCCTTGATATTCTTAAGCAACTTTTTCGGGAAGCCTCTGTATATCATTTAATTTTATTTTTTCCATTTGTAAATTATTTTTTGCTTGAGATTCTATCATAGATAATTGTTTTTCTTTATGAAGTTCGAGCATTAGCTCTTTATTTTGTTCAAGTAGTAAGTTTTTTTGTTCCTGTAGCTGCTGCAATTGATAAAGATGTTTGATTATTTTATTTTGTTTATCTACCAACAAAAACATCATAATAATATTTATGATAATAACTAACAAGCATAACATTTTATTATTCATAAAGATCTCACTAAAATGAATGATCCATGCTAAAGTGAAGCTCTGTAAGATGTTTTCTATATTTTTTGCTTGGATTGAGTTTTATACCAAAATCGATCTGTATTGGGCTTGGCGATTTCATTCTGACACCTATACCAACGGTATGACGGTAAAAGAAATTATTATTAGTAAGGTCTTTTTCAAATGAAAGACCTCTTGCTTTTGCCGCTTCAA
>JACPFN010000003.1:0-31263 GCA_016183005.1 Candidatus Babelota bacterium | reverse complement strand
TGTCCCAACCAGCACCACCATCATAGAAAACAACTCCACGTGTTCCAAGATCAGCAGATATAGGGAAAATGAGTTCAGCGTTTAAAAAGAATCCTTTGGTTGCGCCAAGAGAGTCATCTTTCCACATTGGTCCAACTTGTCCCCAAAGATAACCACGAATTGTTTGTGGTCCACCAATATGGAAAAGGTTTTTCCAGGGGATATCTTTACCAGCAAAAGGATGAATAATTCCCATGTTGCCATGAAGACATAATACTAAATCATGTTCCCCAATAAGTGGAGTATACCATGATACGTCAAGCTCTGATTTAATATAATTAAATGAAGAGCAAGCATTTTTCACATTGGTTTTTTTAGGGCAGGTTTCATTGCGTACATCTTGAAGATTTTGTTTCCACCCAGGGAAGGACCATTGAGTAATCCAGTTCCATTGATGACCATTGGTAGGGAAAACAATCCCGTTACGTTTATCTTGTCCGAGTGTAGCGATAAATGAGATTTGGCTTCCTTGTTGAAAATATTTATCTAAAAGAACTTGAGCCATAAATTGATCGGACGACTTTAGACGTTTTGCTGCTATGATATCGGATGTAAATGTAATATTCTCAATTTGAATCTTTCCATCGATCATGACGCTGCCAAGGAGTTTAGAAACATATCCAACTCCGATAATACCACCGACTGTCTTTTGTATAGGAGGATTTTCAGCAATAGTTATTTGATCTTCGTATTCTGAAGAGGTTATATAGCCATTTAAAGAACCTCGTATTGGTTTATCAAATAACCATGGATTGGTAATAGAACCTTGAAAAGATTTGAATCGTTGAGAAATATCCGTTGATGTAGCAATTGCTATACCAGATCCGAGAAAATTACGATCTCCAAAACTTATATTTGCGCTAAGTCCTGTTGTAGGGGTAGATGTTTTTCCAGGTGTTCCACCAAAACTGATATTAGTATTAAAGTGTCCTGTTTTTACTTCTTTTACTATAAGGTCTAAATCTGCTTGTGTATTATCAATTCTAGTTGTTTTCCAGTTAACACCGGTTTTGGGTTCAAAATATCCAAGCAGTCCAACGCAAGCTTTAGAAACTTCCATTTTTTGATTAGTTATTAATTCTCCCTCTTCTAAAAGAATTTGGCGACGAATTACTTTATCGTGAGTTTTTTTATTACCAATGATAGAAAGACGATTTAAATATACTTGATCTTTAGTATCTGTATTAAATTCGATAGAAACAGTTTTATTATCTTCATCAATCGACATATTTGGTTCAATATCAGCAAATATATATCCGTATTCACCAAAGACTATGCGAATATTTTCTATAGATTTTCGAAGATTTTCTGATGAATAAATTTGACCTGGATACATAGGAACAATGGATCTGAGTCTTTCGGTTGAAACAATATCATTGCCCTCTATATTTACTTCTTTGATGCGGTAACGATTTCCTTCTTGGATAGTAAATATTAAATGATGATTTCCTAACTCATCTTTGTCAACATCAACATTGGTTACTTTTGCATTTACAAATCCATTATTTCGATAAATATCTTCAATCATATATTTATCACCTTCAAGCATTTCTGTATTATAAACGCCACCATGATTGATAAAGGATAAGATCCAATCTTCTTGAGAGAAAATAATACGTTTTAATTTTTTGCCAGAAATTTGTTTGTTTCCTTTAAAAGATATTCTGGTAAGAAAAGATTTTTTTCCTTCTTTCATACTAAATTTTGCTGAAACTGTATGGTCATCATTTTCAGTAATTTCTGCTTCAATTTCAACATTGTGAAAACTTTTTTTATGATAAGCTTTTTTAATTTTTATGATGAGTGGTTTAAGCTCTTCTTTGCAAATTGATATTATTTTTTCAGCTTGAATTGCTTCTTTGAGATCTTTTTCTGTAATATTTTTATTTCCAGTAAAAGTTATATCTTTAAGTTTTGGTTTTTCTTCGACCTTGATAAGTAAATTTACTTCGTTTGTATTAGTAGGTTCTGCATAAACCTTTACTTGATAGAAATAACCCATTTTATAAATATTTTTAATAATGGTAGCTGTGTCATTAATATTAAAAACAGTGTCAATCTTTACCGGGATGGTGAGTAAAATGGCTTCTTTTGTAATTGCTTTATTGCCATCTATTTCAATTTTTTTGATAGTGCGTTTTTCTTCATGAAGTAAAGATCTTTTTTCATAATCAATTTTTTTAGAAAGTTTTTCTTCGTCTTTATTTTTTTCTTTTTTTATTTTTTTGTCAGACTCAGAGTTGTTTAATGGAGTTGGATCATCTTTTTTCAAATTTTGATCTTGTGTTTTTTGAGCATTTTTTTTATTTGTTTGTTTACTTGGTGTTTTTTTAATTGTATCTTTTTCCTGCGAACTCAAGTTGCAAAATGTAAATGTTGCGCATATACATGCTATTACTAGTGCTTTATTTTCAAGTGTCATTCAATGTTCTCCCGAATTTTTCTGTACACATTTTGTTGTTGCCATCTTGATGGACTCTTGCTGTTAGATTGATTTATGATACTATTTTTTTTAGAAATTGGGTATTTTTTTTAAAATGATTTTTTTCAAATTCATCTAGAAAGTTTTGTATGATATTTTTTACTAACACTATGACTCAGAAAAAAGAACCATTTGTTTGCCCTGATAGGCAAATGGTTAGAATGTATGTTTGCGGAATTACTCCGTATGATTATCCACATATTGGTCATGGCCGTTGTTATGTGACATTTGATTTGGTATATAGAATGCTTAATTTTGCAGAATATAAAGTTATTTATGCTCGAAATTTCACCGATATTGATGATAAACTTTTAAAAAAATCTCAAGCAGAATTAGGTGACCCATCACGATTTTTGGAAATATCGCATAGATATATAGCAGCATTTGGTCGCGACATGCAAAAACTGAATTGTAAGCGTCCAGAATATGAGCCTCGTGTGACAGAGGTTATTCCTCAAATTATTAAATTTATACAGAAGCTTATTGATAAAAATTTTTCCTACGTAGTTAATGGTAGTGTGTATTATCGTGTTTCTAAATTTAAGAGTTACGGAGCTTTGTCAAAGCAGTCCATTAAAGATTTAGAAATTGGCGCTCGTGTGGAAATTGATCAAGATAAGGAAAATCCTTTAGATTTTGCGCTTTGGAAAAAAGATGAAATTGTTGGTTATCAAAGTCCTTGGGGTAAGGGAAGACCTGGTTGGCATATTGAATGCTCAGTAATGGTAGATGATATTTTTAAGGGGCCTATAGATATTCATGGTGGAGGAATGGACTTGATGTTTCCGCATCATGAAAATGAAATAGCGCAATCTGAAGGTTTATATGATTGTAAATTTGTATCGTATTGGTTGCATAACGCCTTTGTGCGTATTAATAAAGAAAAAATGTCAAAATCTTTAGGAAATTTTTTAACTTTGCATGAAATTCTTGAAAAATATGATCCGATGGTAGTTCGCTTTTATTATCTTAAGCATCATTATCGTAATCCATTAGATTTTTCTTATGACGATTTAAAATCAGCAGCAGTTGCTTATAATCGAATAGCACATTTTTTTGAGGATGTATCAGAAGAGTCGGTGCATGATGTGACATTAGTTAAAAAAAATATGGTTGTTGAATCTATGGCTCAGGCATTATTTGATGATTTAAATACCTCAGCTGTATTTGGAATTCTATTTGAAAAGATGGATGTTTTAAAAGGTGATTCTCGGGCTAAGGCTTTAGTGAAGTATTTTATAGTGCATGTTTTGGGATTAAAGCTAGATCCTGTGGTAGAAAAATCTGTTACGATTACGCCAGAAATAGAGAAATTATTGGCATTAAGAGAACAAGCGCGTGCAGAAAAGAATTGGAAACTGTCAGATGAAATTCGTGATAAATTGCGAGACTTGGGCTTTATGGTTCAGGATAAAAAATTAAATAAATAAAGTAATTAATTAATTGCTTTTAATTATATCCATATGGGTTATAATACTATTTGTAAATTTTGTAGCAAAATTCATTTGAAAAATTTTAAGGATTAATTGTGAAAAAAATATTTTTTTTAACATTATTGATGTTAAGTTTAAATCAATTTAATTTATTTTCTTCTTGCCCCGTGAGATATTCCGATAGAGTAAAAGTTTTATCTATAGAGGTAACTAATTCAGATGAAACACCACTAAGTCTTACTGGTATGAATAGAGAAAAAGCGATAACTTTATTTTCGAAGCGAGTCGGTGATGGAACAATTTCTATGAAAGGTTTAATTAAGATTATATTAATAGTAAATAGTACGCAAAATTCAAATGACGAGTCAGGTGAAACTTTTTTCTATGGTGTTTATCCTAATGGCAGTGTTAGGTATGAACTTTTAGAAAGATATTAATTATCAATAAGAATGATTTTTGAATATCACGTATCTTTTGTATAGTGTTGGTAATAAAAAGGGTGAATAAAAATATTCACCCTTTTTTGTTTTCTTAAACAGAAGTAAGAAATTCTTCGATTCTATTTTTTAAAGCTTCTTTGCTCATGTATCCCGTATCTTTTGAATGCATTTCACCATTGTAGTAAAATATGAATGTTGGAACAGATGTTACGCCAAACATGATTGAAAGATCGCGAACTTCATCAACATTAAGCATTGCGAATTTGCATCGTCCTTCAAAGTCCTTTTCAAGACCCATAAATATGGGCTTCATCTGTTGACAGGGACCGCACCATGTTGCAAAAACATCAATAATGACAGGTTTTTCTGATTGCTTTATCTCTTTTTCGAAGTTTTCTTTAGATATGGTTATAGGCATGTATGCTCCTTGATAAGTGTTGTTAGGTTTTAACTTTTAATCATATCAAGCAATTTTTGTAATTGATTGCGTAATGATTTTAAAAGTGAAAGCAAGGAATCCTTTATTTTTTCATAATTAGAAGGATCCTCCTTTGGTAAATTGTTTACTTTTTCTTCAATTTGGTCAAGGATTTTTTCTGTACCCATAGATATTTCTGATTTTTCTGATAGGGAACTGTCTCTTGAACTTGATTTTGCCTTATCTTGATTAGATTTATAACCTGAAATTAAAAGTTTTTTAAGATGGATCATGTTTAATTTTCGTTCTTCGAAAACCGGTTTTTGATTACCGTCAGGCCCTTTATCTATTTTTTTGCAGCTGATTTCACGATTGCTTTCAATTATATAGTCATTTTTACTGCCTGTTATATTTATTATGGTGACTTCCACATATTTTTTGTTGTTAATGGTTATTTCATGTTTTATTGGTTGGCTAGGGTGTTTTAATTCAATAACAGATACTTCTTGTAGGTCGATAAGAACTCTATTTTGCTTAGGATCTATTTCAATATTTTTTTTATTTTCATCAGAAGATTTTTGTTCTATTTTTATAGGTGAATAAAATGGAATTTGCTCATATTTTCCAGCTATTAAGATATCTTCTACTTTACTTGTAGTATAGTGATCGGTGAGTTCTCCATAAAAATTAATATCAGGACGCTTCTCTTTATCCTTTGAGCTATCAACAATGGATCCGTTCCAACAGGTAAAAATTATAGCAAGTGAAATGTAATGTATTCTTTTACAAAAAACAGAAGAGTGCTTCATAATAATCCTTTTTTATCTATAGTTAAAACTATTATAAACTATCTTACTACTACAAGAGCATTCAAGAGTCTATAGCCATCTTTTATATTTTTTAAAGTTGAGGTATACTATTTTTAGAAAATAACTTTTTAGTGAAAGGAATATTATGTTTCAAAATCAACGATATTCAAATTCAATATCTTCAGGTTTTATGCAAAAAGTTTATGGTTGGATGTGTGCCGGTCTTGGTATTACTGCAGCTATTTCATATTATTTATCACCAGAGGTAAATCCAGCATTGTTTAAATCAATGATGTCTAATTCATTTGCACTTCTTGGTCTTTTTATTGTTCAGTTTGGTATCATTATGTATATGACTTGGAATTATGCACGTTTAAGTTACGCCTCTATGGGATTTTTATTTATGGCCTTTTGTGCATTACAAGGAATTTCGCTTGCTCCTATTTTATATATATATACAGGCGCATCTGTTTTTTATGTATTCATAACAGCATGCGCAATGTTTGCAGTTATGGCTATTTATGGATGGCTTACTGATGCTGATCTTTCATCTATGGGTAATATTTTATTTATGGCGTTGATCGGGATAATTGTTGCTAGCCTCATTAATATGTTTGTTCAAAGCGCTATGTTTAATATGGTAATTGCAGCAGTTGGTGTTGGTGTATTTGCCATGCTTACAGCGTATGATGTTCAGAATTTAAAAAAATATAGTCAATATGGAGTAAACTCTCCGGAAGATATGGGTAAATTTGCTCTTCTTGGCGCAATCAGTCTTTATTTAAATTTAATTAATATCTTCATTTATTTATTACAACTATTTGGTGAAAGACGTCGTGATTAATATTAGATGAAAATTGCTTCTAAGATAAAAGAAATAGCCAGACTAAATTGTCTGGCTATTTCTTTTAATAATTAATTTTTATCCAAAATAAGCGATTACTCCAGCCATAACGAGTAAATGAACTAAAGATAGAGCTGCTTTTAAAACGCTTTTTCTTCCATTCATCTGTTCATCCCAAGCTAAATGGCAGAGAATGTGTGGAACCATGAAGCCGAGCCAGAAGAAACCAGCAATTTTGAAAGATGCCATCATGGTTGTATTCATTTTTATATCTGTGATAAACCAAGCATAAACCTTGGTAAGCATTGTTTCTGATATTGAAAGTTCAGATTTTTGAAATATTAGAATTGCAATATATAAAGCTGATGCCTTCATTAAAGAGCTTAAAATTTCTAATGCAAAGCGAAGAGGCATATCCTTAAAGCCAGTTGTTTTTTTCTCTAAAATTTTTCCTATTTCTGATCCAAATGCATAATGTATTGCGATACCTAAAATAACATTTGCTGCAGTAGCAGCAATAATAGGATTAACTGATAACATAAAAGACTCCTTTTTTAGGAAGTTATAACACTATTGCTTGAATTCTATAGAATGGTTAAGCGTTTTGTCAACTTTATTAATAAGTTTTGTTTATGAATTACTATTGATTGTCGGATTAAATCTTTTTGATCGAGTTTCTATTTGTTTTTATAGGGTTTAATTTTGCTTAAATTATTTTTATATAACAGAAAGGGCAGCATATTATAATTGGATAATAATTTCTTTAAAAAATGGTATATTAGAAATTTATTATTGTGTGAAAGTTTTATTGTATGAAAAATATTATTGATGGTTATAAAAAGTTTTATAAGCAATATTTTTTAAAGCGAACATTATATCAGAAGTTATTTGAACAACAAAAACCAACGACTATGTTTATAGCTTGTTGTGATTCTCGCGTCGATCCTGCTCTTCTGGTTTCAGCAAAGCCAGGAGATATTTTTGTTGAACGCAATGTTGCAAATGTTGTTCCTCATCATCAAGATGGGCCAAACTCTATTTTGATAGCATTGGATGTAGCATTAAGTTCTTTTGGAATTCAAGATATTATTGTTATGGGGCATGAGCGTTGTGCTGGTGTTGCTATGCTTGCACAGGGACAGCTTGAAAAATTTGGTCATATGCCAACTGAATACTTGCAAAGAGAAAAGAAGCTGCGGCGATTACTAAATATTACATATGATGAAAAAACTTCATTTTTTTATGAAAAATTAAATATTATTTTATCATGTCAAAATTTATTTTCACACGAGATAGTATTAAAAAGTGTTGCAGAAGGAAAGGTGTCGATTCATGGTTGGTATTTTAGTTTGAAAACTGGAAAATTTGAAGCTTTATGTTTACGATGTAATCGATTTACAGATTTGCTTATCAAGTGTTGTGGATTAGAGGTGTTATAAATGAATAGACAATCTTTATTTGAGTGGTTATAAAATTTTATTACATTCAAGGCTGATAAGTTCTATTTACTTAGGTAAGAATTGAACAAGGGAATTGCCTTAATGATTATTCTGATATTCTATAGAGAATATATTTTTTTGCTTACTTGAAAATATCCTGTTTTTTAAGTGTTGGTTGGGCTTATTATATAAAGGTGTTGTATGGGGTATAAAAAATTGTTTTTATTGGTGTTTATGGATATTTCTTATGTAATTATGGGTAGCGATGACCAAGAACAAGAATTTTTTAAAAGATTAAAAGAGGTTAGTGAATCTGTAGAATTAAGAATTTCTGATTTAGAGACGGTGTTATTACTTAAAATAAAAGAGTTGGAGCGAGTTAAGTGTTCAAAAGTAGATTTGTCTGAAATGTTAGTCAAGAATTATGTAAGTATTCATGACTTGGATGATTTTTTAGAGAAAATTATAACCAGTGTTAGTCGGTTAGAAGATAGAATAAACAATTTTCAGAGCAAGATAAAAGATTTTGAAGGTATGCAAGAATATATATTAAACGCAGTAAGGAGTCTTGAGCATCGTTTTAATAATTTTGAATCTGAATCAACGGCAAAAAAATCAGAATTTGATTTAAGATTGATAAATGAAGCGCAATCTTATTCATTGGCAATTTTGGCGCGACAGGTAGCTGGTTTAGAGCTATTAATTACAAGGGGCCAAAGAGCCGAAGTGTCTCGTCATAATGGTAATGGAAGAAATAATTTTAGTTATATACAAGAAAGTGTTGACCTTTTTAATGAATTTAATCGAGTGATGGATGACGATGAAGCGCCTATGGAAAACTTACATACTGCTTTACCAAGTAGAAATCAGAGCTCTTCTAATTTGTTTAGTGAAAATACCTAGACTGATTTTTTCAAATTTTAATAATTGAAGTAATTAACGTATAAAGGATAAACAATGAAATATGCTTTTTTATCAGCAGTATTATTTTTATGTGTAAATGCATTTGCCTCCGACAGAAACGTTATTAGTGCGGCTTTACAAAGTAGATCAGTAGAGAATTCGAATTTAGTTGAAAGAATGTCTATATTAGAAAAAAAAATGAATGAATTAATTTTGCGCCATAATGAAACGGGTGGAAGAATCTCTGTGTTGGAAGAAAAAGTAACTGATTTAATTTCTGGCTATAATACAATAGGAGGATTTCATAATAAATTAGCTGAAATTTATAGTGGGACAAAGGAGGATATACAATTGTTATTTGAAAAAATTTTTATAAACCAAAAATTAATAGAAGAGTTACAGATGGGCACAGCTAATACGCATCAACAATCCATGGAGAGTACAGAGAGCTTAAGAGCAGCACTTGTTGTTTTACAAAGCCGTATGAATGATTTATCAAGAGATTTAAAGATGGAAATAGGAAGACTTATCTTGCAAGTACAGCGACAAGTTTCTGATAGTTCCCAAGTAGAAATTGAACAATTAAAATTGAAAGTTCAAGAATTAAATAAAAAGATGGAAGAATTTGAAAGAAATAATAAAAGAGAGAGTTCTGATATTACTGAGACATGCTCACGAGTACCCGATACAGCACGTCCTAATAATTTTAGTAATTCAGCGACGGCGGTTTCTTTATTGGGTGTTGTAGCAAGGAGAATTTCTGATAATTCTTAAAACTTATAAAGATTTTGGGTGTACGGATTAATATTTTTGTGTTTATAAATTCAGGTAGTTATAATCGAATCTATGAACTTAAAGCGCTTGGTTGGGAAAATTTTGTTAAGAAGTTATAAAATATAGTATACTGAACTTATAAAGTAAGATTTTTTTAATTTATTTTAAATTGCTATTGATCTTATAATAAGAGTTATCTTTTTTAATTATAAATAGTATCTATTATGCATAATCTTTTAGTTTGGCAGCTGCGTGATGATTATAAAATTATTTTTTCTTCACAGGGTGCGTCATTATCTACGGTAACATGTTGCGATAGCATAGATATATCTTTTTATGGTGAATCACAAAAATATTTACTAGCAACTACTTTAACGGGTTGTTCATTATCATCATTTAAAAAAGAATTAGATTTGTTTGTGCAAGGTGTAGTTTTTCAGGCAAAATTTAATGATATTTTTGTTCTTAGGCGGTCTGAAATAGGTATAATTTTGTTGGAAATTAGTAAAGATGATCAGATATTAGGTTTTTTTATTATTTCTTTTGATGATATACAATCTTGGATTTCTCAGTTGGAATTGTTAGAAATTCTTATGCAAGAAAACGAAAATGAGAGAAAAAATCGCAATAATGGGTGTTGTGGATAAAAAGTAGGCATATCCTGTTTACAATAATCATACTATCTGTACACTGTTATATGAATAGTTGATATTCCCTTATCTAGTAGGCCATAGAGCCTTCTTCCTAACTATAAGCCGGTAGTGTACATTAAAAAGGGTGGAAATCGTTAGGCTTTAAAAATCTTTGTTACTTGAATAGTTCAAGATATACGATTCTTAGATTCTTAATTGTTAAGTGGGATATGACTGATAATTATATGTTTATCCTTACTATAACAATAGGAAAATTGTATGAAATTATTTTCAGACTTATCGGGTCTTTCGACCCATGTTCTTTCATCTCTTAATCAGATGAAATTTACAGAACCAACGCCTATTCAGGCACAAGCTATTCCGCTTGCGCTTGAAGGTAAAGATATTTTAGGTTCTGCGCAAACTGGTACTGGTAAAACAGGTGCTTTTGCAATTCCCATGGTATCAAAATTATTAAATAATGAGATTCAAGGTGCTCTTATTTTGACTCCAACTCGTGAGCTTGCTGCTCAGGTTATGGTTACCATTAATAGCATTTTGGGTAAAAATAGCGGTCTTAATGCAGCTCTTTTGATTGGTGGAGAAGATATTCGTCGTCAATTAGTTCAATTAAGAAGAAATCCACGTATTGTCGTAGGTACACCAGGTCGTATTAATGATCATATTGAGCGTGGTACTGTTCAACTTTCTAAAGTGAACTTTGTAGTTCTTGATGAAACAGATCGTATGCTTGATATGGGATTCGGTCAGCAAATTGATTCTATTATTGCTCAAGTTGCTCCTGATCGACAAACATTAATGTTTTCTGCTACTATGCCTAATAACATTATGCATATGGCTTCAAAGTATCTAAAAAATCCAGAGCGTATAGCAATTGGTTCATGTTTAAAACCTGTTGCAGCTATTGATCAACAGTCAATTAAGCTTGGTGAAGAGCAAAAATATGATCATTTAATAAAAGAGCTTACGGTTCGTGAAGGTTCAGTCGTTGTTTTTGTGAAGACAAAGTTCGGAGCAAAAAGAATTGCTGATAGATTATATAGAGATCGTTTTCAAGCTCAAGCAATTCATGGTAATTTACGTCAAAATAAACGTGATCAAGTTATTCAGGGATTTAAAAATAAGAAATTTAGAATTTTAGTTGCGACTGATGTTGCTGCTCGTGGCCTTGATGTACCACACGTAGCACATGTTATTAATCATGATCTTCCGCAATGTCCAGAAGATTATATTCATCGTATTGGTCGTACAGCTCGTGCTGGTGCGACTGGTTCAGCTGTGAATTTTATTACTCCACAAGATAATAGACTGTGGAGAGCTATTGAGAGATTTATGAATACCGGTGAAGCTGGTGAAACTCGCAATGGTAGATCTGAACGCAGTGGTGGTGGACGTAGGTTTGGTGGTGGTAGACCAGAGCGTAGTCATCGTTTTGGAAAACGTGATGGCTTTAGATCTCATAGATCAGATAAATTTGAAGGATCTTCAGATAGATCAGAAAGATTTGAACGATCTGATAGATCTGAAAGACCAGAACGATCTGATAGATCTGAAAGACCAGAACGATCTGATAGATCTGAAAGACCAGAAAGATCAGATAGATTTGAACGATCTGACAGGTCAGAAAGAGGATCATCAGAATCTTCTGATGGTGCTTTTAGACGTGATAGAAATGATAGAAGTTTTTCAAAAAAGCGCTCAGGCGGTTTTAGCAGAAGTCGTTTTAAATCAAGATCTCAGTCTAATAATAGAGTAGATCGTTTCGGCGGTATACAATAATATAGATTTTTATAAAAAAAGTGGGGCTAATTTTTATTAGCCCCACTTTTTTTATGCTCGTAGCAAGATAAGATTTATTAAAAAAATAAGATTCTTGGTAATAATTTCTTTTTGTACTCAAATGAGGCGTTGAGTGTTCTTTGTTTCATCAGCTTTTCATCTGCTAGCGATATAAATATTAATTTGCATGGTGTTTTAAATTTGTTAGCCCGATTAAGGTATTAGATTTGATATAGATCACAGACTATTTTTTCTGAAAGAAAATTAAGAAAGACTTAATTGAATTTTTGAAAATATTTTGTGTATAGAGTTTGTCACATTGTATCATTCAGAAGGTATTTATGCTAATAGTCATGATATCTCATGAAAAATAATCTATGAAATATTAGATCAATTCTTATTGCGTTAGTTATTATAAATTCCTATTAAAACTTATACATAGATTTTAAGCAGTTTATATATGAGTTCTGTTGTAAGCGGCTAAGGGTTAAACAATAATATTTATCCTCTTTTTGTTACAAAAATAAAAATTTTATGATAACTATAAATTAAAATAATTTTTTTAATGATTAAGAATTGAAATAATATATGAAATTTTTATCTAAAGTTATTTTTATAAGTTATTTAGCCTCTTTTCAAATATTTTTAGGCCTTTCAGAATTTTATTTTGTAAGGCATGGTCAAACCAATTTTAATATTAAAAAAGAGCTAAAAAATTGGAATATGTCGATAAATGATGTTGGCGTGCAGCAAATCAAAAGTTTAAAGGATAGCATTAAAGAATTATCCATAAGAAATCTCTTTTTTAGTCCGCTTATTCGTGCACGAGAGACAAAAAATATTATTCAAAAATATTTACGGGTATGCGAAGTATCTTTGCCTGAAATAAAAGAGGCCCAAGAAGGTTTGTATTCGGAGATTCTTTCATTGAAGAATTCCAATAAGTGCCTTTGTTCTCGAGCGTTAAAAAAATTTTTAAATCGTTTATCTAGGGGGATCTTTAAAATTTTAGAGTGTCCTAAATTATCACTAGTAGTTGGTCATGGTACTGTGTATGCAGGTATTTGTTATATTTTGGATGTTAACACTGATATATGGCGCATTAACAATGGTTCGCTTGTTCATTTTTATCAAAATAAAGATGGAAGTTGGCAAGTAGAGCTGATTAATGATGGTTCTAAAAATATTGATAATATGGATATAAATTAAAGTCAATGAACTGTTGAATAATATATGATAGAAAGTGTATATTTTGTTTAAAAAAATATTTATTTTATTATTTTTTGTATCAATTATATTGGGCAATCAATTATCTAAAGAAGAAAAAGATATTATTTTGAGATCTTTATCCAAGGAAAAATACTTTTTATATCAAGATATTATTATTAATGGGCAAATTGTTTGGCAAGGAGTAGGGCCTAATTGTTCTCAACGTTATGAGTGTATAAAAAAAATTCTTGATCAATATAATCGTCCTATCAAGGTTTTGGATTTGGGAGCGAGTAATGGTTACTTTAGTTTTAGGATTGCTCAGGATTATCAAGCTCTTTGTGTTATGATGGATACAAGTGATCGATTGCTTGATATATGTTTTTTAAATAATCGTCTAAAAGGTATTGTTTATCTAAAGCAATTAATTACTTTGCAAGCTTTATCTTTACTTGCAGAATACGAACATTTCGATATTGTTTTAGCTTTTAATATTTTGCATCATGTTTCTTCTTGCAAGCAAATAACAGATCTTCTTTTTAAATTAGGTGATATAGTCATAATAGAAACTCCTCCTGCAAATGATCCAAGAGTACACATAAAAAACAACATTCCTTTTTTAGAGCAATATTTATTAGCAAAGATGAATTTATCGGGTGGAAAAATTCTTGGTAGTATTTTGCGTCCTATGCCGCAACAATTTGATCATATTTCTTGTATGTCTGTAGATTTAGATCTATTTAATCAGATACAATATTGTGAAAATGTTTACTCTAAAATATTTTGTTTTGGAACTATTAATAATCAGATGTATTCTAACCTATTTTTCAATAAAGATATTTATAATGCATTGGGTGGAGTTTATTATCAATAATTTGTAAAGATAGGATTTTTTCTAATGATTGATTCAGTTCCTTCATATTTATTTACTAAAAATATTCGCTTTGTTGTAAAATCTGTTGTTTGGCATCCCGATAAAAAAATCAATAAATTTTTAGTTTTAAGGCGATCAGAAAGTGAATTTATAAGACCATCAACATTTGATATTCCCGGAGGAGGAATTCACTTTGGTGAATTATATCAAGATGGAATCAAGCGTGAGGTCTATGAAGAAACAGGTTTGAAAATTAATAATATTCAAGAGTTGATTTTATTTACTTCGTATCAACCCAATGAAAATATTTATAATATTATTTTGGGAGTTAGTTCTTGGGCTGTAGAGGATCAGATTAGACTAAGCCCTGAGCATCAAAAATATAGATGGATGACATTCGATGAATTTTTGAATTATCATCCAGCATATATTTTTGTACACAATCGTTTATTTAATATTCATAGTAATGATTTTATTTGTGATATAGTAACTAAAGCTTTTAGTTATAAAAAAATGAGTGAATTAATAGATTTTTAGATAGTATAACGATTATCATTCATGGGTAAACATGTACTGATAGATTGTAAGGGGTCTATTTTTAGTATTCCTGATGTTACAACATGAATGATATCGTGTAAGTTTTTTAATGAATCGCTTTGCCTGTTATCAGTAAAGGTTCTTGATAATTCTAAAAAGGTTGTCTCTGTTAATCCAATAGAATTAGGGATTGATGGCTTACAATTCCATATTGATTGTTGATCATTCATTGTCACATGAGGTAATGTAGATAATCTATATATAGCGGTAGAAGTTTCTTGGGTATTTATATCTATTTTTCTTATAGTTAATACCTTATTTGTTGGTGAGTTATGACTTTCAAATATCCAGCGATGAGTAACTCTGTTGTTGTGTGTTATATGTTTTAAAACCTCAATTAAAAAAGTTACATGTTGAAAGTAATTATCTATTTTTAAATTTTCACCGGAACTATTTTTTTTGTGAAAAGTCCAATGAAATTCTGCTGATTGGTCATTGTTTTTTTGTGAACTTAAGAGAAATGATGAATAGTTTATATATAATAATGAAAATAAAATTATAATGAATCTCATTTTAACTCCAACATTTTATAATTTTAATCTTTTTATAACTATAAAATATTGGAGTTGTAAAATAAATAAAAGTTATTTGTTTGTCTACGTATCTCTTTTTTAGAAAGATTCATTTATATTTTCAGAAGGATTTTTTGGTTCGGGCGATGGAGATCTAGAAAAAGAAGAGGAGGCAGATACTTCTGGAGAAGTAGAATTATAAATTATACAGTTTTTATTAGTTTCTTGAGATTTATTATAAGGTGCTTTTTCTGAATTGTTCTCTTCAGAATCGGTTTCTCCGGTAGGCCTTCTTGCTCTTATTCTTGTTGGAAAATTAAGGAATATGTCTTTTGCGTTGATTCGTTTGCCAGAGTTTTGTTGTATCTCTGGTATAAAAGTAATATTGTTTGTTTTTTTACAATGAAAAGTTTCACTTAAAAGGTGAAGATGTTGTTGTGCAATAGTAGAAACTCCCAGGCTTGCATAAAGAAATTTTTTATCTATTTCTTCGCTAATAGCATTCTCTTTAGGATCTCCCCATATAGATTTTTGTGAAAAATTTTTATCATTATTACTATTATTTTGAAAAAAAATAATCCGATCCGGATTTTCACCCCATTTATGAAAAAATATGATATATAATTCCTTTTTTTCATCGGTGCAGATACTTGTAACTTTACCAAATATATTTTGATGCATATTTCTTCTCCAGGATAAAGCTTGATCTATAAAAAGAAAAAAGTGTCCTATTGTTGCTCGCTCACGACATCTTTTTGGTACTCTATAATGAATTTCTTTTTGCTGTTTATCATCGCCTTGCTGTTTATCATCGCCGTTTAAAAAAGGTTTGATTTTAGAATTTTGTGAAGAATTAGAATTTTGTGAAGAATCGGATAAATTTTTGAAGAAAGCTATAGCATTAAGTTCGGGGGCATTATTGCTTGCGCTATGGAGTATATTGTTGGTAAAGCTAGTAATAGCGATTAAAAATATTTTTTTCATGTTTCAGCCTATATAAGTTTGAAATAGTATATGTGTTTTTTGGATGGTATGAGGGATAATTTTAATAGTATTTTGTAAAAAAAATGTTTTGTCAAAGAGGTTAAAAAATATTTATGGATAAACAAAAAAGCATTGTTTGGTTTAGAAAAGATTTGCGTGTATCGGATAATCCTGCATTAGCAGGGGCTATTAAAGCTGGAGAAGTTATTCCAATTTATATTTTCGATGAATATGGAGCAGATTATTGCAAAATGGGCAGCCATGCTCGTTGGTGGCTTGCTAAAAGTTTAGAAGCATTATCAGAAAGCTTAGAAGGAGGATTGCATGTTTTTCAAGGACATTCGTTAGAAATTATTGAAAATATTATAAAAAAAACTGGAGCGACCTCTGTTTTTTGGAATCGTTGTTATGAGCCTTGGATAATAAAGCGTGACACTAAGATAAAAAAAACTTTATTAGATCAGGGTATTAATGTGCAAAGCTTTAATGCTTATTTATTATGGGAACCTCATGAGATTGTTAAAACAGATGGAACTGCGTATAAGGTATTTACACCCTTTTTTAAGAATGGTTGTTTAAAAGCTCAGGCCCCACGAGAGATTATTTCAAAGCCGAAAAACATTAATTTTTGTAAAATGAAATTAGGTATTTCTATTGTTGATTTACAGCTTATAGATAAAAAAGTTGATCAACGTTTGTCAAAATATTGGCAACCTGGAGAAAAAGAAGCAATGAAGCGTTTGAAATATTTTATTAAGCATGATTTATCTGATTATAAAGAAGGGCGCAATTTTCCAGCAAAGGATGTTACATCGAAGTTATCACCCTATCTTCATTTTGGTGAAATATCACCGAATCAGATGTGGTATTTGGTTCAGGATTTAGGATATGATTATGCGAGTCGTGAGAATATTCAAACATTTTTGACAGAGCTTGGTTGGCGTGAATTTGCATATAATGTTTTATTTTTTAATTATGATATGCCAAGAAAAAATTTAAATAAAAAATTTGATAAGATTACTTGGAAATATGATAAAAAATTATTACAATTTTGGACACAGGGGCAAACGGGATATCCAATAATTGATGCAGCAATGCGTGAATTGTACCACACCGGGTTTATGCATAATCGTATGCGTATGGTTGTTGCATCTTTTTTAGTAAAAAATTTAATGATTCATTGGCATGCCGGAGAGGATTGGTTTTGGGATCTTTTGGTTGATGCTGATTTAGCAAGTAATAGTTTTAATTGGCAGTGGGTTGCAGGTTGTGGTTATGATGCGACACCTTATTTTAGGATATTTAATCCCATCTTACAGGCAAAGAAATTTGATTCTAGGGCTGAATATATCAGGCAATGGGTTCCTGAACTTGCAAAATTATCAGTGAAATATATTT
The DNA here is from genome assembly GCA_016183005.1 of Candidatus Babelota bacterium. Lineage (GTDB taxonomy): Bacteria > Babelota > Babeliae > Babelales > Chromulinivoraceae > JACPFN01. Next base: position 13,676 of record JACPFN010000003.1, on the reverse strand, counting down.
TTGAACCGTATAATGCGCCTGATCATATTCTAACAGAGGCGGGGATAGTTTTAGGTAAGACTTATCCTAAGCCTATGATTGATCTTGCAATATCTTCTAAGTGTGCTCTTGAGCTTTTTAAGCAAAGTTTTAAGCATTCATAAAATATATTTTTAGATTAAGAATGGCAGCAAATGTAATCCATGCAAAGTAAGGTATTAAAAGCCAGAATATTGCTGTATGTTTACGTGATTTTATTATAAGAGCGAATAGAGCTAGGTATAAAATTATTAAATCTATTAAAGCTAAATCTATTCTATGTATTCTAAAAAATAGATATGACCAGATAATATTGCAGGTAAATTGTATAACAAATAAATGGCGCAAATTTGCATTATTTTTAATTTTAATAATTTTACCTAGAGCTATACCCATCATGCCATATAAAATTGTCCATATAGGGGTAAATATCCATGCTGGAGGATTAAAATCAGGCTTTTGTAAGCTTTGATACCAAATGGTATCTCCACTATGTGCTAAATATCCAGATAACATTCCTAGGCCTAAGCAAAATGTAGCGCCAATAATTTCAAAGGTATAATTATTTAAAATTTTTTTCATATAGTTCCTTTTTTATTTTTTAAAAATGGTGCTTATCTTTAAATAGGGTTTATTTTTTAATCTTAATGGATTATGGCTTCATTAAAAAGAATTTAGTTGCAGAAAGTTCTTATATCTTATTTAGATTCTTATTCTTGATTTTAGAAAATATTTTTAAGTAATTTTATTAGAAATTATCTAAAGGAGCGATGTATGAAATTAAGATATATACCTATTTGTTTATTATATTCTTTTATTTTACATGGATTAGATCAAGAGCAAGTTAATAAATGGGCATTAAAGGTTGAGTCTAAAATGGCTGTTTCTGGTCCGATAGGCGAAATGAATGCGAGAAATTTTTTAAAGGAGCAAGGTGTTACTAATTTCAGTGATGTTAATTCTATTATAAATTTAGCGCTAGAACTAAAAAAAGATTCAAAATTGAAATTGAAATTGAGTGAAGAACTACCGGTAGTTCGTAAAGAAGATACATCTTCATCTCTTTCTTTAGAGGATGTTAATAATTGGGCTTTACAGGCTGAATCAAAAATGAAGGGTGCTGGTGGAGAAATTCTTGTAAGAGCTTATTTAAAAGATAAGGGGATTACTAATAAAAAAGATCAGACTGCAATTATTCATAGAATTATAAAAATACAGCAAGATCCACGATTAAAAATAGATACAAGTGTGTTGTTTCTGGTAAGAAAGAAGTGGCAAAACCTATAAGTTCTGATCTTTCTAATAAAGATATTAAATATTGGGCTGCGAAAGCAATGGATAAAATGGTTGGTCCAATGGGAGAATTTGCAGCAAGAAATTATTTAAAAGAGCAGGGCATTACCAAGAAAGTTGATTTAGATGCAATTATTGATCAGATTATAGAAAAGAATAAAGCTTCTTTAAAGAAATCATCACCAGATATAAAACCTAGCGTTAAAAAAGATTCTTCTGTTCAAAGGGAAGATAAAAAGGGTGCAGAGGTTTCTTTAGAAGTTGAACAATGGGCTGAAAAGTTGAAACATTTGGATCCAACAACAATGACTTATAAAATAATTAAAACTCTTCAAGGTGAAAATGTAGATAAATTTTTGTATGATCCAATTATGAGAAGAATTAGACAGATACGATTAGAAGGAAAAAGTGATATTAATAAAGCTATAGAATTATTGCCTTTCGAGACAAAAGGTGTATCGGATTCGCAGACAAAAGAAGTATCTGTACAAACAATAGATGATTTAGCAAAAAATCTTTCAATAGAAAAAATAATTAATTTATTCATACAACAAGATGATATTCTTTATAGCTTTATTAAAATTATGGCGTTTAAAATTTCTAAGGGACTTGATATTTTATGGCAAGATTTAATTGTTTATTTTTATTTTACTCAACTAAGTCGTCCATTAGAGGAAGGTCGAGTACAATCAGCATATGATTGGGCTTTAAGTCATAAGCAAAATGAAATTTATGATTAATATTATAAAGTAAGAAGATAAAGAACAAGGATTTAAAAATAGATTTTTGTTCTTTATTTTGTTTATTCGATTTTTAAATCTAATAACATAATTTTAAAAATACTATTTTTCGATAAAGTCAGATATTGAGTAAAAAATTATTTTAAAAGATGATTTTTTTTTAATAATTAAAAATGGAGGAGAGAGTGGGATTCGAACCCACGATCCCGGTTTAACGAGATAACGGTTTTCAAGACCGCCGCTTTCGACCGCTCAGCCATCTCTCCAAGCAACAAAAAATCAAAGATTTAAGATAATATCTATTGTACGTATTTTTTGGTTAAAATCAAGTCTTAATGTTGTTTTTTTATATTGTTTTTTTTACTTTTAAGTAATTATTTATTTTTAGTAAGGAGCTGTAAATGATTTTATTAAGAATCTTATTTTTATTTATAACTATGTTTTTACAGATATATTCTACTACTGGACCTTATGTAGGTTGTAGTTGGTATACGGATCAATTTGGTCCTCTTCAATCTGGGTATACAATGGGTGATTTAGTTCGGTATACCGTTACACCAGGGTTGAATTGTTATAGCAAAATGGTCGTTCCTCCAGCTGGTGCACAAGATATTTATATGCTTGGAGAGAATACTTACTTTTTATATAACTTTATAGGTAATTTATATGCTGGATCGTCTTTATTTAGCGGTAATAGTAGTTTTACTGATGCTGCAAAATGGGTTACTTCTTTTAGAAATCCTCAAGGCGACTCTCTTGAACTGTTTGATAATAATAAAAATTGTAGAAATACTATAGAATTTCCTTTGACCTCTCTTTATACACAGATTCCAACGAATAGTATAAAATTACCACCGACTCCAGAATATGATTCATTGCGATCTCAGAGTACTATATCATTAAGTCAGACACCTATAGGTGCTAATTATTATATTAATTCTTCTTATATAAATAACTTAGCCAATTCGGGCCAAGAAGGTAATGATTGGAGTTTGCGGGGGTTAGCTAATTTTAGTTATCAGTCTGGTGATTCTACAAATGCTTTTGCTTCGTTTGACGGGCATTATTGGGATCAGGGAGGCTATAATCTTCATGGAATTGTTTATGGAAATTTTGGTCCGGTAATAGATAATACTCCAGATGCAGCAAGTGCTTCAGCTGCATTTTGTTCAAACGGGAGTAATGGCGATATGATAATGTATTTTGTTGAACCTGATTTGCAAAAATATGAACAATTACCAGTGATAGTGCTTAGTGATAGGCAGGGTCATGGTATATCTGGCGCTCGTGTTTATCCAACAGGACAATTTTTTGGTGCTCGGATAGCACATGTTTTGGGAGCTGTTGTAAATGATGTTCCAGATTCGTCTACAAGCTTAAATGGATCAGAAAATTTTAAAAGTACATTGTTAAGTGGTTCTGCTGGTCAGATTGGTTCATTACCCATGATAGCTGTTATGTCTGGTGGACCGTATGCAATTTCGTCATCTACTACTCAGCCCGTTGGTTCAGCTTCTAATGATACAGTATTACCACTTCCTCCTGTGGGAATGTATCAACCTTCGACGGCGCATTTTGGCTCAATGTATAGTTTTTTAAGTAAATTGCAAAGACCACCTGCGGTAATAGTTCAACAAAAATTAGCCTATAATTATTTACAGTCTCATATTCAATCAGCGGTAAAGCGTTTATCTACGTTATGTTCATATAAGATTTCTGATAATGAAAATAGCTTAAATTTAATTGAAATGGAGGATGTTAACGTTACTTCATATGACAATGGAGTATTTGTTGCTATTCAAAATAATACGGGTGACAATTTGGAGGTTTATCAAGGATTACCGACTCCTTTAAATCAGATAGGAAGTTTGGTAGATGGAAATAATGCGCATTATTTGCATACAGCATCATTAATGGCTGGTCAGACAGCGCCAGACCAAAGTCAAATGATCTCTATTATTGATAATTCACAGAATATATTTGGAAATGTCTATATTCAGATTTTATCCGTAACGCAGTTACAAGCTTTATATAATGCTATAGATACTAAGCTTGCAAGCGTTACGATTAATGGACAAAGTTTATCATCTTTGAATTATAATCAAATTATGTCAGGGTATGTAGTTCCTGCAGATACAACTCCGCAGTATATTGTAGTAACAAACTTTAATCCTAGTATCGATTCAAATAATAATTTATCTTTATTGAATTTGCCTAGTGACATGAATAGTCAAGCTGCTATTTTAAATTCTTTTCGTATACAAGCACTTAATATTTCAGAATTTTATGAGCAGCCATATTTATTAACTCTTCAGATTAATAAAGAAAATGTTGGATATGGAGTTACTACTAATTATAAGATGGATGAATCAGGAAACACCGCTTTTAATAAAGATGGTAATCCAGAGATAGAAGGGTATTCAATATCCAGTGGTTCAAAAAATTCTTATATTTTATATCCATCGATAACAAGTGTAAATATTTTTTCTTGGCAAAATTATGTACATTCTTTAAGAAATCAAGGGCAACAGGTATTAGAGCATTATAGTCATATTCCTTTACTTATGTTGCCAAAAAATGTGTTAAATTCAGGTATACCAGGTCTTAATGTTTATTATATTATTTGGCTTATGTCATATGCGGCAGCAATGACCGAGTGTAGTAGCAATGGAGCTATTTTTGGTGATATATTATCGGTATATGATAAGGTATTTAATCTATTTTCATCGAATACTAACAAGTTTACATTTCAGGGTAATGCGAGCTCACAGCTTTCTCGCTTAGTAGTAGATTGTCAAGGAGTTTTGCTTTCAGGACATGTTGTAGAATTAGATCATATATCATTATGTGGTTGTGATACTTGGGATTCTGGAGGTGGTTTTAATCAAGATATTCCAATGGTAAATTTTATACTTGATGGTCAGGATACATATGGAAATCCTATTGTGTCAGTTAATAAAAACAATGCAGAATTTATTAATTTAATTGCGAATTTTGGAGTAGCAAAAAGTATCGTTAATCCAACGGATAGTTCATCTACTTTCCAAGAGGCTTATGGTTTACCGTATAGTAACAGTTTGATATTTTCAGTTCCGACGAAATCTTTAAAGGATGGAATTAATATAGAGATAGTTCAATTAGAAGCCAATAGTTATCAGTTAATAGTTAAAACAATCAAAAAATATATTGATGTTGATGGTAATAAAATTGAAGCTGGATCAATATTAGCAGCGCCAAAAGTCTTTATAGATCCAAATCTATATGATAATACTCAATTATTAACAATCGATTTTTTACATAAGGTTAAAGATGCGGCTTGGACTAGTCCATTTCAAATATCATATATTAATAAAGCAAAAGAAAGCTTTACTTTTGATTTAGCTTATTCATCAAGTGGTTCAAAAAATATTTTAAAAAGATACTATCCTCAATTGAAAAAATCTAAAAAAGGCAAAGCTTCTATGCCAAAATCTAAGAAAGGTATAGTTTATCAGGCTAAGGCTGTTGTGGATTCAAAAGTAATGGTGGGTAAATTAGCAAAAACAGAAGTTGTTGCTGATACAACAGTACACAATTCTGTTGTTGTTAAAAAAAATATTACCGAGTGATAAAAAAATAAATAATGCAAAGGTACTTTAATAAGTAAGAGCCTTTATATTGAGACTAAAAAGAGATTATTTTTGACTATTGAGTAATTTATTTAGGCTGAGCTTAGTGATAAAAAAAAGGTGTTTGTTTAAACAAACACCTTTTTTTATTATTCTGATTGAGTGGTGCGCCCGAAAGGAGTTGAACCTTTGACCTTCAGATCCGTAGTCTGACGCTCTATCCAACTGAGCTACGGGCGCAAATTTTTATTTCAATTCAAATGGGATAAAAAAATTATAAAATTTGCTTAGACCAAATTTAGTTACGAAGTAATATAAACTGGTGGAGAGGAAGGGATTCGAACCCTCGTGCCCTGTTTCCAGAGCTCTCGCTTAGCAGGCGAGCACTTTCAACCGCTCAGTCACCTCTCCGCTGTAAATGCTTTTAAATAAAAGAGCACATAAAAATAAGAATACTGTTTTTCTCGAATTTTACAAGTAAATCGTATGTTTTTGAACTTAATTTATGTTTTGTTGGCTTTATAGGTACTATATAAGTGGTAGTTGATTTTTTATAATTAATTTATTGTTGTAGGGTTTTACTATGTCTCTTGTTTTTGATCTTAAGGTCTTTCCTCAATCAGGTAGGCAGAGACTTGTTTTGGATAAATCGGGAATTTTAAAGTGTTATATTTTGTCTGCACCTGAAGATGGTAAAGCTAATAAAGAGATTATAGATTTTTTAGCAAAATTATTAGATTTAAGAAAACAGGATATAGAGATTATTGGTGGTCTTCTATCGCGTAAAAAAAAAATGATGATTCAGGGAATGCTTACCTATGAAGAGTTTCTTGGTAAAGTTGGGCTAGAAAATCAGAAAACTATTTTTTAAATAACCTTAAAAAAAGGGGTAAGGATTATGTCATACTCAGTTTTGAGCTGGAATATACTAGGGCCAGCAACTCGCGATGTAGAAGATTATGGTTTTATTAGGGATGATTATGGTAGGCTAGGAAAACATTTAGAGATTATACAGCAATATCAGGCAGATATTTTATGTTTTCAAGAGGTAGATTTAACAACCTTGCATTTTTTTAATAACTTTTTATTAGCACAGTATACGCAGCTTGCTTATCATGAAAAGGGTGCGCATGGGGGTGTGGTTGTATATATAAAAAAATCTAAATTTACCATAGTCAATACTATAAGTTCTGTTTTAAAGACTAATGAAAAATTTGCACCAGGCGCATTTTGTGGTGGGATTATAAAAAATGTTGCGGATGGCTCAGATCTATTTATAGCCTCTGTTCATTTAAGCAAATCATCTCATCCTCAAGTAGTATCTCGGGCTTTGACGCAGATTTCCGATTTGTGTATTCGGTTAAAAAGTAATTTGCCGTCACAAATTATTTTTGCAGGTGATTTTAATACTATGTATGAAGATATGAAAGAGATCGTAGTTCCTGCAATGTCACAAATACTTAGTAACATATTATTGATGTTTGAGCATGAATCTTGTACCGCAAATTCTGTAAAGGGAGAACTTAAGTCTATAGATCATGTTATATATTCAAACTTACAAATTAATCTTACGCAATCGTGTGTTGTTTCAAAAAAATATAAGCATATTGATACCGTAGACAGAGTGCAAAACATTGAAAAAAACAATCAAAATCTTATTTATAAAGAGCTACCTTCAGATCATGCACCTATTTTAGTTGTTTTTGAATAACAGTAAGGCCCTGAAACTTTGATAATGATTTTCAGGGCCTTACTAGAGTATTTTAGTAATTTACGATTATTTTACGAAGAGAGATAATTTTGTTCATGTGGTTGCATTATTTTTTAATTTTCTTCGTGATTTTAACTTCTTGTAAGGTTGGACAGTCGTTGTAATTTTTCAGCAGAATGACTTTTTATAATAGTGCTTATTTGATAGTTATTTAGGTTTTTTATACTGTCACCCATGTCAGCAAGGGTCTTGATGGTAAATTTATTAACTAATCTTGGAGGGAAAGTAGAAATATATTTTCCAATATTAAAGCTTCTTTTATTTGTTCGTCAGTGATCATTTTCTTTTGGTTGTCGGTAAAATTATCTATTTCATGCAGATTTGGATTTTTAAGATTCAAATTTTTTGGAAATGTAGGTATTTTTATCTAAATAAAAATAATTTTTTAATATGAATAGGGGTTAAGCGTTTGTTTAAAAATATCTATTAATTTTAGTTATGGATTGACCTTTTGCTGATTTTGGTTACAATCTTATATATATTTGATATTTCAAATCTATTAGATATTGCCAAGGTGGCGGAACTGGTAGACGCACGGGACTCAAAATCCCGCGACACTGACGTGTTGTGTCGGTTCGATTCCGACCCTTGGTACCAATTTTATCAGCTAAGCTTAAAGATGTCAGCGCATAGAGTTAAAATATTAATAAAGTTTTAATGGTATATGCAAAAAAGGCTAGATCTAGCAGATAAACATAGTGAGATATGAAGGCTGATTTAATATTTAAAGAGATTTTTTAAAAAATCTCTTTTTTAGTTTAAAAGATTAAAGGGTAGTAATTATTATGCAAGACTGTATTTTTTGTAAGATTATTTCAGGGACTATAGCTGCTAAAAAAATTCATGAAACAGAAGATATTATTGTTGTTGCAGATATTGCGCCTAAGGCTCCAATTCATTACTTGATAATTCCTAAAAAACATATTCAAGATATTCGATTTTGTAATCAAGATGATCAAAAAATGTTAGGAAATATTTTGTTGGCAGCTCAGTATTTAGCATTAAATATGCTCAATGGTTCTGAATTTAAACTTGTTTCTAATAATGGAAAATCAGTAGGACAATCAGTATTTCATATTCATATTCATTTCTTATCTGGTGGTGGCAATTATCTAACTAATGCTGCTATTTAAGTTATAGCTTCAAAAAACTCCAAAAGTTTATTTTTATAGTCCTGGTAGTTATGCATGTGGTAGTTTGCATGACTATTATGAGGAATCCACCAATAATATTTACAATTACATTCTTTTATAAATTTTTTTACAGGATCTATTGATACATATGGATCATTATCACAATGAACGAAAAATATTGGCCAATTTATTTTTTGAATTGACTCGTAAATGTCAGGTTGAGCTTTATGTGTTTGTGCAAAAAGTAAGTTGTAAATTTGATATATTATAAAAGATATAGGCTTTGTTGCCCACCAGAACCAACTTTTTTTAAATCGTTTTTCTGTTTCTGCATAAATAGTTGTCTTTGCAACATCTTCAAATCGAAACCATCCACTATCAAAAATAATTCCTTGAATTGCTTTGCATTCAGGACAGGCATTTTCTGATAATTGCGTAAGGGCTTTAATGCTATTAAATGCTCCAGAGCATATTCCATGAATGATGATGTTGGGATTTATCTTTTTTGTTACATTGTAAGAATGGATATATTTTATAGCAGCAATAATATCAAGTGCTTCACTTTGGCCATAATTTTTAATTCCTTGATAACTTAAAAAATCTCCTTCGCTTTCATTATGTCCACGTGCATCAAATAATAAAACATTATAAGGTTGGTCAATTACTAGGCTATAAAATGAAGCCATCCCTTCTTTAAGTCCGTGATAAAATCCAGCTATATAGATTATGGTACCTTGAATTTTTTCAGAGCTGCTTTTATCTAAAAAAAGCCCGCAAATCTTAATGTTGTCTTGAGTTGTAAAATAAATTTTTTTAAATCCTAATTTAAAAAGCTCCTGTTGTGTTTGTTCGATATTATAAATTCTTTTTGCATCTAAAAAATAATGAGCATGCTCTGGAATGGTATAAATTGTTTGAAAATAAAATAAAAACAAAAATAAAATATTGATCAAGGTATACTCGCTTTTTAAAATTATTTAATTTGTATTGATGTACCATAATATTAAAGAGTAAAAAAAAGTTTGAAAAGATAAAAATAAAAAAGGAGAAATATGTTTGTATTGTTTGCTTCTATAGCAACCTCTGTTTTTAGTGTTGGAACGATGGGTTATTTAGCTATGACGACCGAACTTGGTCCTTGGATAGCGCCTATTTTCATAGTTGTTTGTACTATTTTCATGAGACAATTTTTGTATAAAAGAACAACAGATTCAAAGTATATTTTAGCAATTGTTGCTAGTGGTTCTATCGGTGGAATGATAGGTATGTGCTTAGGACTTTCATTTCCATCATTTTTTTTTATGCCTGAAAAAATATTTAAAGCATGGTTAATGCATCCTATTTATCTTGTGTCAATAGTAGGAGCTTTTATATTGGTGGCAGGATTGTATGCTTTTTTATTAGGATACGTTTTGCGGCATTATTTTTTAATTCAAACTGATCGTAAATTCCCAATGAGTCAGTTGGTGTATGATGTTTTATATAGTAATAATCCGGAGCAAATTAAGCTGTTGGCATTTATCGGCGTTATTTTATCATTGATAATTAATAGAATTATTACATTTTCTCGTTTTTTATCTTCTACGCAGATTGTTAATTTTAATATGTACCCTCTTTTGGCGTCTATTGGATTTATATCTGGACAAGCGGTCGCTATTCCTGTTTTGATAGGCTTAATGACGCGAGTTATTACACTTAGGCTCGTACATATATATATACCAAGTAACATTACTGATAATTCTTTGGTTATTACATTTTCTATGGGAATGATTGTTGCTTGGCTTATATTTAATGTAAGTTCAGTTTTTATTCAAAGATCTGCTAAATATTGGCAAACTCATTCCTTTTTCTTACAAATTATTAAAAAACGATGGTTTCAGGTATGGTTCTTATTGGCATTTGGTAGCAATGTATTATTTCTGTATTATTGGAATGTTTCTGTATTGGTTGCAATCATGATTTTTGCTGTTTTGATGTTGTTAGCATTATATAGTGTCGATATTATTTCAACGATAGGTATTCTTGAAATTCAAACGTACGTCTCATTTGTTTTGTTTGGAATGATTTATTTTATCCCAGCAACAATGATAACAATGATAGCTACTTCTGTTTTAGCCACCCTGTGCTTGGGGATTGTGATAGATCTCTTATTTTTTTATAAATTAGCAAAATTGGCTAATGTCGATTATGGATTCATTATTAAATATCAAATTATAGCAGTTGTTGCAGCTGTAATTTGTTCTGGAATTATATTTTGGTATTTTTGTAATTATTTTGATATTCAATCTTATGCAGCTCTTACAAAGAAAACATATCAGTTTGAAGAGTTTTTTAAATATGTTGAATATAATCCAAAGATATTTTTATTGGGATTTGTTTATGGAATCTTACTACATTATATGTTGGGAGAGTTGTTAGCTATTATAGGGGGGATTTTGATGGAGCCTGTAGTTGCAGGAATATTAGTGTCCTCTGGTGCATTTGCAAACTTAATTAAAAAAAGAGAAAAAGTTTATCCGGTATTTTTAGGAATTTATGCAGGACATATATTATGGATGTTGCTGGGAATGCTAAAATAAATATTGGTATAGGTTTATACATATAATAATGTATAAACCTATACCAATAGTAACGATATGAATTAAACCGATTATTTTTGAGTACCTTCTTGTACAAGATAACTTTCAATAAATTTCATTAAATCTCCATCAAGTACAAGTTCCGGTTGAAAGTGTTCGATATCTGTACGATGATCCTTAACCATTTTATAGGGGTGTAAAATATAAGATCTTATTTGAGACCCCCACTCAGCTTTCTTTTTTTCGACGGCGGTTTTAGATTTATCCTCTTCTATCTGTTTTTGCTTAAGTTTAGCCATAAGCATTTTCATGGCTGTTTCTCTATTTTGGATTTGAGAGCGTTCACTTTGGCATTGAACTACAATGTTTGTTGGAATATGGGTGATGCGGACAGCTGATTCTGTTTTGTTAACGTGTTGGCCTCCTGCCCCCCCTGCGCGATAAGTGTCTATTCGTAAATCCTTAGGATCGATCTCTATTTTTTCTGAGGCTGGGAGTTCGGGGATAACGGTAACAGCAGCAAATGAAGTATGGCGACGTTTATTTGCATCGAAGGGTGATATTCTAACTAATCGATGCACGCCATGCTCTGTTCGTAGTAATCCATAAGCAGTATCTCCTTTTATATATAAGGTGGCAGATTTGATACCAGCTTCTTCACCTCCTTGATATTCAACAATCGATACCTCTAAATTATTTTGTTCACAAAATCTTACATACATGCGAAGAAGCATATCTGCCCAATCTTGTGATTCTGTTCCACCTGCTCCAGCATTTATAGATAAAAAGCATGAGCTTTCATCGTATTCTTCTTGAAGTAAAAGTTCTATTTTGAAAGCAAGGGTCTGCTTGGTCAATTTGTTAATGTCTATATCTAATTTGGTCAATTCTGTTGGGTCATTTTCAAAAAGTGCGATAAGTTCGGGTAGTTCTTGATAAGATTTAATGATGGTTTGATAAGTAAGCACCGTCCTTTTTATTTTTTGGAGCTCTTTGAGAATCTTGCCGCTTTGTTGGTTGATCCAGAACTTTGTATCTTCGCTTTCAAGTGTTAATTTTTTTAGGACTTCTTCTAGATTTGCAGAATCCCAGTAGTTTTGAATTACTTTTATGTGTGGTTCTAGATTTTTTAGTTTTTCAAATAATTGGTCTATCAAAATCATGGTGACTCTTTAATTTATATATAGGAAAAAATAGGAACCTTGTTAAGGTAATATAATAATACTTTGCTTTATTCTGTAAAATTAATAAAAATTTATTTTAAAAAACATGATTTTTTTAGTAAAAAATCAAAAAATACCAAAAAAGTATTAATTTTTATTTTTGTTCAATAATCTTCAACCGGAGCCTCAAGGGGGAGCTTTTTTTGCTTTATATTAAGCCTTTTTTCCGGGTGTTTGGGTTGGGTGCTTGATGGTGCTTTTTAATGTTTTTTCTTAAAAAATAGTTTTTTTTAAAAAAAACATTAAAAAGTGTTGACTTTGAGCAGGATTAAAGTATCATAGTTCTTGTAATCAATTGAAATCAACAACATCAATGAAGCGTCAACCGAACTGGTTGAGCGATTCAAAAAAAATAAATCGATGTTAAAAGTTAAAATTAATTGCTAAAAACTTGACTGTATCAATTAATGTGATACAATGAGTTTGATTCTTTGAAATCATAAGAAATAGAATTTGATCCATCTGTAAAAAGATGGGTTATTTAAAAATTCTAAGGTAAAACCTCTGTTAATTTAATAAATTTGTGATGAAGAGCTTGATCCTGGCTCAGAATGAACGTTGGCGGCGTGCCTAACACATGCAAGTCGAGCGTGAAAGTCCTTCGGGATGAGTAAAGCGGCAGACGGGTGAGTAACGCGTGAGAATTTTCCTTTCAGTGAAGAATACCTTTGGGAAACTAAAGTTAATACTGCATACGTCTCGAAAGAGAGAAAGATGGCCTAATTGCTGTCGCTGAAAGATAAGCTTGCGTTCTATTAGCTAGTTGGTGAGGTAATTGCTCACCAAGGCGATGATGGATAGCCGGCCTGAGAGGGCGAACGGCCACATTGGAACTTAGACACGGTCCAAACTCCTACGGGAGGCAGCAGTGAGGAATATTGCACAATGGGCGAAAGCCTGATGCAGCGACGCCGCGTGGAGGATGACGGTCTTCGGATTGTAAACTCCTGTTAAGTGTGAAAAAAGACTCGTTTTTAATAGAAACGAGGGATGATGGTAGCACTAGAGAAAGCACCGGCTAACTTCGTGCCAGCAGCCGCGGTAATACGAGGGGTGCAAACGTTATTCGGAATCACTGGGCGTAAAGGGTGCGTAGACGGCAAAATAAGTCAATCATTAAATCTCCTGGCTTAACTGGGAATGTGTGGTTGAAACTGATTTGCTTGAGGATGGAAGAGAGAAGTGGAATTCTCGGAGTAGCGGTAAAATGCGTAGATCTCGAGAGGAACACCGATGGCGAAGGCAGCTTCTTGGTCCATTTCTGACGTTGAGGCACGAAAGCGTGGGGAGCAAACAGGATTAGATACCCTG
>JACPFN010000017.1 GCA_016183005.1 Candidatus Babelota bacterium | reverse complement strand
TGCAAATTGTTCTGAAAACTTAGATATTTCAAATCCTAAGTTTGCCGTTTCCTTTATAAATGGCTCATATGTCTCAAGATATTCTTTCAACTCTATGTATTTTGCTTTATATTGTTCAAAGAAATCTTTAGTAACCTTTTCCACACTAAAAGCTGCTTCAATCGTATCAAGAGTTGGGTTATGTTTATCATCTTCAAATAGAGGATACAATTGTTTTTGAGCAGTATGGCTTGTCTCGTTTTCACCAACAAGGTAGGAATATCGCTTTGCTGGTGTTAAATCAAGTTCAAGTCCCTTATCTTTAAAAGTATAATCAAGTCTTACTGTAGTACGTCAAAATATGGCTTTATCAAACTTCAATCCTAAGTCAAATTAATGCTATGAAACTAATGATTGTCTAGTAATTAATTGCATTTATAATTGTCATATTATTGCTAAAACAAAACCTCCTAATGACTTGACATCATCAGGAGATTTTTTTATGCTTATTATTAAAACTAAAGAAAGGAAAAGGAAGAACCCCAAGCCGACCAAAGCAAAAGTTCTTCCCTTAAAATAAGAGCGATAGCTCTTACAACCAATTATTATGATAAGATTATTTTCACAACTATGCAAGTGTTTTAAACAAATTTCTTTTGAAAATGAGATAAATATTTTTGATGAGCATATGAAAACGCTTAGTATAGATGCATTGATATGCCCATTTTGTGGAGCTAAACACGCATTCTCTCTATTTGCATCTTACAAACGGCATCTTGTGACTTATGATAATAATGAAGTTCATAATAATGTAATAGCCATATCTAGATATATTTGCTCATCATGTGGACATACCCATGCCATCCTACCTTCGGTAATTGTGCCTTACATGTCATTTAGCTTTAAATTTACTGTGTCTGTCATTCATGATTATCTTATACGTAAATTTAACTCCGTAGAAGCTATGTGTGAACATTATGGCATTGCTATATCTACATTCTATCGAATTTTAAATAAGTTTAAAGAGCATAAACAGCTATGGCTTGGTCTTTTAGAAGACAAGCTTATTTCAAACCTAAATTTTATACATCATATCATAAATAGTACTTTTATTGAAATTGAAACTTTTATAATAAATTTTTTTGATAGAAATGGCTTATCATTTTTTCAAGAAACATCATGATTTAGCTATAGCTATATATTTTTAAATTTTACTTTTGTTACACCACTTAATACGATAATGGTTATTAAAATCTCCATGTGATACCATTTTTGTAGAGGTGATTTTAAATGAATAACAAAGAAATGATTGAAATAGCATCTATTAGATTAGCCCTAATAGCACCTGCTATAAATAATACCTTTACAGATAAATCTAAAATTGCTTATTATAGGCGTGTTGCTACCACTCCTGTAAAATTACCTAACGGTAATTCAGTTTTATACAGTCCAGGAACACTATCGAATTGGGAATCAGACTATAATAGGTTTGGTTTTGATTCCCTTCTACCGAAGACGCGTAGCGATATAGGAAAAACTAGAAAGTTAACGGATGTAGCCATAGAACAGATATATACACTAAAAAATACATTTCCTAAAATTAATTCTACTCTTATATATCATAAACTTATCGAAGATGGCTTCATCAATGAAAAAGACGTATCCCTATCTACAGTTCAAAGGTTTATAAAAAATAATGATCTCAAATCGGCTAGATGCATCAATATGAAAGATAGAAAAGCTTTTGAAGAAGAGTTTGCAACTGGCATGTACCAGGGTGATACATGCTATGGACCATATATAAATGAAAATGGTGAGCGTAAGAGAACATATCTAATTATGCTACTAGATGATAAATCAAGGCTTATAGTTGGTGGTAGATTCTTTTATAATGATAATTCCTATAACTTTCAAAAGGTGCTTAAAGAAGCAGTAGCTAGATATGGTATACCTAATAAAATCTACCTTGATAACGGTTCTCCATATAAAAATGAGCAATTAAGTCTTATCTGTGGATCACTTGGCATAGTAGAACTACACACGATGGTAAGGGACGGAGCCTCGAAGGGTAAGGTAGAAAGGAATTTTAGAACATTAAAAAGCAGATGGTTAAATGCTTTAGATGTAGAATCTATATCCTCATTATCAGAATTAAATGATGAATTATTCACTTATATAAACAAACATAATACAACAGTGCATTCCTCTACATCGGAGCGCCCTATTGATAGATATAAGAGCGATTTAGCTCGTGTTAAAGTAGCTTCTGACAGTGAATGGCTAGATAATTGCTTTATGAATCGCATTAATCGTAAAGTCAACAATGATTCAACCATAAGCATTGATAAAGTATCCTATGATGTACCTATGCAGTTTATAAGACAGAAAATTGAAGTAAGGTATTTACCTGATGATATGGACAATGCATATGTATATTATGAAAATGTTAAATTCGGAATTAGAAAAACAAACAAAGTTGAAAATGGTAAGACTAAACGTAAAAATTCATTTACTATAGATTATTCGAAGGATGGTGTTAAATAATGTTTAGACAATTTTATGGTATGACAATGAATCCGTTTGAAAAAGGTATAAAAGAAAAAGATGCTTATATTTCAAAGGACTTAAAAGAGATGATATCAAGACTTGAGTATCTTAATGAAAGTAGAGGAATCGGCTTATTTACGGCTTCGCCTGGTAGTGGAAAAACTTTTGCCTTAAGATGTTTTGCTAAAAAGGTAAACCCTAATTTGACAAAGGTTATATATCTTTGTCTTACTACTGTAACTACTACTGAGTTCTATAGGCAATTTTGTATATCCTTAGGCATTGAGCCTTCTTCTCGTAAAGCTGATATGTTCAAAAGTATAAAAGACTATATGGAAAGTATGAGTACAGATAAACGTGTCCACTATATATTAGTGTGGGACGAAGCACAATATCTAAATAATGATATTTTAAGGGATCTAAAGCTACTTATGAATTTCTCTATGGACTCAAAAGATTGTTTCTCCTTGGTTTTAATAGGGCAACCTGTGTTAAATAATATCTTAGAGAAGCAGATACATGAGGCATTAAAACAAAGAATAGTAATAAATTATAATTTTGAAGGACTTTCTGAAGATGAAGCTTTAGGATATATTCATTCCAGATTATCATTAGCAGGGGCTTCGCCAGAAATATTTGATAACAATGCTATTTTGGCTATATATAGGAGTTGTGCTGGTTCTATAAGACGTTTAAACATGATATTAACTAAAGCCTTAATAATAGGTGCGCAGCACGAAAAGACCGTAATTGACACTGATATAATAATGGCTGCCGCCAATGAAATATCGCTACATTAAAATTAAGGAGCGCAAGCTCCCTTTTCTTTAGCGATAAAGTGATTTTTTCTTAGAAATAAAGTGATTTTGCAGAAATAATTTGATGTAAATTGCATAATAATTATAGAAATAAACTGACGTTTAAATTAGGAATAATTTGACGTTTAACAATTTTTCATATTCTGTAAGCAATAATCTATTAAAATGGAGGATAAATGAGTACGAGCTTTCCGATGTAGTGACTAACCTTTGAAATAATGCGTTTGAAGCAGCAGATAATAGTTTGGAAAAGAGCGTTGTGTTAAAGATATTTGAAGATGAACATAAGAACATAATAGAAGTAAAAAATAGTGGAAGCTCAATAAGTCCAGAAGATATGAAGCGTATATTTAACAGAGGCTTTTCAACTAAGAATGGG